>CAMOJW010000137.1 GCA_946617225.1 uncultured Lachnospiraceae bacterium
CCTGGTTACGTACAGGAACAGCTCTGCCAGGGAGGAGAGCTTCATCTCCCGCTGCGCTTCCTGCATCTGCCGCAGGATCAGGGAGAGATAGCGTTCCTCTTCCGTCTCACCCTGGGGGCCGGCTTCCTGCGCCGGCGCATCCCCCTGTGCCTCTGCGTATGCCTCTGCACGTGCTTTCCGGACAGCCTCCGCCCAGGCGGTCATGACGGCCGGATCTGTCGATCCCGGATGCTCCCTCTCCATGGCCATGACCGCCATCCCCGCAGGGATCACGACGCCCTGTTCGGCCGCCGCGGCGGGAAGGTCCTCCGGGGCCGCTCCGAAAGCGGAAAGTTTCTCCGGTGCGGGAGCCGTCCCATGCAGGGCACAGCGCATAAGATAGATCAATGCCCGGACAGTGTCATTTACACGGTTCTCCATGTGTCTGCCTCTCCCTTCCGGATGGATCCTGCTCATCGGATCCGGTCCTGTCTCGTATCAGTTGAAGCCGAAGATCTTCTGTGCCGCCCTGTAGAGGAGCAGGGTCGCCTGTCTGCCGACCGGTCCCACAGGATGCATGGCAATACCAAAGGCGCCTGTCCTCAGTTTCCTGTAGAGGGCGGGATCCCTCTCTTTCAGATGATCCCACACCTCGTCGCGGATGGCCATGTGTTCCGGCTTGCCGGATCGCAGAGCCAGCACCGAAGTGATGGTGAACAGGATCTCCAGATAGTTGTAGAGATACCTGTACATGGGCTTGCATTCCCTGATGCGCTCAGCGTGCGCGGGGTCGGTGAAGAAATCCGTCATCAGATCATTGACCCGCGCCTGCTGGTCAAGCCTGGAGATCATGACCGTCTCGTTGACCGACTGATCGCCCCTGCCGATGAAATAATAATAGAAATCCACGTCCAGGTAGTACATGGTCTTTACATAGGACAGCGGCTCGAAGACGTAGAGATTGTCCACATAGAAGGTGTGCTCGGGCAGCTTGAAACCGTTGTCCCTGAGCAGGGCGGTGCGGTAGATCACCGAATGCATCAGGATGTAATGTCCCTTGGAGAAGCGCCCCGCCTCCTCCCAGCCGAACACCCGCCCGGTGGGCAGGGTCCTGCGGTATTCCATGACTTTCTTGTGTTTCTGGCCTTCCTTGTCATAGACAAAGTTGCTGATCAGCAGGTCCAGGGTGGCCTGTCCGTCCTCCACGAATCCGCGGAGGGTATCCAGGATCACCTTGTAGGAGCTTGCCCTCACCTTGTCATCGCTGTCGACGACCTTGAAAAAGAGGCCGCTGGCATTCTCTATGCCTGTATTGACCGCTCCGCCGTGGCCCTTGTTGGGCTGATGGATGGCGCGCACGATCGTGGGATGCTCTGCTTCCAGTCTGTCGGCGATCTCCGCGGTCCGGTCCTTTGAACCGTCGTCAACGACGAGGATCTCCACTTCGTCGCCGCCGACGAGGAGAGATTCCACGCATTTCTCCATATAGGCTTCAGAATTGTAGCAGGGTACTGCTATCGATAGAAGTTTCATTTTATGTTCATTTCCTTCCGGGTTCTGTTTCTACTATTCTACCACAATAGAGGAGAGCTTTTCCACATAGCGGGCAAAAGCGGACGGTATGGCATACCGCTCCCCGAGCTCCTCTCTCCCCGCGGCGATCAGGCCGGCAGGAACCGGTCCGTCGGCCAGGAGGATCTCATAGCCGCTCATCTCCCACTCTTTGTGGGTGAAGATGTGCCTGGCACTGCCCGCGCCGCGGACCCGCAGAGGGGACAGTCCCATGGACCGCACGGCTTCTGTGACCTCCTCTCCGGAGAGTTCCCCGGGCAGGTTCGGAAATTCATAGAGTCCCGCCAGGAGTCCTTTCGGGGGCCTTTTGCGCAGAAGGATGCGGTTTCCCATATAGAGCATGAGGACCGTGAGGTGTTCTTTCCTGCGGGCCTTTTTGTCCGGCATCACGGGAAGCTCTGCCGCCGTCTCACCCGAGGGATCCTCCCGCAGGGAGGCGCAGTGGGCCGACCAGGGGCAGGAAGCGCAGTCCGGACGGCGGGGCGGAGGTGTGCATACCGTCGCGCCGAGATCCATCAGCGCCTGGTTGAAGTCCCCGGGCCGGGAAGTCATCCGCTCCTTAAAATAAGCACGGGCTGCCGATGCGGCGGCAGGTGTTCGGATATTCTCTCTGTAAAGGGCCGCCCTGGCATAGATCCTGAGGAGGTTCCCGTCCACGGCGGGCTCCGCCGCACCAAAAGAGATAGAGGCGATAGCAGCGGAGGTATACTCACCTATCCCGGGGAGTTTCCTGAGTTCCGCGGGGTCCGGAGGGAGCTTGCCCCTGTACTGCTCCATCACCATGACAGCGGCTCTCTGCAGGCTCCTCGCGCGACTGTAATATCCGAGGCCCTCCCACAGTTTGAGCACGGTCTCCTCGTCAGCTGCCGCCAGGGAAGCGATGTCGGGAAGTGCCGCGATGAACCTGCGGTAATAGCCTACGACGGCCTCCACGCGCGTCTGCTGGAGCATGATCTCCGACAGCCAGACATGGTACGGGCTGCTGTCCTCCCTCCAGGGAAGCTCTCTGCGGTGGCTGTCGTACCACGATAAAAGTGCCCTGGTCTGTGCTCTTCTCTCCGCCGCGGGACTGCCCGACAGTTCCCGCCGGATCATTCTCTGCGCCTTTCAGACCGGTCCCAGCGCGCCGTGCGGTTCCGCAGGGAGCTGTCGATCCCGCCGGTCTCCCTGCTCTCCGTGCGCCGCACGAGGATGAGTTCCACGGCTGCCTGCGCGTCGATCCGGCCCGCCTTGTAATCCTGGTCCGCCTGGAGGCACTCCTCCAGGGATTCCAGCAGTTCGGAGCCGGAGTACGTGTGGATCAGGGGTTTGAACCGCTTGTTCAGGACAAAGGGCGGCACTTTGATCCTCTCGGCCAGCTCCCTGTCCGGGATCCTGCCGAGGTCCTCCTTGACCTGCAGCAGCTGGTTCAGCTGTCTCTCCATAAGGGAGAGGATCGCCTGGGGCGCCGTCCGGATGGCGCACAGTTCCAGGTAGATGCGCATCGTTTTGTCCCTGTCTCTGGCGGCGATAGCTTCGATCATCTCGAAGATCCTGTCCCGGATCAGGGGCGTGGTCATAGTCTCCACGTCCTCCTCCGTGACCTCCTGTCTGCCGAGGCAGTAGCTGCAGAGTTTCTCAGCCTCCGAGGCGATGTTCAGCATGTCCTCCCCGGTGCGCTCCAGAAACATGGCGAGCACTCTGCGGTCGATCTGCAGTCCCCCTTTGCGGAACAGGGAGGCTGCCCAGGCATTCATCGTCCTCTCGTCGGGCGTGTCGCACTCAAAGACCAGGCCGCACTTGGCAATGGCTTTGCAGAGGCGTTTGCGTCTGTCCGCCTCTCTCTCCGCCAGCACCAGCACCGTGGTCTCCGGCAGCCGCGGCAGATACTCCGCCAGCAGATCTCCCTCCGCGGAATTCCTGCCGCACATCTCCGTCTCCTCCAGGAGGATGACTCTCCTGTCGGCAAAAAACGGCAGCGTCTCCGCCATCTCTATGACGGCTGCGGCTGTCGTCTCCTTGCCGGAGAAGCGGGTCAGGTTCATGTTGTCCCCGCCGATCCCCTCCTCCGGGAGCAGCGCCTGCAGGATCTTGTCCCTGTTCTGGATCCGGAGATATGCCTGTTCTCCGCACAGCAAATAGGCGGGTCTGAACTCCCCCGCCCTGATGGATTCATTCAGCGCTTTCTGCCTTTGATTCAGATCCTGTTTCATGAAATACCGTTCAAAACTTCATCTGAGACTTGTAATCCTTCTCAGCTTCTCTCAAAAGTGCCTTCTTGCGCAGATCTTCTCTCTTGTCGTACAGTTTCTTGCCGCGTGCCAGGCCGATCTCGACCTTGACCCTTCCGTCCTTGAAGTAGACCTGCAGGGGCATCAGGGTATAGCCCTTGGCCTGCACCTGGCCCTGCAGTTTCAGGATCTCCCTCTTGTGGAGCAGGAGACGTCTGCGGCGCAGCGGTTCGCGATTGAAGATATTGCCCTTCTCATAGGGGCTGATGTTCATCTTCTCCACAAAGGCCTCGCCGTGGTCCACGGTCACATAGGCCTCCTTGATGCTGCACTTGCCCATGCGGACAGATTTCACCTCTGTGCCGAACAGCTCGATGCCGCATTCATATTTCTCTTCGATGAAGTAATCGTGGTACGCCTTCTTGTTATTGGCTACGGGTCTGATCCCGCCCCTGCCTGCCATCCGGTCCACCTCCCCGTCCGCTTCTTTCCGTAAAAACAGGAAAAACGGTGCTGCCGAAAAGCGGCGGCACCGTGTGTCTCGTCCTGTCTCGTGACACTCCTCCGGAGCAGCCTCAGAAGAGGTGCATGTTCAGAAGGATAGCCAGAATGAAGAATGCGACGACAAGACCTGTCGTCAGTTTGACAAGAAAGCCCTCCATGGAGCGGCCCTTGTTCTTGCCCCAGTAGGTATCCGAGGAACCGCTGATGGCTCCGAGACCCTGGGACTTGCCCTCCTGCATGAGGATCAGCACTGTCATCGCGATGCTCACGAGAATGATCAGGACCATACAGATGGTACGAATAACGGACATTTCAACCTTCCTCTCTGTCTCTACCGGTGCCGGCACGGACTGACACATCTTTCTATACATTCCGCACCCGGCCGGTGCCCGGGAACGGCATATCAACAGCTGTCACACACAGCACATGGGATTATATCACAGGATGACTCCTCTTGGCAATAGGAGCAGACGGTCATCGGCTGAAATAACTGTCCAGGATCTGTGCTGTGATGGGAACGGCGTAGCTGCTGGCGACTCCCTGCCCTTCCACGACGACAGTGATGCACAGCTGCGGGTCCTCTGCCGGCGCGTACCCTGTGAACCAGGAGTGGAAATCCTCCGTCCCCTCCCTGTACTCCGCGCTGCCGGTCTTGCCGGCCGCTGTGTAGCCTCTTCCGTCCAGCATCCGGGCGGTGCCCTGATACTTATTGCTGCAGACAGCTTCCATCAGTTTGCCCACCTTACCGGCCGTCTCCGGCTCGATCAGCGTCCCCTCGGAATGCGGTCCGCCGGTCCTCAGCACGTCTCCTCCGGCCGTCTCGATGCGGTCCACCAGATACGGCCGCATCAGTTCCCCGCCGTTGGCTACGGCGCAGGTGATCATGTTGATGTGCAGGGGCGTGACCTCGGTCCTCCCCTGCCCGATATAGATCTGCATCACCTGGTCCACGGGCAGATCATCGCCCAGGTCCACGTGGCTCTGCGAAGAGGGCAGGTCGAAGGGAAGGGGCGCATTGAACAGCAGTCCCCGCAGGGTCCTGCGCATGTTCTTCCGGTCTATCCGGTTCAGTCCGATATTGGCAAAGGAGGAATTGCAGGAGTGGGCAAAGGACTCCGTGAGGTCCTGCTGCCCGTGTACTTCGTAGTCGAAGCAGTGGATCTTGTCCTCTCCCTCCTCGAACTGCCCGTCACAGTCGAACCTGTAATTGTTAAGGGCATCCGGATCCTCCTCCAGAAGATCGATGCAGTCGATGATCTTGAATGTGGAGCCGGGCGGATAGAGCCCCTGGGAGACGCGGTTCACCAGCGTTCCCGTCTCGGTGTCCTGCAGGAGGCCCTCCCACAGGTCTTCGATGCGTCCCGGGTCAAAGTCGGGTTTGGACACCATGGCCAGGATCCTGCCGGTAGACGGTTCCGTGATGATCACGGCGCCGCTGAGATCCCCCAGGGCGTCGCTGGCGGCCTTCTGGAGACCGGGATCCAGCGTCGTATAGACGTTGTTGCCCGGATAGAGCCTGTCCGCAGGCTCCGCCTGCCGGTCACAGGCCACCTTCTCGCTGAAGGGTATGTCAGAGTGCAGCAGCTCATATTTGCAGAAAGCCTCCACACCGCTGCCGCCCATGTCCGCATATCCCACGGCGTGGGCGTACAGTCTGCCGAAGGGATAGACGCGTGTCTGGTACACGTTGCCGGCATCGTCCGTACTGACCTCGGAGCGGGCCAGTTCCGTGCCGTCCGCGGCATAGATGCTGCCGCGCCGGATCCTGCGCTCCAGCAGCTGGTCGCGGTTGTTGTAGTCGTTGTTGAACAGCTCCACGCGATGGCTGATGGCATACCAGCCTGTAAAGAGGAGGCAGCAGGCAAACAGCAGCACAAAGAAGACCGAGATCCTCGCTCTGATCCCCCGGTCCCTGCGCGCCTGCCGCTCGTGCAGGAT
>CAMOJW010000138.1 GCA_946617225.1 uncultured Lachnospiraceae bacterium
GGGTTGTCATTACAGCTACAGAAACTCAGCTCATGGAATGACATCATGAGACTTGAAGAGGCTCAGGCGTCATTACAGCTACTGAATCTCAGCTCATGTAGTGACATCAAGAGACTTGAAGAGGCTCAGGCGTCATTACAGCTGCAGAAACTCAGGTCCTGGAGTGGTTTTCACGCGGCTGATGATGTTCTCCTTCCAAGACGGCTGCCCTTTTGTACCTCTTATTACCTATACCAATGCATTAGGTTGGCTACACGCCTGAATTTTTGTCACCCTTTCACGCTTCTAAGCATTAGATTGGCTACACACCCGGGCTTTTGTCACCCTTTCGAGCCTCTCAGCGTCAAAATGGCTACACTTTACACGGCAGATATAACGTCCGTCGGCCTCCTTGGAGGCAGAGCTGCGTCAGCAGCTCTTGGCTATAACCCACCTTCTTCCGGGGCAGCTGTCAAGGACGCCCCCGGCGAGGGATACTGGTTCCTTGACAGCTGCCCCGGAAGATGGTTAGAAAAACTTCCTCTTCATCCTGCTCTACATATAACAAAGCCGCACCGGGAACCATCTCCCGATGCGGCTTTTTTATTAACTGTTATAAGGGCTTGAAGCAACCCCTCTAATCAAATTACAGCTGCGGGCCTGCAGCTACCAGAGCCTTGCCGGCCTCGTTGGTGGTGTACTTGTGGAAGTTCTTGATGAAGCGGCCTGCGAGATCCTTGGCCTTCTCATCCCACTCGGCGGCATCCGCGTAGGTGTCGCGGGGATCGAGGATCGCGGGATCAACGCCCGGAAGCTCGGTGGGAACTTCGAAGTTGAAGTAAGGGATCATCTTGGTGGGTGCCTTGAGCACATCGCCGTTCAGGATCGCGTCGATGATGCCGCGGGTGTCCTTGATGGAGATGCGCTTGCCGGTGCCGTTCCAGCCGGTGTTGACCAGGTAGGCCTTGGCGCCGCTCTGCTCCATGCGCTTCACCAGCTCCTCGGCGTACTTGGTGGGATGCAGCTCCAGGAAGGCCTGGCCGAAGCAGGCGGAGAAGGTGGGGGTGGGCTCGGTGATGCCGCGCTCGGTACCGGCCAGCTTGGCGGTGAAGCCGGACAGGAAGTAGTACTTGGTCTGCTCGGGGGTCAGGATAGAGACCGGAGGCAGTACGCCGAAAGCATCCGCAGACAGGAAGATGACGTTCTTGGCGTCAGGGCCTGCGCTGATGGGACGGACCTTCTTGACGATGTTCTCGATGTGCTCGATCGGGTAGGACACGCGGGTGTTCTCGGTCACGCTCTTGTCCGCGAAGTCGATCTTGCCGTTCTCATCGACGGTGACGTTCTCGAGCAGCGCATTCCTGCGGATCGCGTTGTAAATGTCGGGCTCGGAATCCTTGTCGAGGTTGATGACCTTGGCATAGCAGCCGCCCTCGAAGTTGAACACGCCGTTGTCGTCCCAGCCGTGCTCGTCATCGCCGATCAGGAGTCTCTTGGGATCGGTGGAGAGGGTGGTCTTGCCGGTGCCGGACAGGCCGAAGAAGACGGCAGTGTTCTCGCCGTTCATATCGGTGTTGGCGGAGCAGTGCATGGCGGCCATGCCCTTCAGCGGCAGGTAGTAGTTCATCATGGAGAAGATGCCTTTCTTCATCTCGCCGCCGTACCAGGTGTTGATGATGACCTGTTCGCGGCTGGTGATGTTGAAGGCGGAGCAGGTCTCGCTGCGCATGCCGAGTTCCTTGTAGTTCTCGACCTTGGCCAGAGATGCGTTGTAGACCACGAAATCAGGCTCGTAGGTCTCGAGCTCCTCAGCGGTGGGCATGATGAACATGTTCTTGACGAAATGCGCCTGCCAGGCCACTTCCATGATGAACCGGACGGCCATGCGGCTGTCTGCGTTCGCTCCGCAGAAGGTATCGACAACGAAAAGTCTCTTGCCGGAGAGCTCGTCCTGGGCGATCTTCTTGACCGCTGCCCATGTCTCCTCGGTCATCACGTGGTTGTCGTTCGGATAGTCCTCGGTCGTCCACCAGACGGTGTCCTTGGAGTTCTCGTCCATGACGATATATTTGTCCTTGGGAGAACGGCCGGTGAAGATGCCTGTCATGACGTTGACAGCGTCCAGTTCCGTGAGCTGACCCTTCTCATAACCGGTGAGTGCGGGATTCATCTCCTCCTCGAAGAGGAACTCGTAGGACGGATTATAAACGATCTCCTTGACGTCATGAATACCGTGTTTTGTAAGATCCAGTTTTGCCATTCTTAATACCTCTTTTCTGAATTGATAGGCTGTCAGTTTGTTCGCTATCACTCGTAACATTACCACAATTGTCCTGTAAAGTCACCAGAAACATCGCAAAAAAATGATAAAAAAATATCAATTCCCGAGGGCTGTACAATATGCTGCTTCTTATGCGGCGTTTCCGTCCCCCTTCTCTTCCGCAGGGAGGGGGATCAGCACCTGCAGGCGGAACCATCCGCTGTTGGTGCTCACCTGAAGGGAGCCGTCATGCGCATGGGCGATGCTCTCGATACTGCGCAGCCCGAAGCCGTGTTCTCCCCTGTCCGCCTTGGTGGTCACGGGCAGTCCGCTGCTCTCTCCGCCGTCTGACTGTTCTCCGGCGGGATCGGCATAGACCGGTCCCTGCGCAAACCGGTTCTCCACACTGAACAGAAGAAACCTCTTCTTTTTTTCAATATTCAGCCGGATCACCCTCAGTTTCGGATCCTCCAGCTGTTCCGCGGCTTCTATAGCATTGTCCAGCGCATTTCCCAGCAGGGAGCAGATCTCCGCGGGGGACAGGAAAGCCATGGCATTCCCGTCCGCGATGGCTTTGAAGGTGATCCCCTGCTCCCTGCAGCGGAGCCCTTTTTCCGTCAGGATGGTGTCCACCATGGGGTGGCCGGTGCGGCTCAGAGATTCATATACGCTCACCTCCGCCTCCATCTCATTGAGCATGGAGAGCCTCTGTTCCTCGGTGATCCCGCTCTTCAGATACAGGATCTGATGCTTGAGGTCGTGATATTTTCTGTTGACCAGGTCCATGGCCTCCCTGGATGCCTGATAATGAACGTACTGCCGGTCCAGGGCGGCCTGCAGCTGATCGGCCTCTTTTTTTGTATGCAGTTCGTGCAGGACCATATGGTACCCGAACAGGATGGCGATGCCTCCCAGATCCGCCAATGTGCGGATCGTGTAGATCTCCATCGTCCACCGGCTGCTGAAAGGAGTGTTCCGCAGGGCATAGCTGATATTGCTGATGGCATAGATCACCACAGTGATCAGGAACACGTTCCGCACTTCCTTCCAGGTGATCTCCAGATCCCTGCTGTCTCCGGCGAACCGCCGCTCCAGCTTCCGGATGACACTGAAGGTCACCGTATGGGTGACGGCCAGGAGAAACAGATTCAGGGGCAGATCAAAGGGCTTGCCCAGAACGGCGACAGCATAGTACAGCAGCTGCCACTCCAGGGACGCCGCGAACTCACCCACCATATAGGCGCGCAAAGTGTAGTAGGAACAGGTCCTGGTGTCCATGTCACAGCAGCTGCGGATCATAGCATAGATCAACAGCACTTCTACGAGAACGCACAGCAGAAAGATCTGCTGCGGTATCCGGTAGGTCAGGAAAGCGAACAGCATCTGTGCGCCCCAGCAGAGGGCAAAAAGGGCGTACCTGCTCCGGTCAGTCTTCTGCCTGTTCAGAGAAATGAAAAGAAGCGCACTCAGGCCGTAAGTGAGAGAATAGTAGATCCCAGGTGTCTCTGACAGATCCCAATGAAGCAAATGATCCATGATCTCCTCATCTGTACATATAGCGGTTCAGCGCGTCCATAAAGGAACGTTTACGATTGTTTCCCAGCCGGATCACCTCTCCGCCCAGACGCACGTTCTGTCCCTCGATGGCGTCCACATAGGCGAGATTGACGAGGATCCCCTTGTTGCAGCGGAAGAATCCCTCCTCCGAAAGCCGGGTCTCCGCCTCCCGGAACGTCCCGCGGACGGTGATATCTCCCTCCGTGGTATGGTAGGTCAGGTCGTGGTCCTGCACCTCCACATAGCGGATCCCCTGCACTCTGATCCTGCGGTGTCCTCCCCGGATATTCAGAGTCAGATAGCGGTCTCCGCCGACCTCTCTGCGCTCGATGGCACGGCTGAGCGCCTCCGCAAAAGCCTCGTAGGTGATCGGTTTGACCAGATAATCCAGGGCACTGACGCGATATCCGCGGATCGCGTACTGCGTGGTATGGGTCACAAAGATGATCTCCACGTCCGCATCCCGTCTGCGGATCTCCTCCGCGGCGCTCATACCGTTCAGAAGCGGCAGTTCGATATCTATGAGCAGGATATCGTAATCGGCCAGATAGTTCTCCACGATCTCGTCGCCGTCCTGATACTCATCGATCTGAAATACACAATCCTGTTCATCTCCGAACCGCCTGAGATACTCTCTCAGCTGTGTGCGGCTCCCGCTGTCATCTTCAACGATCGCGATCCGAAACACTTGTATCCCTCCGGATTTATGCTGATATAGTACATTCCTGCCCGTCTTCCAGACGGATCTCTCTGCCGGATACCCGCAGCACACCGCTCACACCTGTCGCTCCGGCCCGCAGCTCCGAACCGTCCCAGTGCAGATATACGCCGGCGCCTTCCATGCCCACGGGAAGAGTGCATTCCAGCCGGCCGAACAGGGACAGCTGCGGCTCCAGCACGAAGCTGAGTCTCTCCTCTCCGCCGCTGCTCTCTCTGACCGGAACAAGTCCCGCAAAATACCTGGCCAGCAGATAGATCGGACTGGCCGCCCAGGCGTGGCACAGGCTCTTGCCGAACCGGTCGCCGTACATGTCATACTGGGCCGTACCCGTCACCGACGGATCGAACTCCTCCCAGAAGGTCACGGCTCCCCGCTCCAGCATGCCTCCCCAGTAGCTGCGGATCGTGGCGAGCACTTCTTTATAATATCCCTGCCGCCCCAGCGCATCCAGGGCATAAAACTGGAAATAGGGAGTCCTGATCGGCGGGACTGCCTCCGACAGCAGGACGCCCTGCAGGATCCGTTCTGTCTGTGTGGTGTCGGCATTGCCCGTGAGAAGGGCAAGGATATTGGTCTGTCTGGTGACCTTGTTCCGTCCGGAGACATAGCTGTCGATGAAAGCGCCCAGCTCTTCTGACCAGTAATATTCCCTGATCCTGCCGCGCAGGAGCTGTTCTCTCTCTCTGTACGCCTGCTCCGCCTCCCTGTCGCCCAGGAGTCCGGCTATTTCCGCCGCCGCCTGCCAGACGGCAGACAGCAGGAGCTGTTCCCCTGCAACGGGCCCTTCCTTGTCGAGATCCGCCCAGTCGATGTAGATCCAGTCCCTGTCCATGGCCGTAAGGAACCCGTTCCCGTCCAGCCTCGTACAGACAAAATCCAGCAGACTGCGGACGGAGGGATAGATCGATGCCAGGAAATCCCTGTCCCCAGCGCTCCGACAGTGCTCCCTGACGGAGAGGACCCAGAACAGCGTATAATCCGCAATGGTGTTGATATGGGTCTCCATGGGATCACTGCCCCTGAGAGCCCGCAGAGTCCTGCGCTCGATGTCCGGGTCCGCCAGCAGATACCTGTTCACGAACTGACTCTGATAGGCATCTCCGCTCCAGATCCACTGGTCCCGCTTGATCCCGTCGATGAAGAAGATGCCGCTGCACAGCCGGAAGGTGTGCTCCGCCACCTCCCAGATCCTGTTGAGCACTGGATCGTCGCAGGAAAAAGAGGCCTTCACGGGGAAGTCCACATACTGATACAGGGCCTCCACCCTGACGGGCGGACCGGGTATATACAGATACCGGACCGCACATCGGGGCGTCCTTCCCGTCGCGGTCTGCCCGGACTGCTCCCCTCCTGTGATCTCCGGTCTCCAGCGCAGATAACAGTGTTCCGGATCCAGCGCCTCGTCCCGGGACTCCCCCGGGTAGACAGTCATGGAGGACAGGCGGTCCCGGTCAGCCTCGATCTCCAGAACGGCTGTCAGCTCGTCGGCCCACTCGTACAGTGTTCCGCCTTCCACAGCTTCCGCTCTGACCGGTGCGAGCCGTTTCTCCGCATAGGGCCATACCGCAGGGTCCTGGTCCGCCTTTACAAAAAGCGGACTGCCGGCCGCAGGCACGGGGCGGACGTAGTCATCC
>CAMOJW010000139.1 GCA_946617225.1 uncultured Lachnospiraceae bacterium
AAGGCAAAAGTGCAGGCTGCGGACACCCACCTGGCTGCGTGCTAGGAGTCAAAATGCAGAATAACATTTCGGGTCTTTCTGTCTGAGGGAACGGCCCCCGCCGTTTCCGAGCACAGTGTTCCGCGCGGAGGCACTGCTTCCGGCGGTCCGCCCCGCAGTCCTCTGCGGGGTCTTTGCTTACATGACCGGTTCGGTCCGGGCGCCGCCCGCACGGAGCGGTCACGTCAACTGCCATTCTGTATTCATGTTTCACCAAAGGGAAATTCACAATGATAGATAAGAAAAACGCATGGACGACCTACGACGGCGCGCAGGAGAGAGCCTGCATGGATCTCTCCGCCGACTACATCCGCTTCCTGGACAGGAGCAAGACGGAGCGCGAGTGTATAGACTATTTTGTCAACGAGGCTGAGAAGGCGGGCTACCGCGAGCTCAGCAGCATCATCCGGGAAGGAGGGAGCCTCCGGCCCGGCGACTGCGTATACAGCGTCTGGATGAACAAATCCATGGTCCTGTTTCGCATCGGCGAGGAGCCCCTTGAGAACGGGATCAATATCCTCGGTGCCCACATCGATTCTCCGCGCCTGGACGTCAAACAGAATCCGCTGTACGAGGACAGCAGTCTCTGCTATCTGGACACGCACTACTACGGCGGCATCAAGAAATACCAGTACGTGGCCATGCCGCTGGCGCTGCACGGCGTCGTCGTGAAGAAAAACGGCGAGACCGTGGACCTCTGCATCGGCGAGGACGAGGATGATCCGGTCTTCTTCATCTCCGACATCCTGATCCACCTCGCCCAGGAACAGATGGTCAAGACAGTGGACAAGGCCGTGGAGGGCGAGAACCTGGATCTCCTGATCGGATCCCGTCCCCTGAAGGTGGAGGGAGACAAGGAGACCAAGGATCCCGTCTCCGCCGCCATCCTGGAGATCCTGCAGAGGGACTACGGGATCGAGGAGGAGGATTTCGAGTCCGCCGAGCTCGAGATCGTGCCCGCCGGCCGCGCCAGAGAAGCCGGCCTCGACCGCAGCATGATCCTGGCCTACGGCCACGACGACCGCTCCTGCGCCTATCCCTCCTTCCGGGCCCAGCTGGAGGTCACCGACAACCGCCGCACCTCCTGCACGCTCCTCGTGGACAAGGAGGAGATCGGCAGCGTCGGCGCCACGGGCATGCAGTCCCGTTTCTTCGAGAATGCCCTGGCGGAGGTCCTGCAGCTCTGCGGCTGCTACAGCGACCTGGCCCTGCGCCGCACCCTGGCCAACAGCTGCATGCTGAGTTCCGACGTGAGCGCGGGCTTCGATCCGCTCTACGCGTCCGCCTTCGAGAAGAAAAACGCCGCTTTCCTGGGCCAGGGCCTCGTGCTCAACAAGTTCACCGGCTCCAGGGGCAAGGGCGGCTCCAACGACGCCAACGCGGAGTATATCGCGCACCTGCGCGGCATCTTCGACAGGAACGATATCCGGGTGCAGACGGCCGAGCTGGGCCGCGTGGATCTGGGCGGCGGCGGCACCATCGCCTATATCCTGGCCCTGTACGGCATGAACGTCATCGACAGCGGCGTGCCCGTGCTCAGCATGCACGCGCCGTGGGAGGCCATCAGCAAGGCGGACCTGTATGAGGCGTTCAAAGGCTACAAGGCCTTCCTGAGAGAGGCGGAGCTCAGAAATGCTTAAGACTTCGGATTATGATTTTGACCTGCCGCAGGAGCTGATCGCGCAGGATCCCCTGACGGACAGGTCCTCCTGCCGGCTCCTGGTGATCGACAGGAATACCGGCGCGTTCGAACACCGCCGCTTCAGCGAGATCGGGGAGTACCTGAGACCGGGCGACCTCCTGGTCCTGAATGACACCAAGGTGATCCCGGCGAGGCTCTTGGGGACCAAAAAGGACACCGGCGCCTCCGTGGAGATCCTGCTCCTGAAGCGCGTCGGCGCCGACCTGTGGGAGACCCTGGTGCGGCCCGGCAAGAAGCTGCGGGCCGGCGCGGAGGTGACCTTCGGCGACGGTTCCCTGGAGGCCGTGATCCGGGAGGTGCTCCCGGACGGCAACCGGATCGTGCAGTTCCGGTACGAGGGGATCTTCGAGGAGGTCCTGGACCGCATGGGCGAGATGCCCCTGCCACCCTACATCACGCACAAGCTTGCGGACCCGTCCATGTACCAGACGGTGTACGCCCGCTTTGAAGGTTCCGCGGCGGCGCCCACAGCCGGCCTGCATTTCGACCGCGCGCTGATGGACAGTCTCACCGCCGCCGGCGTGGAGATGACCTATGTGACCCTGCACGTGGGTCTCGGCACCTTCCGGCCTGTCAAGGTGGAGGACGCCGAGAAACACGTCATGCACTCCGAGTGGTATCGCGTGACCCCGGAGGCTGCGGAATCCATCAACAGGGCCCGCCGGGAGGGCAGGAGAGTGATCTGCGTGGGGACCACGGCCTGCCGCACGGTGGAGAGCGCCGCTGACGAGGACGGGATCATCCGCCCCGGCGCGGAGGAGACCTCCATCTTCATTTACCCGGGCTACCGCTTCAAGGCCATGGACGGCCTGATCACCAATTTCCACCTGCCGCAGTCGACGCTGCTGATGCTGGTCTCCGCCTTTGCCGGGAGGGACCACGTCCTTTCGGCCTACGAGGAGGCGGTGCGGGAGAGATACCGTTTCTTCTCCTTCGGGGACGCCTGCTTCTTCACGGACAGCCTGTGAGGGGAGGAACTCCCTGTCCCGGTCCGGTTGAACCGGCGGGAGCGGTATGGTACCATTACATAAGATGACACAGATCACTTCGCGGAGAGGTGCGTATGCCTGAGAGAGCAAAAAGGACGGTCATAGCCATAGCTGCCCACAAACCCTACCGCATGCCGGCGGACCCGGTCTACCAGCCGGTCTACGTCGGCGCTGCCCTGCACCCGGAAGCGGTGGAGGAGATGACCGCGATGGGGTATGTCCCGGACGACCGGGGCGAGAACATCTCAGCCAAAAATCCGGGCTACTGTGAGCTGACGGCCCTCTACTGGGCCTGGAAGAATCTGGACGCCGACTGCGTAGGCCTGGCGCACTACCGGCGGCATTTTGCCGGAAGGAACTGGCGCAGGCGGGACACGGATCCCTTCGACAGGGTCCTGGACGGCCGGGAGGCGCGTTTTCTCATGTCCAGGGCGCGGATCGTCGTGCCCGTGCGCCAGAACTATTACATCGAATCGCTGTATTCCCACTACGCCCACACCCACGACCACGCCCACCTGGACGCCGTGCGGGAGATCCTGGCCGAGCGGGATCCGGGCTGTCTGGGCGCCTTTGACCGGACCGTGAGCCGCACGTACGGCTATATGTTCAATATGCTGATAGCGGAGCGGCCGCTGTTCGACGCCTACTGCAGCTGGCTGTTCGGGATCCTCGGGCAGCTGGAGGAGCGGGTGGACGTGTCCGGCATGACGGCCTTCGAGCAGCGCTTCTACGGGAGGGTCAGCGAGATCCTCTTCAACGTGTGGCTCGAGAGGCAGCAGGAGACGGGCGCGCTGGCGCCGGAGGAGATCCGGGAAGCACCCTATCTCTACATGGAGTCCATCGACTGGATCAAAAAGGGGACCGCCTTCCTGAAGGCCAAATTCCTCCACAAAAAATACGACGGGAGCTTCTGAATCTATGAAGATCCGCACCGCAGACGCGGTGTCCCTGCGCCTGTCCGATGTCCGCAGGACCGTCAGCGCGGAGTCACTGCTGTTTCACATCGGTCTGGTCCTGTTCGTGATCCAGACCTATATCTTTCATTCGGAGTATGAGCAGTACCTGGGGGCGTCCGTCTCCAAGTCCATGCGCATGCTCTGCCTCGCTATCTTCCTGCTGAAAGTCCTGCTGGCGGAGAGGAGCCTGCCCCTCAGGCTGCTATCGACGACGGCGGCTGTCGGCGCTTTTGTCATGGTCATACAGCAGATGGCCGGCGCGGGCATTAACCTGCTCATGCTGATCATGCTGCTCCTGGCCGCCAGGGACATCCCCTACCGCTCCATCACCCGGACCATGTTCTGGAGCTGCCTGGTCTGCATGCTGGCCGTGCTCATCGGCTATAAGGAGGGCCTTTTCTACCGCGTGGCCATGCTGGAGGAGGTCAGGACCAGGGAGTATCTGGGTTTCACCTATGTCACTTTCGGTCCCATCTATTTCCTGAACATCGTGTTCTGCGGCCTGTACACCTATACCGGCAGACCCAGGGAGGACAATGAGGGGGATCCCGACGTACAGCCCCTGGTCACCTGGATCCTTCTGGCGGTCCTCTTTGTCTGGAACTACTGGTTCTTCAAGCAGACCGATACCAAGCTGATCTTTCTCGTGGGGCTGCTGTTCCTGGTCCTGTACACGGCGGAGATCAAGATGGGGATCTCCATCTTCCGCAACAACCGGTTCACCCGGTTCATGGCTGCCGCCATCTTCCCGGCTCTGGCCGTCCTGATCGTGGGAGTCAGCAGCTGCTTCCGGCCTAACTATCCCTTCTGGGAGGCACTGGACGACCTGTCCCACAACCGCATCGGCCTTAACTACCAGGGCCTGACCCAGTACGGCATTAAACCCTTCGGGCAGGTGATCGTCACGAACACGGACTCCCTGAAGGGCGATTACTTCTATATAGACAGCGGCTACGTCAAGGCTCTTCTGAACTACGGCCTGTTCATGACGATCCTCATCCTGGGCCTCTACGCCGTCATGTACGTGGCGGCCATCCGGGAGCGGGACGTCGTGCTCTGCATCTGGTTCTTCTGCCTCGCGTGCTACGCCGTGATCAACAACAACATCATCTCCCCGGTGGAGAACGCCGGCGTTCTCGCCCTGTGGTATTGCCTCAGGCTCAGGCAGTGGACCAGGGACAAGCGGGAACAGCAGAGGAACAGCCTTGAACAGTGAAACCCCCAGCCTGAAGAAAAATATACTCCTGAGCACCCTCTACCAGGTCCTGCTGGTGGTGCTCCCCTTCATCACCGCCCCCTATGTCTCCCGCGTGATCGGCGCGGAGGACACGGGCATCTACGACTACACCAGCTCGTACCAGACCTATTTCTCCATGGTGGCGGCGCTGGGAACGGCGAGCTACGGCGCCCGCGAGATCGCCAGGGCCAGGACGGACGAACGGCTGCGCAGCCGCTTGTTCTGGGAGATCGAGCTGATGACAGTGCTGACGTCGGCGATCTCTCTGTGCGCGTGGGCGGTTTTTATCGTGATCAACACGCGGTACAGGGTCTTCTATCTGGCGCTGACCATGGGGATCTTCTCCACCATGTTCGACATCTCCTGGTTTTTTGCGGGCTTGGAGCAGTTCAAATACACGGTCGCCAAAAATGCCCTCTTCAAACTCCTGGGCGTCGTTCTGATGTTCGTATTCGTAAAGAGCAGGGATGACCTGCTCCTGTACGTGATCATTATCACGGCCTCCACGATGCTGGGCAACCTGTCCATGTGGATGTATGTGCCGCGTTTCCTGGTCAAGGTGGACTTCAGGGAACTGAAGATCCTGCGGCACCTGAAGGAGACGCTGATCTACTTCATCCCGTCCGTGGCCACGAGCGTCTACACCGTGCTGGACAAGACCCTCATCGGCATCCTGACAGAGGGCAAAACGGAAAACGGGTACTACCACTACGCCACCCACATCGTCAACATCATGAAGGCCCTGACCTTCACCTCGCTCAACACTGTGCTGGGGAGCCGGATCTCCTACCTGTACGCGCAGGAGCGCTTTGACGAGATCCGAACGAGAATCGACGACTCCATCAACTACATCCTGTTCATGGGCCTGGGGATCTGCTTCGGACTCATAGGCGTGTCCGGGCGTTTCATCCCCCTGTATCTGGGGCCCGGTTATGACCGCGTGGTGACCATGCTGTCCCTGATGAGCCCCATCGTGCTGATCATCGGCATCAGCAACTGTCTGGGCTCGCAGTACTACACGCCTTCCGGACAGAGAAGACTGTCCGCCCGGTTCATCATCATCGGTTCCTGTGTCAACCTGATCCTGAACCTGCTGCTGATCCCCCGCTTCGAGGGATACG
>CAMOJW010000140.1 GCA_946617225.1 uncultured Lachnospiraceae bacterium
TTACCGGTTCCTTGACAGCTGTTCTGGAATACGGTAATCAAGTCGATACATAGCAAGAGTCATTTTTTACACCAATATGAGGTTTGACCACCGATACTGTCAGCGGACGTTATCAGCTGCGTGAAAAACTGCTTTGAATCACACAGCCAATAACGTCCTGATGTGAGTGAGCATAAAAACAGGGCTGCTGAACTCATAAGCAGCCCTGTTTCAATGCCAGGTTTCTATGCCCTGTGTAGTTGGCGGGATGTTTGATTTACTTGTCGCAGTACTTGACCGCGCTGTCGCTGGCGATGCGGCCGAAGACGACGATGTCTGCCACCGCGTTGCCGCCGAGGCGGTTGCCGCCGTGGACGCCGCCGCAGACCTCACCGGCTGCGAAGAGGCCGGGGATGGGCTTGTTGTTCACGTCGATGACCTGTGCCTTGGTGTTGATGTGGACGCCGCCCATGGTGTGGTGGATGCCGGGAGCGATCTTGATGGCGTAGTAGGGAGCCGTGCTCAGATCGTTCTTCATGCCGGTCTCGCGGCCGAAATCGGGATCCTTCTGATCCGCCACGTACTGGTTCCAGGTGCTGAGGGTCTCAGCCAGCGTCGCGGGATCGATGTCGATCTGCTCGGCGAGCTCCTCGATGGTGTCGCCCTGTACGGTGATGCCGGTGGAGACATATTTCTCAATGGCCTTGAGGTTGTCGCGCAGGTGCTGGTCAAAGATGATGTAGGCATAGCTGCCTGTCTGCTCCAGCTCTCCTGCGGAGACTGCGTCACGGGTCAGCAGTTCGTTGATGAAACGCTTGCCTTCCTGGTTCACAAGGATGGCGCCGTCGCCGCGGACGCTCTCGGTGATCAGCATGCTGGTCCCCTGTTCCACGGTGGGGTGGAGCTGGATCTGGTCGATGTCCACGAGGCCTGCGCCGACCGCTTCAGCCATGGTGATGCCGTCGCCGGTGACGCCGGGGGCGCTGGTGGAGACAGTGCCGTTCAGGTCGTCGCGGTAGTGGACGATCATCTCCTGGTTGTTGCCGAAACCGCCGGTGGCCAGGATGACAGCCTTGGCGTGGATGGTGTAGTAAGCGTCCTTGCCTTCTGCCTGGACGCCCACGACGGTGCCCTCGGTGGTGATCAGGCTGGTGGCTTTGGTGTCATACATGACGTTGATGCCCAGTTCGTCGATCTTCTTCAGGAAGGCCGTGACGAGATAAGCGCCGACGCCGGAGCCGTCCGCAGGAGCGTGGATACGATCGACGGAGGCGCCGCCGGAGTAGGAGATCTTCGGGAGAGGTGCGCCGATGGAATCCAGCCAGTCGATGCCGGCGGCGGAATTCTGGGCCATCACGGTGACCAGATCCTTGTCATTAATGTTGTGGCCGCCCGCCATCGTATCGTCGATAAAGGTCTGCACACTGTCCTCAATGCCCTGTTCCGCCTGATAGTGCGTCTCCGCGGCGTTCATGCCGCCCGTAGCCTTGGTGGTATTGCCACCGGCGTAGGGCATCTTCTCCAGGAGGATGACGTTCTTGCCTTCCTGTGTGGCGTTGATGGCAGCAGTCATGCCGGCGCCGCCCGCGCCGATGATCACGATGTCGCAGTCGAGCTCTCTGTAATCCTTCAGGCCTGTGAACGTGTCAGAGACCACCGGGAATCTGGAGAGATCAGCACCTGCCTGTGTAAAGGCATCGTCCAGCGCTCTCAGGATGGCGTTGCTGGAGACCGTCGCGCCGGTGATCGCGTCCACGTTGGGGCTCTGCGACTCCATGATCCGGTCTTTCAGCATCGTCACGGCAAAGGAGCCGATGTTTTCCGTCTCGTTGCTGCCGTCGATCTGCAGGTCTGTGATCTCCGTGTTGCTGACGGTCATGGTCACGGAGACGTCGCCGCCAAATCCCTTGGCAGTACCCGTATAGGTGCCCGGGATGAAGAGGTCATCGCCCTCCGCCTTGGGACCTGCGGCTGCTGTACCGGCGCTGCTCCCGCCGGCCTGTGCCAGAGCGTCTGCTGTGGCCTTTTTGACAGCTTCGGAGGTAAGTGTCGCCCCGGAAACGCCGTCGATATCGGCGCTCTGCGCCTGCAGGATCGCGTTTTTCAGTGTCGGAATGGCTGCGCCGCCGACATCAGGTGTCTCCGCATCGCCCTTGATCGCGACATTGGTGATGCCGCCGCCGTCACCGACGGTCAGCGAGACCTCGACGGGTCCGCCAAAACCCTTGGCCTCCGCAGTGTACGTGCCCGGCGTATAATCGCCGGAAGCGGAGCCGCCCGTCAGACCCGGCCCGATGGCTGCAGCACCGAGCACAAAGATCAGCGTGAGCACGGATGCGACGAGCCCGCGCAGATACTCACTCTTGTGATTGCCCATTTTCTACCCCTCTCTGTGTTTGTGGATTCTCAGGGACCTAACTTCATTGCGCGACAGAGTCGTTGAAATTGTGACATCTGCCGCACATAATTATGATAGACAAGGGACAGCACAATGTCAAACAGTTGACAATAATCAGATGAACAAATTCCTGTTTTTTACGCTATTGCTTTCTCGGAGAGGTTCTTTTACAATCAGAACAATGGGCGCCGGAAACGATCCATCCCGGGGTCCGTCGGATCGGCCTGCAGGAGCAGGCCGCAGGCACACAGAGGAGAGGTAGACATGCAATTTCTGACCCGCAGAGACAGGTTTCTGATCGCCGCGGTACTGGGCTGCGCAGCTGTTCTGGCTGTCTGGTTCTATATCCTTCCTTTTATGATGCCTCCTTCCGGGAATGACGATCTGGTCTGCGTCACCATCGACGGGGAGAGCTACGGCACCTGGCCGCTCTCGGAGGACCATGAGGAGGATATAGATACGCCATATGGCCATAACCATCTGACCATACGGGATGGAAGCGCACAGATGACCGAGGCGGACTGTCCCGACGGGCTCTGTATGCACCAGGGCAGGATCAGCAGACCGGGGGAGATGATCGTCTGTCTGCCTCACAGGGTGATCGCCGAGGTGATCTCCCGGGACGGCACCAGCCAGGGATATGATAGTATCTCCCAGTGACAGGACCACGGAAAGGGGACGGCCAATGCCCGATCAGAACATGAGCGCTTTTATTCCCGGGAAGGATGCCACGCCGGCGCACACGGCAGCTTATTGCGGCATCCTTACGGCGCTGGCCATGATCTTCAGTTATGTGGAGGCGCTGATCCCGGTCCATTTCGGCATACCCGGGATCAAACTGGGCCTCGCCAATCTGGTCGTCTTATCGGGCCTCTATTATCTCAGGCCCGGGATGGTCCTCATGATCTCCGCCGCCAGGATCGTGCTGACAGGTCTGCTGTTCGGCAACGGTGTGTCCATTCTTTATTCTCTTGCGGGCGGCATGCTGAGCTATGCCGTGATGATGATCACCCTTCTGGCCGGCGGTTTCTCTCCGGCGGGCGTCAGTGTGGCGGGCGGTGTCAGTCACAATATCGGGCAGCTGCTGGTGGCGGCCATCGTCCTGCAGACACCCGTTCTCATACGCTATCTTCCCGTTCTGCTGGCAGCGGGCACTGTGGCGGGTCTTCTGATGGGCATGCTGACCATGCGTGTGATGAGAGCCCTGCACATCCCTTACTGAGAGCAGGATCAGCAGGCGGAACTGCGGCGAAATGCTTGCCAGATCCGGCCTGACAGTAGTAAGGTAATAAAACAGCAGACGATCAAAAAGAAACGACGCAGCCTTCCGGCACCCCCCAGCACAGAATCGGGGGGCACGGGAACGGCAGCATGAAAGGAGCACGATGAGCAATCTGATCAGACCCAGGACACTCTCCGGATTTATGGAACTGCAGCCCAAAGAGCAGGTCCTGTTCGAGGAGATCAGGAGGACACTGGAGAGAGTATATCAGTCCTACGGGTTCTTCCCGCTGGACACGCCGGTGCTCGAGCACAGCGAGATCCTGCTGGCCAAAGCCGGCGGCGAGACCGAGAAGCAGATCTATCGCTTCAGCAAGGGCGACACGGACCTGACCATGCGTTTCGACCTGACGGTCCCGCTGGCCAAATATGTGGCGCTCCACCAGAATGAGCTGGTCTTTCCCTTCAAGCGGTATCAGATCGGCAAGGTCTACCGCGGCGAGCGCGCTCAGAAGGGCCGCTTCAGAGAGTTCTACCAGGCGGACATCGACATCATCGGGGACGGTTCCCTCAACATCGTGAACGATGCGGAGATCCCCAGCATCATCGTGGATGTGATGCAGTCACTGGGTATCGATGATTTTACCATCCGGATCAACAACCGCAAGGTGCTGAACGGTCTGTTCGGCGTGTTCGGGATCGCGAATGACCGCGCGGCGGACGTCCTGCGCATCATCGACAAGGTGGACAAGATCGGCGTCGACAATGTGAAGAAGGAGCTGACAGCCTGTGAGCCGGAAGGGGAAGCGCTGGCCATGGATCCGCAGACAGCCGACAGGCTTCTGGAGGTCCTGACAGGCAGGGGCACCAACGAGGAGATCCTCGCGCTGCTGGAGCAGTACCGCGGACAGAACGAGACGCTCGACACCGGTATCGACGAGCTGAAGCAGGTCCTGTATTATCTGGGCGGTTTCGGTGTCTCTCAGGACAAGTACCGCGTCGACCTCACCATTGCCCGCGGACTGGACTACTACACCGGCACAGTGTACGAGACCACCGTCAACAGGCACCCCGAGATCGGCAGTGTCTGCAGCGGCGGCCGTTACGACAATCTGGCGGGCTACTACACCAGCAAACATCTCCCCGGCGTCGGGATCTCCATCGGTCTGACAAGGCTCTTCTACATCCTGAACGAGCAGAAGTATCTGAACAGTGCCAAGAGCGCACCGGTGGACGTGCTGATCATCCCCATGACAGATGATTATTCCGAGGCCGTACGCGTGAGCGCGCAGATGCGCAGGGCCGGTCTCAGCGCCCAGATCTACTTTGAGAAGAAGAAATTCAAACAGCGCATCGCCTACGCCGACAAGCTGGGCATCCCCTACTGCATCTTCCTCGGCGAGGACGAGATCGCGCAGCAGAAAGTGGCACTCAAGGACATGGCCACGGGACAGCAGGAGACGATGACTGCAGAAGAAGCCGCCGCGATCCTCCTCAAAAGGCGCGCGGCCGCGGAGGCGGAGAAGTGCGTGCGTATGTGAACTGAAGATACGTCAGATCCCTGGAATCATTGCATTTCCGGCAGCCTGTACAGACCTTACCGCTTCAGCGTCACATACCTCCCGCTGACCTCCACGGACGGTATCATCCGGTTGAGATACACGGAGAAACGGGTCACGCCGCTCTTCTGGATCGTGGCCTCCAGGTTGGGGTTGACGGCCTCCAGTTCCCGCTTGAGCAGGCTGATGTACATGCTGTCCGATCCCTTCTGCCCGAAGATCTGTTTGATCTGCTTCTCGATCTCGGCGTCCGGTGAGCTCTTGAGAGACACCCAGACGGCGCTGTCGCGGTTCTCCACCGTCAGGGAGGGGAGATCCTTGAGGAATTCGGAGAGCTTGCTGTAATGGTAGTTGCGGATGTCAAAATCCGGGAAGATCTTGACCAGACGGGACCCGATCTCGCCCAGGCCGGTCTCCTTGCCCTCAGCGGAGTTGTCGGTGATCATCTTGATGATGGCGCTCTCGATATCCTCCTGGGAGGTGAGCCCTTCTGCCTCTTCACTTTCCTTGAGATCCGGCTCGCGCACGGCCGTATCCCGGGAGGCTTCCCGCAGAGTGGAGGCGTAGGACACCGTACCGGCCAGCAGGGAGGCGGCGGGGACGGCTGTTCCGGCGACTTTCTTCCTCGCGCGGTTTTTGCGCGCAGCGGTGAGGCTTCCCTCCTCGCTCTCCAGGATATCCAGGAAGATGAAGCGTTCGCAGGAGACGCGGAAAGATTCGGGGGTCTTTTTCTCCCCCATGCCGATGACCACTTTGCCGGCTTCGCGCAGGCGGGTGGCCAGTTTGTTGAAATCCCCGTCACTGGAGACGATGCAGAAACCCTGCACATC
>CAMOJW010000141.1 GCA_946617225.1 uncultured Lachnospiraceae bacterium
GATCCTGATCGACCACGCCTGGGGGATCGAGCCGGTCACCATGCAGGACATCAAGGCCTACCGCAGCAGCGGCCACTCCCTGAGCAACGGACAGGTGCTGCCGCGGCCGTACCTGTATCCGGAGGCGAGGCTGGTCTTCCGGGAGATGATCGAGGTGCTCTGCGCGGACATGTTTGCGAAGAACCTGGTCGCGAGGGGCTGCACATGGTGGGTGTCCTACGATCACAAGAGCCTGGAGGTGTGCCCGGAGTACGATGGGCCCGTCACGCTGGATTTTTACGGCAGGCTCCACCCGAAACACACCGGCGGATCGGTCAGGCTGCCCACACGCACCAATGACCTGCAGACGATCTCGGAGCCGCTCGTCCGGCAGTTCGACAAGAGGACCGACCACCGGCTGCTCTTCCGGAAGCTCGGGGTGAGCGCGGAGAGCGTCACCGAAGACAAGGGCATATATCAGATGAGTCTGTTCGTGGATTACGAGGCGCTGGAGCGGGATCGGCGGCTCATGGGCGCCATGCTGGAAGTGAGGAGGAGATTCGGACCGAATGCGGTCTTCAAAGGGATGGATCTGCTGGACGGAGCGACGACGCTGGAGCGGAACCGGCAGATCGGAGGGCACAGGGCCTAGCCCGGTGCCCGGCACAGCGGAGGAGGCAGGAAGATGAGTGCAGTCAGTACCATGAAGATGCCGGTGAACTTCCGGTATCGGGAGGTCTTTCTGAAAGGGAGGCCTGTACATGATCGCCTGGATCCCTTCCGGATCCGGCATCCGCGCATGGAGCGCGGCAGGAGAGCCAAGATCTTCGCGCCGTTCGACGCCCTGAAGGGCTTCAGCGAGGCGATAGCGGGCCAGGAGGACCCCGGCAGGGAGTGAACTGCAGGGCCCGCGGAGGGCGGAAATGGGTTTTTCCATGCCCATATGCTATACTTTACGCAAACGGGCAGGGATCAGAGACATGTCTGTGAGGAGGTGAGGACCTGTGTGCTGCAGATACTGGACCGAAGAGTCCCCGGAACTCCGGGCGATCGTGGAGGAGATGAACCGATCCTCCCTGGTGAGGAGGTGGCAGGAAACGACGGCCGTCAAGAGTTACGGGGAGATCCGGCCGACCGACGTAGTGCCGGTGATCGCGTCGAACCGTGCGGGAAACAGGGCGGTCTATCCCATGAAGTGGGGCTATTCCGGGAAGAGCCTCCTGATGAACGCCCGCTCGGAGACCGCGGCGCAGAGGCCGACCTTCCGGGAGGACTGGGCGAGACACCGCTGTATCGTGCCCGCCTCCTGGTATTTTGAGTGGGAACACCGGCAGGGCAATGACGGAAAGAAGTATATAGGGGACAAGTACATGCTCCAGCCCAGGGGCTCCGCCGTGACCTGGCTCTGCGGCCTGTACCGGATCGAGAACGGCCTGCCGGTGTTCGTGGTGCTGACCCGCGAGCCCGGGGAGGGGATCCGCTTCCTGCACGACAGGATGCCGCTGATCATGCCGGAGCAGCTGGTGAACGAGTGGATCCGTCCGGATGCGAGGCCGGAGGACCTGCTGCCGCACGCGCTGACGGAGATGGTCTGGGAGAAGGTGGAATAACGGACACGGAGCATGACTGAGGAGCGCGGACTGCGGTGCGTGCGGAATGTCACGCCAGTTTTTTGTACAGTGTCAGCACGTTCTTGTCGCCCTGCCGTTCGTACTTCATGTCGTCCATCAGTTTCCTGACCAGGAATATACCCAGTCCGCCGGGTTCCCTCTCTTCGGCGGGCAGCGAGATATCCGGATCCTCTCTGGCCGTGGGGTCGTAGGGGATCCCCTGGTCCGTGAAGGTGAGGATGATCCGGCCGGCGGCGGCATCTTTCTCCACACGGATGGTGACGGGCCCCGATCCGGGCGCGTAGGCATACGAGGAGATATTGGCAAAAACTTCGTCAGCCACCACTTCCGTCTGGTGCCGGACCCGTGCGGAGCCGCCGAGGGCCTCCACGGACGAGCGGATGAAATCCAGGACCGTCTCCAGATTCGTGAGTTTGGATTCGACGGTCAGTTCCTTAAATTCCTGTTCCTCCCGGACAGGGCCGTTGTAGAACAGGCACAGCATGGTCAGGTCGTCGAACTGCTCCGCGTCCTTGACGAACGCGTCCACACCGGCGATGACGGTGGAGAGGACCGACTCCAGGTCGCCCTCTTTGTCCCTGTTCAGGGCTTCCAGCATGCGGTCCGTGCCGAACAGCTGCGACGACGCGTCCGTGGCCTCCGGGACACCGTCCGTGTACAGGAAGAGCCTGGCGCCCGGCTGCAGCTGCAGCTCGTATTCCTTGTATTTCGTCTCCGGCATGCCGCCGATCACGAAACTGTGCTTGTCCTTGTACAGTTCGTAATCGCCGCCCGGCTGCATCAGCACCGGGTATTCGTGGCCGGCATTGGCGGCCGTGAGCCTGCCGGTGGACAGCTCCAGGATCCCCAGCCACACGGTGAGGAACATCTCCTCCTGATTGTTGGCGCAGATCGAGTCGTTGGTGCTCTCCAGGATCTCTGCGGGCGTTTTGCCCATCTTGGCGTTGTTGGCCAGGATGATCTTGGAGGCCATCATGAACAGGGCGGCGGGAATGCCCTTGCCCGAGACGTCCGCGATGAGCAGGCAGAGGTGATCGTCGTCGATCAGGAAGAAATCATAAAAATCTCCCCCCACCTCCCTGGCGGGATCCATCACGGCATAGATATCGAAATCCTTCCGATCCGGGAAGGCGGGAAAAGCGTTGGGAAGCATCGCCGACTGGATGCGCGTCGCCAGCGACAGCTCGACGCCGATGCGCTCCTTCTCGGCCGTGATATCGGCGATCCGCGCGAGGTAATTGTCGATCTCCTGCGTGAGTCCGATGACGTCCTCGGCGAGCTGTCCGATCTCATTGAGAGGGTGGACATCGCTCAGATTCTTTCGTATGGCTTCGCTGTCCTTGTTCTCTTTGTACAGGCGGATGTTCTGCTGGACCTTGCGCAGAGGGCGCAGCACGAACACGGAGATCAGCGCCAGGCAGATCACGGAGAGTGCGATCTGATGCAGCATGGCCCAGGAGGTCCCCCGCCAGGTCTCGAGGTCGATGTCGGCCGCCAGTTCCTCCTGGTCGTAGGTGATCCCCACGAGGACACTGTGCTCGTCGATGTCACACATATAGGCATAGTAATCGACGTAGGTGCCGGCATCCGCCAGATGTCCGTTGCTCTGCCGGGCATAGCGCATGGCCTTCTGCTGGCTGGTCCCCACGGTGCTCGTGGTGCCCAGTGTGTAGACTTCCTCGTATTCGGTGCCGCGCACGGCGCCTTCGTCCGCCGCGCTGAAGAGGAAAAACTGCTCATCAAAGGGCTCCTCCGACACCACGCAGAACAGGAAGGCCACGTTGTAGGTCCTCTTGATCTGGTTCACCCGCGTGATGAGCCAGGAATAGATGACCTCGGCGCAGAGCTTCTGATCCTCCGGCGGCAGGGCGGCCGCTTCTGCGCCGGTGATATATTTGAGCTTGATGCCGGGCTGGTGCTCGGACAGGAGCCGCAGCTTCTCCTCCGTCAGGGTCCCCGTGCCGTAATCCGCATCGTACTCGATGTCCAGCTCGTCGCTGTGTTCGTACCAGTAGCGGAGCAGCCAGTCGGAGGAAGGGTACTCCGTGACGCACAGCATCACTTCGTCACCGATCTCGGCGGCCAGGTGTTCGGCCTGCTGGTTGACACTGGATTCCGAGACCATGTGCTGGGAGAACCAGGTGAGGATCCCGGTGGTCAGGACGCCCACTGCAAAAAGGGCCGCCACCTGCCCTATGATGCCATATTTCCACTTTCTTCTTTTCATAGATCGAGACCCTCCCCGCAGGGACACGGACATGCCTTCCTGTCTATTATTTTGTATCCTGCGGACAACGTCAAGACGCCATTTCGTCAGGCGGACAAGTTGTCCTGACGCCATTTTGTCAAAGCGGACAAGTTGTGTTGACGCCATTTCGTCAAGGCAGCCTTTTTGTGGTATGCTGTCATCAGACCTGTTTCACAGAGAGGTAAGAAAAGAGGTTAGAACTGAGACATGCGTGACAAAATAGACTACTCCCGGTCGAGGCTCTCTGTCTTTGCCGCCTATATCCGGCCGCACCGCCGGGAATTTGCCATCGATATGCTGCTGTCCGTGGCAGTGGCCGCCGTCGATCTCGTATTTCCCCTGGTCTCCAGACGCTCCATGCAGGTGCTCCTGCCACAGGGGATGTTCGGGACCTTTTTTGCCGTGATGGGGATCATGATCGCCGCCTACCTGCTCAGGGCGTTCTGCATGTATCTGGTGACGGTGATCGGGCACAGGATGGGGACGCTGGTAGAGGCGGACATGCGGCGCGACGTGTTCATGCACATGCAGGAGCTGTCCTACAGCTTTTTTGACCGCAACAGGACGGGCGTCCTCCTGGCGCGGGTGACCAATGACCTGTTCGAGATCGTGGAGCTGGCGCACCACGGCCCCGAGAATATCCTGACCTGTACGCTGACCATCGTCGGCGCTCTCGTGATCCTCCTGACGGTCGATCCGCTTCTGAGCCTTCTTCTGTTCATCATGCTGCCGCTGTGCATCCTGTTCGGCATGCGCCAGCGGATGAACATGCAGCGCGCCAACCGGGAAGTGAAGAAAAAGACCGGCGAGATCAACGCCGCCATTGAGAGCGGGATCTCGGGGATCCGCACATCCAAGGCCTTTGCGAACGAGGCGGCGGAGGACGCCAAATTCAACATCGCCAACGAGGCGTTCAAGAAGAGCAAAGTGGCTTACTACCATGCCATGGGGCTTTTCTTCGCGGGCACGGAGGCCACGGTGGGCCTCATGCAGACGGCCGTGATCACGGCCGGCGGATACCTGATCATGCGGGGATCCATGGATTACATAGACCTGATCACCTTCACGCTCTACGTCTCGATCTTCACGGCGCCGATCCGCAAGCTCATGCAGTTCATGGAGATCTACACGCAGGGCATGGCGGGATTTGACCGGTTCCTGGAGCTGATGCGCACCAGGCCGGAGATCGAGGACGCGCCTGACGCGCAGGAGCTGGATCCCGGAACTGTGCGCGGAGAGATCGAGTTCGACCATGTCTCCTTCCATTATCAGGACGGAACGCAGGTGCTGGAGGACGTCAGCACGCGGATCCTGCCCGGGGAGACGTTTGCGCTGGTGGGCTCCAGCGGCGGCGGCAAGACCACCATGTGCCACCTGATCCCCCGGTTCTACGACGTGAGCGCAGGGAGGGTCCTTGTGGACGGTCACGATGTTCGCAGCCTGACACAGGCCAGTCTGCGCCGCAGCATCGGGATCATACAACAGGATGTCTTCCTGTTCGCTGGCACGGTCATGGACAACATCCGCTACGGCCGGCCTGATGCTACGGATGCGGAGATCGTCCGGGCCGCGAGGCTTGCCAGGATCCACGAGGATATCCTCCAGATGCCGGACGGCTATCAGTCGTTCGTCGGGGAGCGGGGCGTGGTGCTCTCCGGCGGCCAGAAGCAGCGGATCTCCATCGCCAGAGTCTTCCTGAAGGATCCGCCGATCCTGATCCTGGACGAGGCCACCAGTGCCCTGGACAGCGTGACGGAGGCCCAGATCCAGGAGAGCCTGGACGAGCTCAGCCGCGGCAAGACCTGCATCGTCATCGCCCACCGTCTCTCCACGGTCCGGGAGGCGGACCGCATCGCCGTCATAGAGGACCGCCACATCGCGGAGCAGGGGACCAGGGAGGAGCTCCTTGCAGCGGGTGGCATATACGCGCAGCTGGAGGCGGCGCAGTCGCTGACGTGATGAGCGGGGGGAGATAGACGGAACGAAAATCCTGTTATATATGATTTGAGAATGAGTTTTGGTTGACCATCTTCCGGGGCAGCTGTCAAGGAATCGGTGTACCTCGCCGGGGCGTCCTTGACAGCTGCCCCGGAAGACGGTTGCTGGTTGACAAGAGGTGCTGAC
>CAMOJW010000142.1 GCA_946617225.1 uncultured Lachnospiraceae bacterium
CCCTGTCCCTGACGGCGGAGAGGAACAGTTACGTCCGCCCCTCCATCAATGACCGCGGCGTCATCCGGATCAAGGAGGGCCGCCATCCCGTCGTGGAGCGGATGCTGGAGGGGAGTTTCATCCCCAATGACACGCTCCTGGACAGCCGCAAGAACCTGATCAGTGTCATCACCGGCCCCAACATGGCCGGCAAGAGCACCTACATGCGGCAGGTGGCGCTGATCTGCCTCATGGCCCAGGTGGGCAGCTTCGTGCCCGCCACGTCCGCGGACCTGTGTGTCCTGGACAGGATCTTTACCCGCGTCGGCGCTTCCGATGACCTGGCCAGCGGCCAGAGCACCTTCATGGTGGAGATGAACGAGGTGGCCAATATTCTCCGTAATGCCACCTCCCGCAGCCTCCTGATCCTGGACGAGATCGGCCGCGGCACGTCCACATATGACGGTATGAGCATAGCCTGGGCCGTCATCGAACACATCTCCAACCGGCGCTTCCTGGGGGCTAAAACACTTTTTGCCACCCACTACCATGAACTGACCGAGCTGGAAGGCAAGATCGACAATGTAAACAACTACTGCATCGCTGTGCGGGAGAGCGGGGACAATATCGTCTTCCTGCGCAAGATCGTGAAAGGCGGTGCCGACAAGAGCTACGGCATCCAGGTGGCCAGGCTGGCGGGACTGCCGGATATCGTCATCGACAGAGCGAAGGAACTCGTGGACCAGCTCTCCGACAACGACATAATGGAACAGATCCAGCGGATCGAGACCGGGGGAGGCAGGGCGCCTGCCACGAAGGCAAAACACTACGACGAGGTGGACCTGCAGCAGATGAGCCTCTTTGAGACCACGTCCGACAAGGACATCCTGAAACAGCTGGAGGAGGCAGACATCCAGAATATGACGCCTCTGGACGCCCTGAATACCCTCTACAGGCTGCAGAGCGAGCTGAAGAACCGTTGGAAGGCGGATTGACGAGTGACAGGACGGAGGAACTGATCAACGACATGAAGATCCATGTATTGAGTGCGGATACCATAGGGCGTATAGCCGCCGGAGAAGTGGTGGAGAGACCTGCCAGCGTCGTCAAAGAACTGGTGGAGAACGCCATCGATGCCGGCGCTTCCGCGGTGACCGTGGAGATCCGGGACGGCGGCGCGTCCCTCATCCGAGTCACCGACAACGGGTGCGGGATCGAGCCGGAGGACATCCCGCTGGCTTTCCGGAGGCACGCCACCAGCAAGATCCGGGACGACGCGGACCTGCAGCAGCTGGAGACGCTGGGCTTCCGCGGAGAGGCGCTGGCCAGTATCGCCGCTGTGTCTTTGGTGGAGATCATCACCAAGACCCGTAAGAACCTCATCGGGATCCGGGCCGTGAACGTGCCGGAGACCTATGCGGAGCCCGCTGAGAGCGACCCTGCCACAGAGGACGCCCCCAGACTGGAGACCGAGGAGATAGGCGCCCCTGACGGCACCACCATCATGGTGCGGGATCTTTTCTACAATGTGCCCGTCCGCAAAAAGTTCCTCCGCTCTGCGCGCACCGAGACGGGACAGATAGCCGGGCTCATGGAGCAGTTTGCACTGTCCCATCCTGACATCTCTTTCCATTTCCGCGCGGACGGAAAGGAGAAGCTCCACACCACCGGCAGCGGTGACCTGAAGGAACTGATCTACCGGATCTACGGCAGGGAGACCTCCCGGCTGGTCCTGCCCGTCCGGGCAGACGACGGCAGGCTCCGGCTGGAGGGGTTCATAGGCAGGCCCGAGGCGAGCCGGGGATCCCGCAGTTTTGAGGTCTTTTTTGTCAACGGGCGCATGCTCCGCAGTGATCTGCTCTCCACGGCCCTTGAGATGGGATACCGCACGGACCTCATGCAGCACAGGTTCCCTTTTGCCGTCCTGCACCTGCAGCTCCCCCCGTCGGACGTGGATGTCAACGTCCACCCCAATAAGATGGAGATCAGGTTCACCGACAGTCAGAAGATCAGGGACTTCATAGATGAAGAGGTCCACAGAGCTCTGCACGGATATGAGCTGATCCCCGAGGCACTCCCTGAGACCTACAGCGAGCAGCTGCAGCGCCAGAGGGAAGAAGAGGCCGACAGGGAGGCGCAGCTGCGGCAGGAGTCCGTTCCCGAGCCCTTTGAGAAGGCCAGACAGCCCGTCCGTCCCGCAGGGATATCGCACGGAGGATACGAAGTGCCGTCCTCCGGCGCATCGGCAGTTTCCCTGCATGAAGACCGGATCCCTTACGGAGCGGACCTGTTTTTCGATGACCGGCGTATCCCGTCTGCGGGACCGGCAGGAACGAACGATCTGACGGAAGAGGAGGCCCCGCAGGATGATCCGGCCGGAGCCCCCGCTGGCAGACCGGTACAGATGGAACTGTTCTCTGCCACCGATCTGACGCCTCCGGAGGAGGACCGTTTTCTCACGAGGGAGAAGGCGGCTTCTTTCAGGATCGTGGGACAGATCTTCGGCACCTACTGGATCGTGGAGGAGTCGGAACGCCTCCTCCTCATCGACCAGCACGCCGCCCACGAAAAGATCAACTACGAAAAGATCATGCGGAGGGTGACGGAGAGAGGGGGAGCATCCGGTTCCCAGCTGCTCATGCCGCCCCGTGTGGTGACGCTGAGCGGGCGAGAAGAGGAGGCCTATCTCCGCTGTGCAGACTATTTCCGGCAGCTGGGCTATGAGATCGAGGACCTGGGCCAGGGCTCTTATGCGCTGCGCGGTATACCGACGGAGCTGTTCGGCTCCGATCCGGAGGAGCTGTTCCGGGACACGGTCGACGAGATCATGGGGGAAAGGCTCCAGGACAAGCCGCAGCTGATCCTGTCCAGGATCGCCACCATGTCCTGCAAGGCGGCCGTCAAGGGCAGTACCCTCCTGAAGTATGAGGAGGCACAGGCCCTGATCGAAGCTCTGCTGCAGTCCGAAGATCCCTATCACTGCCCCCACGGCAGGCCTTCCATGATCATCCTGCACAAGAGTGACATGGACCGCAAATTCAAGCGGCTCGTCTGAGCCCTCACAGGAAACTGTCATGACTGATCCAAGATCCGATTCCGCGGGAGACCGCACGTATACGCATCCGGAGATGCACCCGGTAACAGACCCGGAAATGCATCCGGATCTGTGCCTGGATGACGGCACACAGGACACGCGTCCTCCTCTGGTGATCATCGCCGGGCCCACGGCCTCTGGCAAAAGCGACGCCGCCGTGCGTCTCGCGCATACTTTCTCGGGAAGCGTGATCTCCGCGGATTCCATGCAGGTCTACCGGGGGATGGATATCGGCAGCGCCAAGATCACGCAGGAGGAGATGCAGGGGATCCCGCACTATCTTCTGGACATCGTCGATCCCAGGGAGGACTGGAACGTCGTCCGCTTCCAGCAGGAGGCGGACCGCGCGGCCGCGGAGATCCTTGCACAGGGAAGGCTCCCGATCCTGGCCGGCGGTACAGGCTTCTACATCCAGGCGCTGCTATATCATATCGATTTCACGGCCATGGATGCCGACCTGTCCCTGCGCACCTCCCTGACGGAGCTCGCGGAGAGGGAAGGTCCGGAGGCTGTCCACGCCCTGCTGCAGCAGGCAGATCCGGAGGCGGCGTCGCAGATCCACCCCAACAATGTAAAAAGGATGATCCGCGCCATCGAGTTTGCCCGAATGAGCGGGGGCAGGATCTCTGACCACAACAGGGAACAGCGGCAGAGGCCGCCGGCGTACCGTGCGGTCTTTATCGTCCTGACCATGCCCAGGGAGCAGCTCTATGAGAGGATAGACCGGCGGGTGGACCGCATGATGGAGAACGGCCTGCTGGAAGAGGTCATCCGTCTCCGGGACGCAGGCCTGACCGCCACCGACGTGTCCATGCAGGGCCTGGGATACAAACAGCTCCTGCAGTATCTGGACGGTCAGTTCTCTCTTGAGGAGGCCGTCCGGCTGATCAAGCGGGACTCGAGGCATTTTGCCAAGAGACAGCTCACCTGGTTCCGCAGGGAACCTGCGGCCATTTTTGTGGATGCCGCGGATTATGCGGAGAGAGAGCAGCTGTACGGGCATCTGGAGGACCTGGTCCGGCAGGGGCTCGGGCTGTGAGAAGAAAGGAACCTCAATGACATATACAGAACAGATGAACACCTCCGCCGCAGAACCCATGGAGGAGCTCTACCGGAGCCTCGGCATCTCTGACCGCGTGCTGGCTTATGCGGCACCGGTGCTGGAGGAACTGACGGAGAGGTTCGCGGAGATCAACGCGAACGCAGAGCATTCACAGCTGCGGATCCTGCGCGCCATGCAGCGCGCCCGCATTGGCGAAGCTCACCTCAAGGGCACCACGGGCTACGGCTATGACGACATCGGAAGAGAGGGCTTGGAGCAGGTCTATGCCGACTATTTCGGCACAGAGGACGCGCTGGTGCGCTCCCAGATCACCTGCGGCACACATGCCCTTGCCCTGGCACTTATGAGCAACCTGCGGCCGGGAGATGTGCTCCTCTCCGTGTCGGGCAAACCCTATGACACACTGGAGGAAGTCATCGGCATCCGCCCCTCCAGGGGCTCCCTGGCCGAATATGGGATAGGATACCGGCAGGTCGATCTGAAGCCCGACGGCAGTTTTGACATCCCTGCCATCTGCGAGGCGCTGCGGGATGACAGGATCCGTCTCGCCGCCATCCAGCGGTCCAAAGGCTACGCCTCCCGGCGGTCCCTCATGGTGGCACAGATCGGGGAAGCCATTGCTGCTGTAAAGAAATGCCGTCCCGACGTGAAGGTCATGGTGGACAACTGCTACGGGGAGTTCGTAGAGCGCCTGGAGCCTTCCCACGTCGGCGCCGATATGGTGGTCGGGTCTCTGATCAAAAACCCCGGCGGCGGACTGGCTCCCATAGGCGGATATATTGCCGGTACGCATGAATGCGTCGAGAATGCCGCCGTTCGCCTCACCTCCCCGGGTCTGGGGAGAGAAGTGGGTGCCTCCCTGGACCTGCTCCCATCCTTATACCAGGGCTTTTTCATGGGGCCTGTGGTCACGGCTTCCGCACTGAAAGGGGCTGTTTTTGCCGCCAACTGCTATGAACGACTGGGTTTTGACGTGCTGCCCGACGGTTCCGAGCCCCGCACCGACATCATCCAGGCCATCCGCTTCGGCACGGCGGAGGGCGTCATAGCCTTCTGCCAGGGCATCCAGAGCGCCTCTCCCGTGGACAGTTTCGTCTCCGCGCAGCCCGCTCCCATGCCCGGATATGACAGCGATGTGATCATGGCGGCGGGAGCTTTCGTCTCCGGATCCTCGATCGAACTCAGCGCAGACGGGCCCATCAAGCCCCCTTACAACGTGTATTTCCAGGGCGGTCTCACCTGGCCGCACGCCAAACTGGGCATCCTGCGGACCCTGCAAAATCTCCTTGACCGCGGCCTGATCGAACTATAGAATGTACTGAGCGAGCGTCCGCCCGCCTTCGCATGTTGCTTACGGCAGTGTGAAGAAGGAGGGCAGCACTATGAAAAACAACGACAGAACGAGCGACAGAACAAGATCGGAAGCAGAGAATGCGAACAGAGCAGTCCCGCAGAATCCGCAGCTCCCGTATGAGCGCTTTATGGTGCGCGGGGCGGAGAGCCTGACGGATGCTGAGCTGCTGGCCATCATCCTGAGGACGGGGACCAGAGATCTAAGTGCCACGGAACTGGCGGACAGGGTCCTTGCCCTGAAGGATCCCGACGCACCTTCTCTGCTGTCGCTGTACGATCTGCGCAGAGAGGATCTGGAGCAAATCAGGGGCATAGGCACGGTCAAAGCCGTCAAACTGCTGGCGCTGGCGGAGATCAGCCTGCGCATGAATGCACAGCGGTATTCTCAGGGGCTCTCTTTCCGCGAGCCAGCGACCATCGCCGCCGCCTATATGGAGAAACTGCGCCACAAGAAGAGCGAACATGCGGTCCTGCTGCTTCTGGACAG
>CAMOJW010000143.1 GCA_946617225.1 uncultured Lachnospiraceae bacterium
GCATATAGGCCTCAAGTTGCAAACGGAAGCTGTAGGCCTATTTCAACTTGAGATGTAGGCCGGAAGCCGTCTATTCTTGCCTTAGGCCTATCCGGGATCAGGCAAGTCGGGATCAGGCGCATCAACGCCCCAAAACATTGAAAAATCCCCGTTTTTCTTATATTTTCCTTGCATCCTGCGGGAAGCTGTGGTAATATTCCTTTGAAATGGATAGTGTGAGATCGTGAAGTGGACCTGCAAGTCCGCTTTTTTGTTGGGTAAAGGGAAATGGCCGGATACAAAAAGATCGAGGAGAGAGCCGAGGCGCTGGCAGCGCCCATAGCTGCCGCCAACGGAGTCCGCATCTATGATGTGGAATATGTGAAGGCCGGCGGTGAGTACAGCCTGAACGTCTATATCGACAAGGACGGCGGCGTGAACATCGGGGACTGTGAGGCCGTGAGCCGGCCGCTGTCCGATGCGCTGGATGAGGAGGATTTTATCCAGGACGCCTACACGCTGGTCGTATCCAGCCCCGGACTCGGCAGGAAACTCACACGTGACAGACATCTGGCACAGAGCATCGGCCGCGATGTGGAGATCCGTCTCTACAAAGCGGATCCGGATACAGGGAGCAAAGATCTCTCCGGACAGCTTCTGCGTTATGACGGCGACAGCATCACCGTCATGACGGAACAGGGAGAGAAGACGCTGATCAGGAAGGCCATAGCCGTGATCCGGCTGGCACTGGATTTCTGAGCATAAGGTCTCAGATCGGTCGAAAGATTACACCGGCGGACATATCATTCAGGACATCATTTGGTCCGTTGGCACAGTGGAGGAGTCAAGATGAGAAGAGGTACCAGAAAAGCTGCGGAGGGACCCACCGAGCAGGAGAGAGTCGGAGAGCTGCATGCGGCGATCATGATGATCTGCCAGGAGAAGAAGATCAGTCCCGACGTCCTGTACGACGCGATCGAGAATTCGCTGCGCACAGCCTGCAAGAGTCATTTCGGCAAGGAAGAGAACATCGGCGTGGAGATCAACAGAGAGACGTCTGAATTCCATGTCTACGCCGTCAAGACCGTGGTGGGGAGCCCCGAAGAAGTCGAGGATCCCATGCTCCAGATCACGCAGGATGAGGCGGTACAGCTGCATCTGAACCCCGAGATCGGGGCCGAGGTCAAGGTCAATATCAACAGCCGCGACTTCGGACGTATCGCCACTGCCAATGCCAAGAACATCATCACCCAGAAGATCAGGGAAGAGGAGAAGAACGCGGTCATCAACTACTTCAGCGAGATGAAGAACCGCGCTGTGACCGGCATCGTGGGCAGACGTTTCGGCAGGAACATCAGCATCAACCTCGGCCGCGCGGACGGCGTTCTGTCCGAGAAGGAACAGATCCCGGGCGAGATCCTCAATCCCGAAGACCACATCAAGGTCTATATCACCGAGGTGCAGAACAACAGCCGCGGCCCCAGGATCCAGGTCAGCCGTTCCTCCAGGGAACTGGTCCGCTGCCTCTTCGAGACAGAAGTGGCCGAGATCGCCCAGGGCATCGTGACCATCGAGAGCATCGCCAGAGAGGCGGGCGGCCAGCCGCACCAAGATCGCGGTCTGGTCCAATGATCCCGATGTGGATGCCGTCGGTGCCTGCGTCGGTCTCAACGGCAGCCGCGTCAACGCCATCGTGCGGGAACTCTGCAAGGACGGGCGCGAGAAGATCGATATCGTCAACTGGGACGACAACCCCGGCGAGCTGATCAAGAACGCCCTCTCCCCCGCCAAGATCACGGCAGTGTTCGCGGACCCCGAGGAGCGCAGCGCCAAGGTCGTCGTTCCGGACTACCAGCTGTCCCTGGCCATCGGCAAGGAGGGCCAGAACGCCCGCCTGGCGGCCAAACTCACCGGCTACAGGATCGACATCAAGAACGAGACCCAGGCCAAGGATGCCGTCGGCTTCCGCTATGAGGACTACGAGGACTACGACGAGTACGATGAGGAGTACGACGAGGAGGCCTACGCGGAGGACGCGGACGGCGAGGTCGTTTCCGACGGCGAGGAATATGCCGGAGAGTATTCTGAAGAATATACGGAAGAATAACTGAGAATATAAGGCATAATAAAGAAAGAAACAGAGAACCGACACCGCTCACGCCGGTGCGGACAGGGAGCATGAAGCATGGTGAAGAAGATCCCGATGCGCAAGTGCATCGGCTGCGGAGAGAGCAGGGAGAAGAAGATGCTGATCCGCGTGATCCGGACCCCCGAGGGAAGGATCATGACCGACCCCACCGGCAAGGCGTCCGGCAGAGGCGCTTACCTGTGCAGGGATCCCGAGTGCCTCAAAAAGGCGATGAAGAAAAAATCCCTCAACAGGGCCCTGAAAGAGACGGTCCCCGCGGAGATCTACGGGGAACTGGAGAAGGAGCTGAGTACAGATTGACGGATCGGATCTATAACCTTCTCGGCCTGGCACAGAAGGCCGGCAAGATCAGCGCCGGTGATATGGCGGAGCAGTCAGTGAAGGACCGCAAGGCGCGGCTCCTGGTGATCGCGGAGGACGCCTCGGGCAATACACGCGAGAAACTGGTCCGCATGGCCGAGAGAGCCGGCGTCCCGTGGGTACTGTACGGCGGGATGGAAGACCTGGGCCACGCGGTGGGCAAGACGGACAGAGCATGTCTGGCGGTGAGAGACCGCGGTTTTGCCGAGGGGCTGCAGAAGCTCCTGGAAGGAATGGGCCGTGAGCTCCACGGGCAGATCCGCGGACGCGGCAGGACAGATAAACGGAACGCCTGAGTCTCTCAGAGGACCGGCGGAACGGATCACATATATAGAAGTTCACTTACAGATAAGGGAGGGCGCGGTAAAGTTGTCAGAGCAGAACAATGAAAGAGAAGGCAGAGCACCTGAGGAGAACAGGCCCAAAAGGCCTGCTTCCGCAGACGGAAAGGCTCCTGCCAGGAAGAAAAAGATCATTATCGTGACGGGCAACTCCGGAAGTGGCCGTCAGGGCGGACAGCGCGGCGCCTACAGCACGGGAGGCAGCGGCTCTTATGCCGGCGGAGCTCCCCGCAGACCCAGAAACAGCGGCGGAAGTGCCGGCAGCGGTCCCGCTGCACAGGGCGGACAGCGCCGCAGAGAGGGTGCGAGACCCGAGAGGCCGGCTGCACAGCAGAACCAGCCTGTCCATCGCATCATCAAGCCCAGTGTCAGGCCTGTCCAGATGGAAGTGGACTATCACAAGCCCGCCCCTCAGCCCGTGCGCAGACCGCAGGATGAGCCTGTCAGCCCCGCACCTGTCGAGGCGGTGCCCGCAGTGCCCGTGGCAGCGGAACCCGCAGCACCTGCTCCGGCTCCCGTACCGGCGGCCGAGCCCGTGCCCGCGGCACCCGCACCTGTGGCAGAAGCACCTGCCAGGGCTGAGAGCGTCACACCTGCCCCTGCAGCTGTGGAAGCAGCACCTGCTCCGGCAGCAGAGGTGACCGCACCTGTCATCGCCCCGGCGGAGCAGCCCGCGGAAGCGGCAGCTCCGGCGGCAGAGGTCTCTGCGCCCGCGGAACAGGAGCAGGCTCCCGTCAGAAGAGAACCCGCCCCCGAGCGTCCCGCCAGGCAGGAGAGGTCTCAGGAGAGACCGGCCCGTACGGAGAGATCCGACAGAGGCGAGCGCACCGACAGACCGGAGAGGTCAGACAGGACAGACAGAGGGCCCAGAGCGCCCCGCGCCGGCAGAGACGGCCAGAGAGATTACCAGAGGGACGGCCAGAGAGACTTCCAGAGGGATGGCCAGAGAGCTCCTTACGGCGCAGGCCGCGGTACCGGGACAGGTACGGGCAGCCGCCAGGCTTCCGGCAGCAGGGAAGGATCCCGTGACGGCGCCAGACAGGGCGGTTTTGCCCCCCGCGGCGACGGCAGAGGGCCCGCGAGACCGGGTCAGGGAAGGCCCCAGGGAAGGAGCGGCGGTTTCGGCGCTCAGCAGGGCCGCGCAGCCGGATTCGGCGAGAACAAGAGCTCCCGGAGAGCACCCGCCGGTCAGGGCAGTTTCTCCACTGAGAAGAAGAGAGACGACAACAAGCGCAAGGGCGGCATGAAGCGCGACGAGCGCTCCAGAAAGGACCGCATCTACAGCGAGGAAGAGTCCGCCAGGAAGAACCGTCCCGGCCGTTTCATCAAGCCTGAGAAACGTCCCGAGGAGACCGTGGAGGAGCAGATCAAGCTCATCACCATCCCCGAGAAGATCACCATCCGTGATCTGGCGGAGAAGATGCACATCATGCCCGCGGAGATCATCAAGAAGCTCTTCCTGCAGGGCCAGGTCATGACCCCCAACTCGGAGCTGGAATACGCCGAGGCGGAGAAGATCGCCGAAGATTACGAGATCTTCTGTGAACAGGAGGAAAAGGTCGACGTCATCGAAGAGCTCCTGAAAGAGGACGAGGACGTCGAGGAGAACATGGTCACCAGGCCGCCTGTCATCTGCGTCATGGGCCACGTTGACCACGGCAAGACCTCCCTGCTGGATGCCATCCGCAAGACCAACGTCACCGACAAGGAAGCGGGCGGCATCACCCAGGCCATCGGTGCCTACACCGTCACGATCGACGGCCGCAGCATCACTTTCCTGGACACCCCCGGCCACGAAGCGTTCACAGCCATGCGTATGCGCGGCGCCAATTCCACGGATATCGCTGTCCTGGTGGTAGCAGCGGATGACGGTGTCATGCCGCAGACGGTGGAAGCCATCAGCCACGCAAGGGCTGCCGGCGTCGAGATCGTAGTGGCCATCAACAAGATCGACAAGCCCGGTGCCAACGTGGACCGCGTCAAACAGGAACTCACCGAGCACGAGCTCATCCCCACTGACTGGGGCGGCAGCACGGAATTCGTGGAAGTTTCCGCCAAGACCGGCGAGGGCATTGAGGACCTTCTCGAGACCATCCTGCTGACCGCGGATGTCATGGAACTGAAGGCCAATCCGGACCGTCTGGCCAGAGGCCTGGTCCTGGAAGCCAAACTGGACAAAGGCAGAGGCCCCGTCGCCAACGTCCTGGTCCAGAAGGGCACCCTGCATGTGGGCGATTTCATCTCCGCAGGCGCCTGCTCCGGCAAAGTCCGCGCCATGATCGACGACAAGGGCCGCCGCGTGAAGGAAGCCAGACCTTCCCAGCCGGTGGAGATCCTGGGCCTGTCCGACGTGCCCAACGCCGGCGAAGTCATCGTAGCTCACGAGACCAACGAGGAGTCCAAGGCTTTTGCGGCCACCTACAAGGCACAGCACAAGGAAGAGCTTCTGGAAGAGACCCGCATGCGCATGAACCTGGACGATCTGTTCAGCCAGATGCAGGAAGGTACTCTGAAGGAGTTCGACCTGATCGTCAAGGCGGACGTGCAGGGCAGCGTGGAGGCCCTGAAAGCCAGCCTCCTGAAACTGTCCAACGAGGAAGTCGTCGTCAAGGTCATCCACAGCGGCGTCGGTGCGATCACCGAGTCCGATGTCTCCCTGGCTTCCGCTTCCAATGCCGTCATCATCGGTTTTGGTGTCCGTCCGGACGCTACAGCCAAAGCCCTGGCTGACCACGAGGGCGTGGATATCCGCCTTTACAAGGTCATCTACCAGGCCATCGACGCCGTGGAAGCAGCCCTCAAGGGCATGCTGGCGCCCGTCTACGAGGAGCGCGTCATCGGCCATGTGGAAGTCCGGCAGCTGTTCAAAGCTTCCCATGTTGGCAATATCGCCGGTTCCTACGTCAAGGACGGCGTGATCCGCAGAGGCTGCCTCTGCAGGATCAGCAGAGATAATGAACAGATCTACGAAGGCAAGCTCGCTTCCCTGAAGCGCTTCAAGGACGACGTCAAGGAAGTCCGCGAAGGCTTCGAATGCGG
>CAMOJW010000144.1 GCA_946617225.1 uncultured Lachnospiraceae bacterium
GCCGTGATCATCGCGGGCGGCTGCTATTTCCTGGGCGGTTTTGCGAGACTGTTCGACGTCCCCGCCATCTACAACGAAGCCGGCGGCGTGATCTATGACAGCATCATCCCGCTGATGCTCTCCACACTGCCCGACCTGCTGATCGGCATCGTCATCGTGCTGGTGCTCTCCGCATCCATGTCCACGCTGTCCTCCCTGGTGCTGACCTCCAGCTCGACCCTGACACTGGACCTGCTCAAGGAGACAGTCATGCCCGACATGGATGATAAGAAGCAGCTGGTCATCATGCGCGTCCTGATCGCCGTCTTCATCCTGGTCTCCGTCCTGCTGGCCCTGAATCCGCCCACCTTCATCGCGCAGCTGATGGGTATCTCCTGGGGCGCTCTGGCAGGTGCTTTCCTGGCACCCTTCATGTACAGCCTGTACTCCAAGAACATCACGGAAGCCTCCGTCTGGGCCAGTTACATCCTGGGCGTCGGAATCACCGTCTCCAACATGTTCCTGAAGTTCATCAAGTCCCCCATCAACGCAGGCGCCGCCGCCATGATCATCGGCCTCATCGCCGTTCCGATCGTCAGCGCCTTCACGGGCAAGCCCGGCAAGGCTTTCCTGGAAGACCTGTTCAGCTGCTACGACCAGATGGTCACGGTCCGCAGGGCACACTCGCTGGAAGAATCTGAGTGACACCGGATCATCAGGAGCTGTCGCACTAAGCATACCCATAACATAAACGATTCCTCGAAGACGCGCTCTCGCTCATCAGAAACGCAGCGGTACTGACATTTTTCATTCTCAGAAGCTCTGAAAAATGAAGTACCGGCGTTTCCGAAAGGTCTTCGAGGAATGTTTATGTTACAGGAAGCTGTTCAGTTTACTCTTTTTCCAAACGGCGGAGCTCCTCCCGGACGTCCCAGATCTGTTCCTGGGCACGCCGGATCTGTTCCCTTGCGCTGCCGATCCTCGCCTGGACGAGCCAGTCGGCGATCGCGCCGTCGAAGAAATAATCAGCCATGCTGATCAGATCTCCCATCTGCACGTGCAGGTCCTCGAACCGGCGGACATCCGAGAGCTCCTTGCTCAGTCTGCGCATGGAGCGTTTGGCCTTCTCGATATTGGCCTGTGCCTCGTGCATGCTGTTGTGTTTCAGGAATGTGGAGAAGAACTTGCCTCCGAACAGATCGACCAGCCCCCACAGACCGGCACTTTTGAGACTGTCCTGCGCTCTGTCGAGATACTCGAGTGTCTCCGTGCAGGCGTCGATGGCCTCCCGGATCTCTTTTCTCTGCAAACTGTTATTCATACCTGTGTCCTCCTGTGACCGGTGTTTTGATCTATACTCAGTGGATCTGAGAGTACTCTCTGTCTGCTGCGGGAGTCCTCACGGTCAGTCCAGCAGATAGTCCATGAAGAGCGGGATGCGCTTCTCCCAGGCAGCTTCATTGTGCTGTGCTCCCGGGACCACGCGGGCGGCGACCTGGGCCCCTGCGCGGGTCAGTTCCGCGGCCACACCGAACCAGTCCGCCAGCAGTCTGCGTTCAGTCTGAGGCAGTTCCTCCGTGCCGACATCCATATATATGCGGGTCGTGTCGAGCAGCTGTACTTCTCTCAGAAGCGCGCGGAGGCCCTGTCCGCCGAAACACGGCAGGATGGAAGGGGACAGCGCGGCAGCACGGGAAAAGACCTCATTATAAGCCGTCACCCCGTAGAGGGCCATCAGCCCACCCATGGAGCTCCCCCCGATCAGCGTGTGCTCGCGGTCCGGCAGCGTGCGGTAAGTCCGGTCAATGGTCTCCTTGAGGGGACCGGTCATCCACTCCATGGTCAGTCTGCCCTGTCCCTCCAGATGTCCCAGGTGCGGCAGGTCCATGTCCCAGGGCCCATACTCGTTCATCCGCCGCTCTCCTTCATGATTGCACTCGACGGCGACGACGATCAGGGGCAGCTGCGTCCGGGTCAGGTATTCGTTCATGCCCCAGCACTTCCCGTATGTCGCGTGGGAATCGTAGAAGACATTGTGCCCGTCAAACATATACAGCACCGGATAACGGCGGTCTGATCTGTCATGATCCTGCGGCAGATAGACATACAGCCGCCTCGGCTCCCTGGTGGGCAGCGTCGGGATCCGGATCTCTTTGATCTGTATCATTCTTAAGTCCCTTCTATATCCATCCGGCTCAAAGCGGATGGTTCTTTCAAAGCTCTGCGGATATTTGCGTCCGTCGGCTCCAGGCTGTAGGGCCACTCGATCAGGCGCACCGCATTTTCTTCACAGAGCTGTTTTTTCAGGCGGTCCAGCTCCTGCCTCTGGGCAAGGGCCTCCTCTCCGCCGAAAAACTCCACCGGATGATAATGCTGGATCCCCTGATACTCGATGGCTGTCTGCAGGGAGGGAATATAGAGGTCCAGGCTCTGGCGCCCCAGCCAGTCGGACCGGAACTGGTACAGTGTGTCCGGATATTTCTTCCGTACCGCATGAAACAAGGTCAGCTCGTGCTTCCATTTCGGTTTGATCACACCCTCTGCGGTCAGATCGGTGCGGATCCGTGTTCTCTCCAGCCTCCAGTTCGTGCGGAAACCGTCCTTTTCCTCATAGAGCATGAGGTCCGTGTACCACCACTGGAAGAACGGCATGATCACTCTGGTCAGGTTGAGAAAGAGCTCAAGTTCCGACGCAAAGTAGCCGCACTCCAGCATGTGTTCGATATTACGCCGGACGTACACCGTTTTGGCCGGATTGTGGTGAAAGGGAAGGTTTCCCTGATATCTGGCCAGCCTGTCCGGCAGGTAGGGTGACCGGAAGACGATCCCGTTTTCCCACAGATGATCCTGGTACCAGGGAAAGGGGTAGTCGTAGAGGGAGTAGCCTCCAAACACTTCCTGGGAAGTATGCGTGTACAGCAGGTGATACATCAGGAGGACATCGTCCATATTCCGCTTATCGAACACCGCCAGATAGTGTACCTTCTCCTCGTCGGGAAAGAGGCCCCTCACCGGGCGGAAGATCTCCGCCCGTCTGCAGACCTCCGTGACCACAAAAAACTGTGACACATAGCTCTCCGGAAACAGAAAGCAGGCTTTCCGATCCGTATCCAGGTCCGTGAACTGCTCCATAAAGGCGGCCACGTACGGATTCTCCGGAAATGGCTGTGCCGCTTCGATCATCTCTCTGGTCGCATACCGGTAGGGCAGGTCCGCCCAGGACAGCTGCACCAGAAACTTCTCATACTCTCCCTTTTCATACTCCTCCCGCACATCCTCAAAGTCCTTCCGGTAGGATTCGTGTTCGTCCAGAAGCTCCCCCAGCGTGGCGAACGTGGACATGGCGTGGTACTGAGGATAACGGTCCCAGAGCATGTCCAGCCGGTCGTAGGTATAGGAGTATTCGGTTTTTTCGTGGACCGGAGGATACATGATGGCAGACTCTCTCATGATCGGAATGACTCTCTCCTGTTCCTTTGCTCCGGCTGTTTCTCCCTGCTTATCAGATCCTGTCCTGCATTTTTTCTATCTCCAGGCAGGTCTCTTTCAGCAGTCGGATGAGATCCGCGTGGGCAGGGCTCAGTTTCCTGTCCCGATTCCTGAGAAGATACACGGGATTGGTCTTTCGAAGTCCATGGATCCGGAAGACATGGAGCTTGTTATCGGTCTCCGTATTCAGTCTGTACAGATGAGGCAGATACATGCCCAGGCAGAAGCAGGCCGCGTAATCCCGCACAGCGAGCTGCTGATGCAGGTCATAATGTCCGGAGACATGGATGCAGTCCAGGCAGATCCCCTGCTCTTCCAGCACCTCGTCCAGGATCTGCATACAGTGAAGATGCGGCAGGGAACGCATGACAGGGACAGAAACGAAGTCCCGCAGATCCGCCTCCCCGTTCTCCTGCTGATCCTTCTCCGGTTTCTCCAGGTATACCGGCGCATACCTCCGCAGCAGGTTTTCACTGATGACGTAATACAGCTTCTCATCGAGGATCAGCTCCCGGTCGATCACTTCCGGCGTCTCCGGCGTAAGTCCGCTGAAGGCCAGGTCCAGCTCGCCCTTCACCAGCTGCTCCCGGAGCATCACCGCATCCGCCATTCTGCCGTCGACCAATTTCTCCGGATGGATCCTGCCCATCTCAGCGATCAGATCCGGCATGATCATGCGGAAACGGCCCTCTGTCGTGCCGATATGGATCATCTTTCTCCCCTCCTTTTCCTGTTTGAATATACCCCTACTCTCCGCTTCGCGTCAAACCGTATGACGTGCCCGGATCATTTCGATGTCTCAGGATGAACGTTTTTATACGGCAAGTCTCCCGCTTGCAGGAACCTCCCGAAACAGCTATACTTTTTAAACAGGATCCGCAGGGATGTACCGGACATCGGCAGCGGACAGCGGGAGGACTTCACATGGGAAACGGACAGGACAGCAGAACAGAGCATACGGAAAACGGCCGGAGCAGGAAGAAGGGCATGAACCCTGTCTTCATGGTCCTCTACGTTGTGCTGCTCTGTGTCTTCCTGTACAGCGGCTACCGCATCGTGAAGATCCTCGGCGGGTATCTGGCGGGCAGACAGCAGTACAGCCAGACGGCCGGCCAGTTCGCGTCAGAGAATGACGGGACCGAAACAGATGACGGCAGTGAGACGGAACCGGTGGATGAAGGTCCTTTTGCCAGTGTGGCCCCCATCTCCGTGGACTGGGATGCCCTTCTGGAGAAGAACCCCGAAGTAGTCGGTTGGATCTACTGCCCCGACACCGTGGTCAATTACCCGGTCCTCCGCGCCTCCGACAATGACAAGTATCTCCACACGATGGTGGACGGCAGGTACAACGCCGCTGGCAGCATCTTCATGGACTGCTACAGCGATCCGCAGCTGATGGATCTGGTCACCATGATCTACGGCCATCATATGCAGGACGGATCCATGTTCGCCATGCTGCACAATTATGTCAAGCAGTCCTACTACGACGAGCACCCCTGCATGTGGTACCTGACGCCGGACGCCGATTACCGGCTGGACCTCTACTCCGGCTATGTGACCGGACCGGACGCTGAGATCTACAACCTCTTCACGGAAAAGGAGCAGCTTGAAGCATATCTGGAATACGCTTCGAGCCACTCCACGTTCAAGCCGATGATCGAGTTCCCTGAGATCCCTGACATCGGACACATCTTCGTTCTCTCCACCTGTGCCTACGAGTTCAACGACGCCAGGTATCTGGTGGTCGGCGTGCCTGTGCGGGTGCGGTGAGGCGCGGTAAGATACACGGATTATGATAAGAGGGGGATTCGTATTAGTGACATCCTTGAATAATTAGATAGTAATCTATTTTTCTTTATGCTATAAATACATAATTCTTGCTGACCATCTTCCGGGGCAGCTGTCAAGGAACCGGTAAACCTCGCCAGAGGCGTCCTTGACAGCTGCCCCGGAAGATGGTGTTTTATAGACAAGAGCTGCTGACGCAGCTCTGCCTCCAAGGAGGCTGGAGGCTGTTTTTGATGGGTGTCCTAGCAAGGAGAGAGGAGCAGAGACAGGGAAGTCATCACATTTCCAGAAATATATCATCTGTGATGCGACCCGGTCTCCCGATTGCTGAAGTGATAGTGTCTGTCACCCTGACTGTCACTCCAACCGATGATTTCCTGTTTCTGGAATGACTTCCCTGCCTCTTAAAACCGCTGATCGTCATTACAGCTGGTGATTTCCCGCTTTTGGAATGACTTCACGGGCTCTGATGACCTCTGGCCGTCATTACAGCTGAAGTTTTCCTGCTTCTGGAATGACTTCCTGGTCTCTGATGACCTCTGGCCGTCATTACAGCTGAAGTTTTCCTGCTTCTGGAATGAC
>CAMOJW010000145.1 GCA_946617225.1 uncultured Lachnospiraceae bacterium
CGATATGGCAGCGATCACGGCCACCAGGACCGCGAACAGGGACATCAGGCCAAAGGCTACGACCGCGATGATCACTCCGATCTCCATAACTCTCTCCTTTATACGCTCATACTGCGTGGACTATACCCTGATCTGTGCGATCGCGGGTCTCAGCGCTCGATCACGTACGAGTTCTCCTCCACATAGGAGATCTGCTCGTAGAGGTCCATGTAATTGTCCAGATAGGACTTATCGTCTCCGCCGGCGTAGTAGGCCTGCACATCGGAAGGATAGATGAGCAGGTACTGACCCTGGTCCGTCTCTCCGAGCACGTCGAAGTTCGGTCCCTGGAACTCCTCGCCCAGTCCGATCCGCTCCAGATAGAACAGCGTGCCGCCGTCCATCCCTTCTTCTCTCCACTTCTCCATACTGGCAGTGTCGGCAAAACGGACACCGTATTCCGTCGTCTCCGCCGTGTATCTGTCCTTCCAGGAGAGGGGGAGCATGATGACGACTTCCTCGAAATCATAGCGGATGCCCGTCTCCTCTTCCGTCACATAGTACTGCCAGGGCTCGTCAAAAGAATAGGCCGGCTCTTCCTGTCCGGACTCCTCAGGGACCGGCTCCTCAGGTGCCGGTTCCTCCGGGGCAGATCCCTCAGGCTCCGACTCCTCCGAAGGGGCCTCCTGCGCATCCTGCCCGCCTTCAGCTTCCGCAGTCTCCGCGGGCGCTGTCTGCGCCGTCTGTCCTCCGCCGCAGCTGGACAGCGCTGCCGCCGCCATGGACATGACTATGACGACCGCAAGGATCCTGGACATCAGACGTCTGTGTTTCATGTTACTTCTCCTTTACTGAGCCGGCACTTCCTCCCGCCGGACTATCTTTCATGATACTACATTCCCTGTGGACTGTCGACAGGTTAGGGAACGAGTTCTCTCACTGTCGCGGTCTCGAAGCTTGATCTCCCAAAAAGATATGAACAAAAAAGCATCCCGTAGCAAGTATGTACAAGCTACGGGATGATTCGTATTTTCCAGCAGGGGAAGAGGGATTCGAACCCCCATGAACGGTTTTGGAGACCGTGATACTGCCATTGTATGATTCCCCTGTGCGGCTTCTGTGCCGACTTCATGCAGTATAGCATATTTGAAAATGAGATTCAACGGGTTTTTTTATGAATTCAGGGTACCGGGGACAGAACTGCCGGGCGGCAGGGTCCCCGGGACCGGCATTCCATAATGGCTCAGACTGTGGCCCTGCCCGCCTTGAAGCGGCTGCGGTCCTTTTTTTGCGCAGGTGTGGGCGTGATCTCACCGGCCCTGGTCAGGGCCCATTTGGTCATGGAGGGCCCCACCAGCTCATAGAACAGGACGCTGAACAGGATCACATTCCGGATCACGGTCCCCTCCTCTGCTCCCAGACTGGAGGCCGTCACTACCATGCCGAGGGCCACACCGGCCTGCGGAAACAGGGTGATGCCGAGGTACTGCGTGACGATGGCGCTCTGGCCCATCAGGCGGCAGCTCTCCCTGGCTCCCAGATATTTGCCGGCGCAGCGGGACAGGATGTAGAAGACGCCGATCAGGACCATGGCAGGCTGAAGGAATACACCCAGATCCAGCTGTGCGCCGCTGATTACGAAAAAAACGCAGTATAGAGGTACTGTCCATTTGTCGCACCGGGTAAAGATATCCTCCGCAAAGGAGCTGACATTGCAGAACACCGTTCCCATCATCATGCAGACCAGCAGTGAGGAGAAGCCGAACTCCAGGCGGCCGGCATGGACCCTCAGCGAGGACAGGGCTATGGTAAGCACCACAAAAGAGATCGTCATGGCCAGGCGGTTGGAGTTGGAGTAAAAAAGCTGCTCCAGTTTGGACATGATGGTCCCCATCAGCGCGCCGAACATCAGGGAGCACGCTATCTCCAGAAGAGGCTCCTCCACTATCCCCGCCAGGTCAGGCGTACCGCCGATCATCGCCCTGGCAACGCCCATGGATACGGCAAAAATGACCAGACCTACGGCGTCGTCCAGCGCAACGATGGGAAGCAGCAGCCTGGTCAGGGGACCATCGGCCTTGTACTGCCGCACCACCATAAGTGTGGCGGCCGGAGCTGTGGCTGAGGCGATAGCCCCGAGGACGATGCAGACGGGGACCGGCAGGATCTCCGGACCCAGCAGCAGGTGCAGGATCAGCAGGACGACATCTGTGACCAGAGTGGCTGCCATAGCCTGCAGAATACCGATCACAGCCGCTGCTCTGCCGGTGTGTCTGAGATCTTCCATCTTGAATTCATTGCCTATGGAAAAGGCAATGAATCCGAGTGCGGCATTGCTCAGGGAACTGAGGTCCGCGATCTCCTGATAAGAAGGGAAGCCCAGGCCTTCCACGCCCAGCCTTCCGATACCGTAAGGACCCACCAGCAGTCCCGCCAGAAGGAATGCCGTCACGTCCGGAAAACTCATCCTGAGCAGCTTGAAGAGACGTGTCATCATCAGCCCCGCCATCAGCGCGACTGCTGTCGTAATCATGGATGTCATCAAAATCACCTCGAACAGATGGAACTAACTTTGCTCTTCTCAGAGTTCAAGAATCATTATATCCCCCTTGTCAAGCCCCCCTCTTGTCGGTGATTCGTATTCCATGCGTACAGAATGTTTCAATCTCTCTCTGTCAGGTACAGGAACAGGGCAGCCGTCACCAGGAACTGCAGGAGACAAGACGGCATGCAGAGCTGCCGCAGCCCGTCTCTGAAAGAGATCTGCAGCATGATCACGTTGACGATCCCGTGAAGTATGACCGGCGGCCAGACCGAGCGCGTTCTCTGGGCTGCTCTCCCAAGCAGCAGACCAACGGGAAAAGCATACAGCGCGGTGGCCGGAGCCCCGTGATAGAGGGCAAACAGGCCGGCGCTGAGGAAATTGGCCGCTGCAGGTGCCAGTCCTGCTGTGCGCTGCAGTTTTCCCAGTACCAGACCGCGGAAGAACAGTTCTTCCGCCACGGGCGTGATCCCTCCGTACAGGATGGACATGGCCGCCAGGTCCCAGATCGTGCGGATCTCCGCTCCCTGCAGGTCCCAGAGAGCTGCGCCCCCCGTCGACAGGCCGGCGGAGAAGAAATGGCCCTCCCCGGCACCTGCTCCTTCCAGGATCAGTGCCACGCTGATCCTGGCTGCCAGCGCTCCGGCAAGGACCAGGAACAGATAGCAGACAGCCTGCTCCCAGGGCTGCAGGACCTGCCTCGGAAGCCCGGGAAAACCTGTCTCCCACCGGATCTGCCTCAGGAAGGGGAGGCAGGCGGCCACCGCACCGACCGAAGCAATCAGAGCCTGCAGCATCAGGGCGTGGTCCCTGACAGTCACCGCCAGCTGCGCATTGCCCGAGGTGACCTGGAACAGGAGGATCTTCAGGATCTCCTGGACGGAGAGATCCACCGCGGTGAAAACTGCCCAGGAGAGAACGATCTCTTTCATACGGGCACTTCCTCCCCCAGGGCAAAGGAATAGAGGATCCTCTCCTCCACAGGCAGTCCCGTGATCCGCTCCAATGCCTCCGTGTAATAGTCGATCTGCGTCCTGTAGCGGGCGGCCAGCTCCCCGCCCGTGGTGACTCTGTCTGTCTTATAGTCCGCCAGCACCAGATGGTCTCCCTCCCGGAAGTAAACATCGATGATGCCCTGGATCATCACAGTTTCGTCTCCGGGCAGGGTATCCCGGAGCCTGTCAGCGGCGATCCCCAGCACAAAGGGCTGCTCTCTGTACAGAAAGCCCCTGCTTTCGGCCGCGGCCATGCGCTGTGCCAGACCGCTCCTGAGAAAACGGCGCAGCCTTCCCATGGGCAGGACATCTGCCTGGTGAGGTTCCAGCAGTCCCCTGTCCGTCAGTTCCCGGATGTGTGCCTCCAGACCGGCATCGCAGAGTTCTTCCCTGCGGGAGAGGTCCACGCACTCCAGGAACCTGTGTACAGCAGTTCCGTAGGCGACGGCCGATCTCGGTACTGCCTCTCCCTCCTCCTGCTTACGGGCAAAAGAGGGAACATAAGCAGGTTCGTTCGAAGTCCCGAACCACTCCGCGGCGCCTTCCGACGCGGCGCTGTCGTCGCCTGCAATCTCCTGAGCCAGCCGCTCCATCGCGGCGTGTTTCAGTTCCGAAACGCTGGTCTTGACAAAGAGCCCCTCCAGGTCCTCTCTGGCGTAGCGACGCTCCAGTTTCTCCCGCAGCCTGGCGGCCAGTCCGGCATCATACAGCAGACCGGACTCATGCGGCAGGCCGTCTTCCGGGGACAGGCCGTCCGTCGGCTCCTCTCCCTTCTCCGCCATGCGTTCCACCGACGCCAGCATCTGCCGGCGGACATGGAGTGACTCGTTCTCCTCCTCCCGCGCAGTTCGGAGAGCCGACATGGGCCACAGCGCGGAGGTGAACAGCGGAGAACCTTCCGTTCCCAGTTCCTGCAGGGAACAGTCTGTGATCACGGAGACAGCTCCGCAGACCAGTTCCCCGAAACTGTCGCAGCCCATGATCCAGGAGGCCGGGAATGCCTGCTTCTCCTGATCTGAGTGGCTGCCTGCCATGCTGTCTGCGGCCGCCCGGGCCGCACTCTCCCATTTGTCCAGTGTCTTCTCGGGCGTCTTGATCTGCATGCTGAGGATCAGCTTCTCCCTGGCCCTCGTCATGGCCACGTACAGGACCCGCAGTTCCTCTCCCAGACTGTCCCGCATGATCTTCTGTTCGATGGCCTGTTTCCGCACGGTGCCCCGGCGTGTGCGCAGCTCCGTGTCCACCAGGTCTGCGCCGACGCCCCAGTCGCTGTCCGTCAGAAGGGCCCCTTTGCTGTCTTTGCTGAGGTAGCTGTGTTTTTTGGCAAGGCCGGCCACGATGCAGATGGGGAATTCCAGGCCTTTGCTCTTGTGGATCGTCATGATCCGGACGACGTCGGCCTTTTCATCCAGTGTGTTGGCCTCTCCCAGATCGATCTCGCGGTCGCGTATACTGTCTATAAACCGCAGGAACCGGAACAGACCCGTGTAGCCCATGCGGTCATAAGACTCCGCCTGCTCGAGAAGGAGCTCCAGATTGGCGCTCCGCTGCTCGCCGGCGGGCAGCGCGGCACAATAGGTGTCATACCCGGTCTGTTCCATGATCTCCGTCAGCAGGCCGTTGACCGTCAGGAAGGGAACTCTCTCCCTCCATCCGGCCAGTGTATCCAGCAGACGGCTGCAGCGCTCGGCCAGGCCCCTGTCCTGTCCGCCCGCGGCATAGCTCAGGAGAGCGTCGTACAGTTCTCCCTCCGGGCAGGCCGCCCTGATCACGGCGGTCTCCTCTTCCGTCATGCCGCCGAAATACCCATGGAGCACACCGTACAGGTAAAGGTCCTGTCTGGGATTGAGAAGGACCCGCAGGAGCTGCATCAGTGCGAGGATCTCCTGCGCGCCAAGGAAACCGGTCCTCGACTCGACGTGGACGGGGATGCCCTGTTTCTCCAGCACTTCCTTGAAGTCCTCGTTCCACTGGGCTGCCGAGCGCAGCAGGATCACGATGTCCCCGTAAGCGGCGGGTCTGAGGCCTCCCTTCCCGTCGCTGAGCGGGAAATGCCCCACCATCTCCCGGATCCTGGCAGCGACTACAGAAGCTTCCTTCTGTCTGTTCGAAATGACTGCAGGATCGTCCTCCACCGGATCGCCGTCCTCTCCTTCCGCCTGCCCGGCGGAGGCGCTGTTCTGCTGATCCCCCTCTTCCGTACAGACCAGCAGCAGCTCCGTGCGATAGGGATCCTCCTCCGTCTCCGGCATGGCATAGCCGGAAGCGCCGGTTTTGAGGGACACTTCGTCCGTGTAATCGATCCCGCCG
>CAMOJW010000146.1 GCA_946617225.1 uncultured Lachnospiraceae bacterium
TCCTCCTTGTCTGTCGTGAAGGTGGACTTCAGCACGATGACCTGCTCAGGGGCAAGTCCGCGCACTTCCGCTTCATCTTTGACTGCCTGATCGCCGGCATAGCCGATCTCTTTCATCTTACAGCCTTCAAACTCCTGGAAAGCGAGCTGGACCTCCTCGACAGCCGCATCATAGTCCTCGCTGTCCAGGATCATGGATGAAAACCCACCGACTTTCACTGCATCGCTGCAGCCGGCAAGGCTGAAGACAAGTGCGAGGACAGAGAGTATTAATGCCAGTTTTTTCATATCATTCTCCTTTCTGTTTACACTGTGGATCCTTGGGACCAAGTGTATCGATCAAGATAGATTGTAATCAAAACCTGACATGTTTTCAAGGCGGAAAGCCATCGGAATGCTTGGAGACTCACGGTGAGTATCTCATTATGAAATATATCCTGTTATGACAAGATTTGTAATACCGGCAGGATCTTCGCGTCTTTATAGTTAGAGAAAGAGGATGCTGAGCACCGGGAAACAGTGATAGAAACCGACGAAAGGAAGGTAATCATTATGAGAACAACAGTGAAAAGGATCATCAGCCTTGTACTCCTTGCGGTGATCCCTTTTGGCATGTCTGCGTGTAAGAGCGATCCGTCGGATAGTCCGAAGGGAGAGGAGACCATTGAGGAAACAGCTGCCGCGCATCAGACCGGTGCGTGGACGATCGATGACACGGAGAGCCGTGCAGAGCTCCCGGAGGAGGTAGAGAATGCGTTTGAAAAGGCACTGGAGGGTTTTACGGGAAGTTCGCTCGAGCCGGTCGCCTATGTCGGCTCGCAGGTCGTGGCCGGGATGAATTACATGATCCTGTGCCGGGCTGCTTCCGTGTCACAGGAGCCGGTGCCGGCTTACAAGATGGTCGTGATCTATGCAGATCTTGAGGGCAATGCGGAGATCCTGTCGCTCAAAGATTTTGACATCTCGAAGTTCACGGAAGAGGAAGGCGTGAAGGAAACGGAAGCGCTGTCCGGAGGCTGGTACGCCGCCGAGGATGCTGCGGGATCTGAACTGCCGGAAAACGTGAGAGAGGCCTATGAGAAAGCGACCGAAACGGTCTGCTGGCAATGGGGCAGCGTGGATACGCTCGCATATCTCGGCAGCCAGGTCGTGGCCGGGACCAACTATGCGATCCTCTGCAAAGGAGAGCTGACGGAGGATCCCTCCGCCGAGAGGATCTTCGTCGTAACTGTCTACGAGGACCTGGAAGGGAATGCAAGTATCACCAATTCCTGTATCCTTGATCTTGCAGAGTTTACGGAGTAAAGGAAAGCCCCGCCCGTGACTGATCATACGGACTTCCGGCTCATGCAGCCGGGAGTCTTTTTATATAGCCTTGACAAGAATGCCGGCTGGCTTCATTATAATTATTGTTATATAACGGCAGTTATAATATTTGAAGGAGAACCCGCGCATGCCACCCAGAACAAGGATCACGAAAAACATGATCGTGGATGCGGCCATCGAAGTCGTAAGACACAGTGGCTTTGAGAACATCAACGCCAGAACTGTCTCCGGGCAGCTCCACTGCTCGACGCAGCCGGTCATGTACCATTTCACGACCATCGACAGTCTGAAAAGGGCCGCCTATGCGCAGGTCGATCAGCTGCATTCGGCGTATTTGATGAACGTTCCGGAAGGGCAGGACCCGGTCCTGGGGATCGGCCTGAACTATATCCGTTTTGCAGTGGAGGAGCCGCAGCTGTTCCGGTTTCTGTTCCAGTCCGGGTATGCAGAGGAGAACAGTCTGTTGGAGATGATCGATTCCGAGGAACTGGTCCCGGTCCTCGCCGCCATGCAGGAAGGCGCAGGCCTGAGCAGGGACAGGACCAGGCAGGTGTTTCTGACCGTAGCTTTGTTTGCCCACGGTTACGCCAGCATCATCGCCAACAACGGTCTCGAATATGATGAGAAGCTGATCGCGGAACATCTCGAGCAGGCGTGGAACGGAGCGGTGCTTGCCGCAGAAAGTATGGAGTACGCAAGGAACGGCGCGGTGCTCGCTGCGGAACAGGGGGAGAAGCCATGAAAGTGATCATACACGATCTGGGAAGCGAATACGCAGAGCTGATCGAAGCGAAATGCGACAGAGTTATCGACGCCGACGGGAAATACGCCCCGTGCCAGGGGTGCTTCGGCTGCTGGACCAAACATCCCGCCGAGTGTTTCATGAAAGATACTCTGCAGCAGGCCTGCAGGATCATAGGGCAGGCTGACGAACTGGTCATCGTCACGAAAAACCTGTACGGCGGCTACAGCGCCGATGTAAAAAACGTTCTGGACCGCTCGATCGGGACGTCCACCCCTTTCAGCACTTACCGCGGAAGGCAGATGCACCACACCCTGCGTTACGGAAAGCACGACCTGTGGAAGGTGATCGTCTACGGGGAGATCAGCGAGGACGAGAAGGCTACCTTCCGTTATATGGCGGAGCGCAATGCCGTCAATGACGGGTATGAGCGGTCGGAAGTCCTGTTCCTCGAGGACCTCTCAGAATTGGAGGGATCACTGTGAAGACTGTATTCATCAACTGCAGCCCGAAGAAAAGGTTCTGTGCCTCCGCCTATTTTCTCTTTTTGCAGAGACTGTTCGTCGGCGGGGAGAAGGTCACCGAGAAGATGCGCACACCTGCGGATCATGACCGCATCCTGGAGCAGCTCCGGGACGCGCATGCCGTCGTGTTCGGCGTCCCGCTCTACGTGGACGGAATCCCCTCCCACGTGCTCCGCTTCCTGGAAAAGATGGAGGCTTTCTGCAGAGAGAACGATCTGCACCTGCGTGTCTATTGCATCGCAAACAATGGCTTCATAGAAGGGAAGCAGAATGAGCCGCTGATGCAGTGCTTCGAACACTTCTGCAGCCGCGCCGGCCTGACCTGGGGCGGCGGCGTCGGGATCGGCGGTGGCGTCATGCTGAACGTGACCCGCATCCTGTTTATCGTGCAGATCGCACTGCTGGCGCTGAATACGGTGCTCAGCGCGGTGAATACGGGGAACTTTTTCCCGAAAAGCGCATGGGTCAATTTCGGAGAAAACGCGGCGCTCCTGCTGTTCTTCAACCTGGGCGTGCTCTCTTACCTGGTCCGTCAGGGCCTCGCGATCCGGAAAGGAACTGACAGCGGGAAGAAATATACCCGCATCCTGATCCCTTCCTTTGTCTTCATCGTGTTCGCAGACATTTTCTTCGTCATCATCTCCGTGTTTGAGGGCGGGATCTTCCGCGGGTGGCTGTCGAAGAAAGAATATGGGAAATCATGACCTTGTGATCACTCGAAGTTGTGCCCGTGTATCGCGTTTGCCATATCAATGAGAAGACCCCCTGACAGAAGCCGTCAGGGGTCTTTTTATTTGACAACACGAGCTTCTCTGAAGTATGATAAGTTATACAAATCATACCAAGGAGGGCGCAAAAATGGCATATCCGGAAGGAAGATACGCCTGGACGGCCACAGTCGGCGAGAAGGGGCAGATCGTCATACCGAAGCAGGCGCGGGAAATCTTCGGGATCAGGCCGGGGGATACCCTGCTGCTGCTCGGAGATGTGGAGCGCGGGATCGCCATCCCGAACAAGGGGGCGTTTGAGGGACTGTTCAGCGCCGCTTTTGAGGAGGAGAAGGGAGGAGAGCCGTGAGGATCGCGTGGTTCTGTATTCCGGCACACGGGCATACGAATCCCACGCTCGGGATCGTGCGGGCGCTGACAGACGCCGGGCATGAAGTCTTCTACTTTTCTTTTGAAATGTTCCGGGAGAAGATCGAGCAGGCCGGAGCGGTGTTCATCGGGTGTGACGGGTACGATTTTGATATGGAGGACAAGGGGAACGCGGACCGGGTCGGGAAGGACAAGGCCTTCGCCACGGAGCTGCTCGTCTCCTCGACACTGGCCCTCGACGCCATGACGACCGAGAAGATCGGGGAGATCCGGCCGGACGTCATCGTATCGGACTCCGTCGCTTTCTGGGGCAAGCTCGTGGCGATAAAGCACGGGATCCCGTACGTCTCTTCCACGACCACCTTTGCCTTCAACCGGTATTCGGCCAAATATATGAAGGAAACGCCCTGGGATATCGCGAAGATGCTTCTGGCGATGCCCAGGATCAACCGGCAGATCCGGCGTCTGCAGGAGCAAGGGTACCCGGTAAAAGGGATCCTGGACATCGTGCAGAATGACAACGAGACGAATACGATCGTCTATACTTCCGGGTATTTCCAGCCGTGTGCGGAGACCTTTTCCGACCGGTACCACTTCATCGGGCCTTCGATCCGGCCGGTCACGGAGCCTTACCCGAAGACGGCGGACAAGACGGTCTACATCTCCATGGGGACCGTGAACCAGAACCGCGAGTTCTACCGCAACTGCATACATGCGCTGGGGCAGACGGACTGGCAGATCATCCTGTCCATGGGGACGAATACGGAGCACTTCGACGACCTGCCCGCCAACGTGCAGGTCCACGCGTCCGTGGACCAGATGGCAGTGCTGTCGATCGCGGATGCCTTTATCACCCACTGCGGCATGAACTCCGCGTCGGAAGGGCTGTATTTCCGTGTCCCGCTGGTGCTGTTCCCGCAGACGCCCGAACAGGGAGCTGTGGCCGCCAGGACGGAGGAACTCGGCGCCGGTGTGCGGCTGCGGTCCATCTCGGAGGAGGACATCATGGATGCCCTTCAGAAGGTCCTCTTTGAGCCCTCCTACAGGGAGAACGCCATCCGGATCTCGGAGAGTTTCCGCGCCTGCGGCGGGGCGCAGGAGGCGGTGGCGTTTCTGGAGGCTGTGTGCCGGGAGCAGTAGATAAAACAGGGCTTGTCGCGTTATACTTTTTCAGTCTTATGCAAGTATGCTGATCCTGTCGATCTCCCTCAGTTCCTCCTCGCTGAAAGCCGTATTTTCGATCGCCTTGATGTTGTCGAGGATCTGGGCGGGACGGGAGGCGCCGATGAGGACGCTGGTCACGGCGTCGTCGTGGAGCAGCCAGCTGAGCGCCATCTCAGCCAGTGTCTGGCCGCGGCTCTCCGCGATCGCGTGGAGGGCCCGGATCTGCGCCAGCCGCTCCTCCGTGATATCCGCTTCGTGCAGGAAACGGCCGTCGGTGCGGACCCGGCTGTCCTCGGGGATCCCGTGGAGGTAGCGGTCGGTGAGGAGTCCCTGCCGGAGGGGGGAGAAGATGATCAGGCCTTTGCCCAGTTTTTTCGCAGCCGCCTTGAGTCCGTTCTTCTCGATCGTCCTGTCCAGGATGTTGTAGCGGTTCTGGTTGATGACAAAAGGCACTTTGAGATCCGCCAGGATCGCACTGGCCTTTTCGAGCGCCGGTCCCGTGTAGTTGGAGAGACCCGCGTAGAGGGCTTTGCCGCTGTGGACGGCCGTCGCGAGCGCGCCCATGGACTCCTCGAGCGGCGTCTCCGGATCCATGCGGTGGTGGTAGAAGATGTCCACATAGTCCAGCTGCAGCCGCTGCAGGCTCTGGTCCAGACTGGCCAGGAGATATTTGCGGCTGCCCCAGTCGCCGTAGGGCCCTGGCCACATGGTGTAGCCCGCCTTGGTGCTGATGAGGAGCTCGTCGCGGTAGGCGCGGAGCTCCTCTTTCAGGATGCGGCCCATGTTCCGCTCCGCGCTGCCCGGTTCCGGCCCGTAGTTGTTGGCCAGGTCAAAATGCGTGATCCCGTGGTCGAACGCGGTAAAACACATCTGTTTCATGTTTTCGTAATCGCCTGTATCCCCGAAATTGTGCCACAGTCCCAGAGAGACGGCCGGAAGTTTCAGACCGCTGC
>CAMOJW010000147.1 GCA_946617225.1 uncultured Lachnospiraceae bacterium
TTTATGAACCCGCGGTCCTTCTTTTTTGGGCTATTCTTTTTTCACAGCCCCTTTTTTATGGTATGGTCGATCATGAACGTAAGAGATCTCTTTCATTCACCCAGCAGATCCGTGTAGGAACAGTCCAGTATCTCACGCACGGCATTCAGCTGTGACAATGTGATGTGCTGTGTCCCGTGTTCGATCTTGACCAGACTCTCACGGGAGAGGGACACTCCCCGCTCCGTGACACACCTGGCGAGGTCTGTCTGGCCGATCCCTTTCCGCAGCCTCATCTGACGGAGGTTCGAGCCGATAGTGTTGGCGGCATCTGACTTGATCTTGATGTTTCCCATGCGTTACCTCCTGAACAGCGTATCGTGTTTATGCAGCGGGATCACATCGCCCGGAGGCGGTTTTGGGACCGTGGCGGCTGGAATGACCCGGTCCGGCAGTCGTCATACAGGTATTCATGTGAACAGTATAGTCCCGCAGAAACCGAAAAACAAGGTCGTGCCGAAACAAGCGATGATCAGCGAAAGATCCACAGAACACGACAGGCAGAACGGGTATTTGCACCCTTTCACCTGCTGGGGAGCATCCATGCCGGCCTGGACGACAGGACAGTCGCCGTTGCACCGATCCCCGAAAAGCTTTACCATTGTTTTGCAGACAGGGTCCGGCATCTGCTGCAGAATTGTCGCCCGCGATGCGACCACTGCGGCCTGCGCTTTCCGTATACTCAGAACATACAGAGAACACAGGCCATTCAGAGCCCATGGAGGCAGGAGGTGAAGAGATGTTAGGAGCAATGCTGGGGGACATGATCGGAGCCCCGTATGAGTTTGACAGAAGTCCCAAGGTCAAGGAATTCCCGCTTTTCCGCCGTTCTTCGCAGTTTACGGATGACACCGTCATGACGGTGGCGGTGGCGGAAGCGCTGATGGATACGCTGGGAGAGCCGGATGACAAGGTCCGGAGGGCGGTGGTGCAGTCCATGCAGAAGTGGGGCAGGCGATACCCCAATGCCGGTTACGGCGGCATGTTCATCCGCTGGCTCGCGTCCCGGGATCCCAAGCCTTACGGCAGCTACGGCAACGGAAGTGCCATGCGCGTTTCTGCCGCAGGGTGGCTGTACGACACGCTGGAGGAGACCAGGCACGCCGCGGCGCTGACAGCCATGGTGACCCATGATCACCCGGAGGGGATCAAAGGGGCCGAATCCACAGCCGGCGCCATCTTCCTGGCGAGGATGGGACACAGCAAGGAGGAGATCAGGGAGTACATCGTCCGGGAATTCCGCTACGATCTGTCCAGGACCTGCGACGAGATCCGGCCCGGCTACCGTCACGTGGAGTCCTGCCAGAAGACCGTTCCTGAGGCAGTCACCGCTTTTCTGGAGGGGACGGATTTCGAGGACGTCATCCGCACAGCGGTGTCTCTGGGCGGTGACTGTGATACCCTGACCTGCATCGCCGGCGGCATGGCGGAAGCATTCTACGGGATCCCCGGGGAGATCGCCCGCGAGGGGCGGGCACGCCTGCCTGAGGAGATGGTGGCGGTTCTGGACCGCCTGCAGGGGATCGTCGCGGTGAGAGAACGGGACTTCAGGAACTAAAATTGACGCGTCTGCAATGACCCGCAGACGGCCGTCAGGAAGCAAAAAGGCGCGGTCCGCAGACCGCGCCTTTAAAATATCCTATGCGGATCTTCACTTCATCGCACCGAGCAGGAGATTCAGCAATGCACTGCCGTCCGCACCGGCGGCCTGGCTGCCGAGGTTCAGGACGGGCAGTTCCTCTTCCTTCTCTTCCTGAGCGGGAAGTCCGAAGAGGGAGCCCAGCAGTCCTGCGCCGCCCAGAGAAGGGGCCGGAGCTGCCTGCGGCTGCAGTACCTGCAGCGGCTGCGCCTGTGCCTGCGCCTGCTGGTTCTGGGCAGCAGAGATACCGCTCAGCAGGAAAGGAGCGATGATGGCCAGGACCTTGGCGACCATGAGAGGATCGATGCCGGTCTGGGCGGCCAGATCTCTGGTGACCTTGTCCTCGTCCCCTCCGAGGATATGACCGATGATCCTGGAGCCGTCCTTCTCATCGGCCTGTCTCAGCTGCAGGTCAACGCTGTCCTTGTTCGTGTGCTGGGAGAGTGCGCCAAGCAGAGATAACGCACCGTTTCCCTGAGAGGCGTTGGAGGTGAGGTATTTCATCAGGAGCGGCAGGGCAAGTGTCAGCAGTTTCTTGATCTGCTTGTCGGAGAGACCGGTCTTGCCGGCGACCGAGTCGATGGATTTTTTGGCGAGCATCAGTTTCAACAGGATCCCCAGTAGATTCATAACTAACTCCCTTCTGTTTATAGAGATGTAATATAGGCGGAATCAAGTTATTCCGCTTTATTTATTATACTCCAAACGGCTGTATTCGGCACCACGGAAATAAGCGGCGGATCGAAATAAGCGGCGGACCGGAGCGTTTTACGGACTCTCTTCTTCCACGGCGCGGATCAGGTCGCTGAGCTTCAGGCCCAGTGCCTCGGCGATGCGCCACAGGGTATCGACTTTGGGGCTGATCCTTCCGCTCTCGATCATGGCGAGATGGCTGCGGGGTATACACGAAAGACCTGACACAACCTCCTGTGTCAGGCCTTTTTTCATGCGCAGGTTCCGGATGACCTTTCCGGTGATCTGGTTGTCATAGGGCATATCGTTCCTCCTTTCGCGTCAGACAATGTCTTCTGCAAGAGACATTGTTATTTTCGCGTAGGGAAAGGAGGATCTTGTCTAACGCATCAGACGCCGCGCAGATTCTGCCGTGTTATGATGGTCTCCCGGGTATGTGGGAGAAGGGAGGCACCTATGAGAAGGAGACATTTTGGCTGCGGCACTATCGTGCTGATCGTGATCCTGCTGATTTTTGCCGGCGGACTGTTCCGCTCACTGGCAGGGCGGGGGAGACGCGGCAGCGCATCGGAGAAGCCGGTGAGCGAGCCTGTCACAGCAGTCGCGGAAGCGGAGGAGGAACAGGAAGAGGAGACTGTTTCCGGGAAGGCTGCGGAAGAGGAGGACCGGGAAGAGACGGAGGAGACCGCGGAGGAGCAGAAGGAAGAGACCCCTGCGGAGGAACCGCAGGAAAGGCCCGCCGAACCGGAGCCTGCCCCGGAGCCGGAACACAAGGCCGGTGTGACGCCCGAATTCAAAGAGCTGATGGACAGCTATGAGGCGTTCATGGATGAATATGTGGCCTTCATGAAAAAATACCAGAACTCTGACGACACAGTCTCCATGATGACGGACTATCTGAACTACATGTCTAAATATACGGAGTTCGCGGAGAAGATGGATGCCATCGATGAGGATGCCCTTACCGATGCGGACACCCTGTACTATGCCGAGGTACAGCTGCGTGTATCGAAAAAACTCATGGAGGTGTCGGACTGAGGAGCCGGTGGGACGAGGACCCGCGGAACAGCTGACCGGGGGGAAAACACGCGGAAATGCGATGATTTAGTTCTTGCCAGAACAGCCGCAGTATTGTAAAGTAATAGATGCCTTCTGAGGCATGCATAAAAACTACTGAGATCGGAGGACTCCGGGAGGAGTCTGTCCTGACGGTAGTTTTTTTGTTGCATCTGAAAGGAGGCATTCTATGAAGATGAACACGGAAGAAAAGATCCTGGCGGCTGTCCACATCCTTTACGAGGAGCTGGGGGCACAGCTCGGGGATGCAGTCTGCCTGACCCCGGGTCTGGAGCGGAAGGCGCGGCTTCTGCTCAGGCTGGCCGACGGGTCGCCGGAGAAGCTGCGCGGACCCATCGGCCTGTCTGTCAGGAAGACCGTATGCGGTCTGCCGGAGGAGTTCCGGAGGGGACGCGTGGAGGTCCGTTTTCTCCCCGGGAGGGACGGGCTGGAGGCCACGGACGGCTTCTGTTCCGTGACCTGGCGGATCGGGGAGCGCAGGCGCCGGATGGTGCTGAGCGCGGAATGGAGGTATGTATGAGGAGATGCGTGATCGTCGGCGGCGCCGGGATCGGGGACTATTCCCCGGTCCGGCAGGCCCTCCGCGACGGGGACTTTCTGGTCTACTGTGACAGCGGCCTGCGGCACAGGGAAGGTCTGGGAGCGGATCCGGACCTGATAGTGGGGGATTTTGACTCCCATGAGGACCCGCATCTGCCGGTGGAGACCATCGTCCTGCCCCGGGAGAAGGACGACACGGACACAGTATATGCCGTGAAAGAGGCTATCAGGAGAGGGTATACGGAGTTCCTGCTGGTCGGCGCGGCGGGCGGCCGCCTGGACCACACCCTCGGCAACGTGTCGATCCTCCTGTACCTGGACTCCCTGGGCCTGAAAGGCCGCCTCATGGACGACCACGGGGAGATGGAGATCGTGTCCCGGGAGCCGGTACATATCTCCGGAGAGTGGTCGTATTTCTCCCTCCTGAACATCTCCGGATGTGCCAGGGACGTCACCGTCACCGGTGCCCGCTATCCCCTGCATGGTGCTGAGATCACCTGCGACTACGCGTACGGCGTCAGCAACGAGGTCCTGCCCGGACAGGAAGCGGTGGTCACCGTGGGGGAAGGCAGGCTCCTGCTGATCCGCATCCGGTGAGGAAGATGCTGTATTAATGGTGCTATATTAGTTGAAGTTTCTACTTGTATGCGGAAATGCTTTCCGCTAAAATGGTACCCACAGAAAAAACTCACAACACGGTTCTCGGAATGGAGGTATCTATGGTATACGACAGACGTCCGGAAAATATGGAGAGGATCACAACGCCCGCCCTCGCGCAGGCTTTCATCGAAGAGCAGGTCCAGGCGCTTCGCGCCCAGATCGGCAGTGACAAGGTATTGCTGGCACTTTCAGGCGGCGTCGACAGTTCCGTCGTAGCAGCCCTTCTGATCAAGGCTGTCGGGCAGCAGCTGGTATCCGTGCATGTCAATCACGGCCTCCTGCGCAAGGGTGAGCCCGAGCAGGTCATCAAGGTGTTCCGCGATGAGATGCACGCCAACCTCATCTACGTAGACGCCGTGGACCGTTTCCTGGACAAGCTGGCCGGCGTCTCCGATCCCGAGACCAAGAGACATATCATCGGTGAGGAGTTTATCGATGTCTTTGCCGACGAGGCGAGGAAACTCGACGGCGTCAAGTTCCTGGCGCAGGGCACCATCTGGCCCGACATCCTGGAGAGCGAAGCCGGCGTCAAGGCCCACCACAACGCGGGCGGCCTGCCGGCCGATATCGCCGACCGCTTCGAGCTCGTCGAGCCCGTCAAGATCCTCTTCAAGGACGAAGTCCGCATGGTCGGCAAGGAACTCGGCCTCCCGGACAACATGGTCTTCCGTCAGCCCTTCCCGGGTCCGGGCCTCGGCGTCCGCTGCCCCGGCGCGATCACCCGCGACCGTCTGGAAGCTGTCCGCGAGTCCGACGCCATCCTCCGCGAGGAGTTCGAGAAGAACGGCCTTTCCGGCAAGGTCTGGCAGTACTTCACCGTCGTGCCGGACTTCAAGTCCACGGGCGTGAAGAACGGCAAGCGCACCTTTGACTGGCCCTGCATCATCCGCGCCATCAATACCACCGATGTCATGGAAGTCACTGTCGAGCACCTGCCCGATGAGCTGATTGACCACCTTGTACAGCGCATCATTACGGAGGTTCCCGGAATTAATCGTGTCCTCTACGATTTCACGCCTAAGCCGCCGGCAACGGTTGAGTACGAATAATTGCAGATGTCCCTTCCCACTCCCGTTGATCCTCAAAATGACACTCCCGCTGAGCGTCTGGATCGGAGA
>CAMOJW010000148.1 GCA_946617225.1 uncultured Lachnospiraceae bacterium
CCCCAGGAGCGCCTGCCGCAGCTCCCTGCCGACCGAGAGGACTGTCTCCAGGTTGTCCCCTGTGACATAAGCGAGCGGTGCCGCCTCCCCGAAGCCCGTGATCCCCTTGTCCGTCTCGATCCGCACGATGCATGTGTCCATATCGACGATCGTTGCAAAAGCCACCTTCATCGGCTCCTCGAACCGGAAACTCCGCACATCCAGCCGGATATCTGTGATCCGCATGATTGCTGCCCTCTTCCCTTCCTGAATATCGGATCGAATGCTATCTTTATGGATGTGACTTTGGTCACATCCACCTTTTTCCAGTATATTTGACGCTCATCACCATGACAAGTAAAATACTAAAAAAGGAGGAGACATCCATGATCCACCCCACTTTCGACAGACTCCCCGGAGAAAAAAAAGAACGGATCCTGCGCGCCGCACGCACAGAATTCGTTCAGTTTCCGTATGAAAAGACGAGCATCAACCGCATTCTGGCGGACGCCGGCGTCCCCAAGGGGAGCTTCTATCAGTATTTTGACGACAAGGCGGATCTCTTCAGTCTCTGCGTCAGCGACGTCTACCGCCGCCTGATCAAGGCCCGGCAGTCGCACGGTGAGCCGCTCCTGGCTTCCGGTATGCTGCGCATGAAGCGTCTGGGTTTCGAAGAGGGTTACCGGCAGTTCTCAGAAGATCTCGCAAGCTACCTTGCACCGGAGGACTTCCGGCTCTTCGAGCGGATGCTCGCCGCCCCGCGCCATATCCGGAGCTATGTCCAGACCGAAGCGGCGACGAAACTGATCGCTCCGATCTTTAAGGAAGAACTTCAGGCGGACCCTGCTGTCCGCACCGATATCGACTGCGATTATTACGCCTACCTGCTGTCCCTGACCGAGGTCATCCCTGTGGATTACGCCGCTGCCACAGGCCGCAGCATGGAGGACATCGTCTTTCTGAGCTACCAGTATATGCGGTCGATCTATGACAGCCTGCTGCGATAGCACGCGCAGGGCTCACACAGGGGACGGTTCTCTACAGGAGGTCACTCCAGGACCATCCCGTATGGCCGTCCCAGCGCGACCAGTTCCTCATACACCTGGTCGGGCACAGAGATGCCTTTCTGCCTGTTCGCCTCCGCCCTGCGCGCTGCGCCTTCCCCGGGCAGCAGGATCTCCGAAAAGCCCTCCGCTTTCCGAAGTCCTCTGATCTGCGCAGCCATGGAGGAAACAGACTCCTGGAAGGCGGACAGTTCCATGAAATGACCCACGTCGATGGCACCCAGGAAGTGGCCCACACCCTGCGGCGCGTCAAACTCGTAGAGGTCGTGGAGCTCGGGGCCGCAGCCCGCTCCGCTCAGGAGGCCGCTGAGGATCTCCACGATGATCGCCATACCGCTGCCTTTGGGACCGCCGATCGGGATCAGGGACCCTTTCCGTCCCTCTGCGGGGTCTGTGGTGGGCCTTCCCTCCCTGTCCAGCGCCCAGCCCAGAGGGATGGACTGTCCCAGTTTCTGGGCGAGGATCAGTTTTCCGAGCGCAACGACGGTGGGCGTCATATCCAGCACGACAGGAATGTCGTTCGACGGTACCGCCACGGAGATGGGATCGGTGCCCATAAAGGGTTCCGCGCTTCCGTAAGGTGCCACCTTGCAGGTGAGATTCGTGCAGGCGAATCCGATCATGCCCTGCGCCGCCGCCATCTTTGTGTAGAAAGCGGCGGTCCCGAAATGGTTGGAGTGCTTCACGGTGGCAAAACAGCACCCGGTCTCCGCGGCTTTCCGGATACAGGTCTCCATGGCATATTTCGCAGCAGGTGCGCCAAGGGAATTGCCGGCGTCGATCACGACCGCAGAGGGACTCTCCCGCTCGATCCGGATGTTGTTGCCTTTCGACACCAGCCCTTTCTCCAGCCGCTCTATATAGATCGCGAATCGGCTCACACCGTGCGAACTGACCCCGGTGAGGTCCGCGTCGAGCAGGCAGTCTGCCACTGCCTGCGCGCAGCCTGCGTCCACGCCGGATGCGATCATAACTTTTTTGCAATAATTCTTCAGGTCGTCCTCTCTGAATGTCTTCATCGCGAAGTTCCTCTCACGCAGTCTTATTTCTCAAAAAAGATCCTCGGCACTTACGCTGTGCCTTCATTCTAACGCCGTCACACAGATATGTAAAAGGCCAAAACAGCAATAGAGACATAGCAAAAATGCTATGTCCCTATTTACTTGCACTGCGCGTTCGCGCATAATGAAACAGACGGAGCAGGAATACCCTCGGAAAGGATCGGTATCCCCTTATGATCAGGACAGACAAGAATCCGGAATACTTTCTGGAAGTGGCCAGGACCGGAAGCATTTCCGGAGCGGCGAAAAGACTGTTCATCTCCCAGCCGTATCTGAGCCAGTACATCCTCCGGCTGGAGGAGAGCTTTCAGGTGAAACTGCTGGACCGCGAGAAGACGCCGCTGGAACTGACGCCTGCCGGAAAGATCTACGCAAGCTATCTGGAGAGCGGTCTTCAGATGTATCACAAACTTCTGCAGGACTTTGACGGACTCCGGGAAGGAGGGCTGGAGACGATCCGGGTGGGCCTGACCAACTGGCGGTCCAGCACGCTCCTGCCGGCGGTCCTGCCCGCTTTCACCGAGCGTTACCCGCAAGTAAAGCTGCAGCTGCTGGAAGTCCCGAACCGGTCCCTGTACGAACTGATCGCTGCGGACAGAGCGGACTGTGTCATCATGAACACTACACTGAATATCCCGGCATCTATGACCTCGGAGGTCCTCCTGTATGAGAAGATCCTCCTGGTCGGGCACAGAGACAATCCGACGACGCAGCAGCTCCTGCAGATGCAGATCGAAGGCATCACTCCGGACCTGCATCTTCTCGAGAGCGAGCGGGTGATCCTGCTCCAGCCGGAATCCGACCTGGCAGCACGTGTCCTCAACTATCTGGACCGGGAGCAGGTCGTCCTGCGGAATGTTCTGCACACCGACAATGCGGCGACAGCCCTGAACCTGACCGCCCGGAATTTCGGTTTCTGCTTCCTGAACAGTACCGGAGTCCGCAGCGCACCTGACCGGGAGGATCTGGCCTTCTTCGATCTCGGTTCCGAGGACCTGGTCCACCCGCTCTGCGCCGTATACCGGAAGGACACTTATCTGCATCCGGCTGCCCGGGATCTCATCGATATGACGACGGCGTTTTTCAAAGAGCAGAGATAAGGCCTTGTTCAGCCACCAGCCGCCGTCAGTACCCAAACACCTCCCGCGCCCGCAGCATATTCTCCCGGATGGCGACGCCGAAAGGACATCTGGTCTCGCAGGCGCCGCACTGGATGCACTCGCCTGCGTGGTGGTCCAGGACCTTGTAGTGCTCTCGCACGGTCTCCGGGATGTTCTTCCCGTCATCCGTCAGGTTCAGGAACTTGGTCACCGAGGCGATATCGATCCTCGCGACACAGGGCTCGCAGTGGCTGCAGTACATGCACTGCCCGACCCAGCTCACGCGCGGGAAGGAGGCCAGCGCTGCGGCATAATCTTTCTCTTCTGCCGGGGCGTCGCTGTAGGCAGCGCTCTGCCGCAGCTGTTCCACGCTGTGGGCGCCGGCCAGGATGGTCGCTACCGCCGGCCGGGACAGGGCATAGGCGATGCACTGGTTGACGGTGAGGGAGACGCCGGCGATCTTGTTCTCTGTCAGGAGCTCTCCGCCCGCAAAGGCTTTCATCACGGTGATGCCGACGCCCCGCTTCTGACATTCCTCGTACAGCCGCTGGCGGTCGGGGTCCATGTTGGTGAGCTGGCCCTCGTAGTTGCGGTCCGCCCAGATCTCCTCGACGTCCTCGTCCGCAGGCTGCAGGTCGTAGCAGGGATTCACGCTGAACATCAGGACTTCGATGTCGCCGGTCTCCACCGCTTTCAGCGCGACCAGCGGGTTGTGGGAGCTGAGGCCGATGTGCCGGATCCGCCCCGCTGCCTTCAGTTCCTTCGCGTAGTCCAGGATCCCGTTCGCGACGATGGTGTCCCAGTCTCTCTCCGCGTCGCAGTAGTGGATCATGCCCACGTCCAGATAGTCGGTCTGCAGCAGCGACATCATCTCCTCGAAGCCGGCTTTCACCTCGTCAAGTTTCCGGGTGCGCAGGTACTGCCCGTCCTTCCAGACGCTGCAGATGTGGGACTGGATCAGGAACTTGTCCCGCCGCCCCTTCAGCGCCTCGCCGACAGCCGCCCGCACCTCCGGATCCGAGGCGTAGAGGTCAAAATAGTTGATGCCCAGCTCTTCCGCCGCATCGAACAGTTCCTTAGCCATGGCATACTCGTTCTCGGAAAAGCCCTCGCATCCCATGCCGACTTCGCTCACCTGCAGGCCTGTTGCTCCCAGTGTTCTGTACTTCATTCTGCCCTCCTGTTCTGTCAAAACCACGCGATGCTGCTGTCAGTCCGCCGCTTGTCATCATACTCTATACTTCTCTTGCTTCAACAGCTTCCTCGAAGCTCAATCCTCCTCGATCCCCGCACACAGCAGGATATACTCCCGGATCTCGTTGATCGCATCGTAGGCCCCGTCCGGCATCTCCAGGTCGGACCCCAGCCGGATCTCCGTCCCGTCGCTGTATTCCAGCGTGAAGGACATGCTCGGGGCATCCAGTGCGAACAGATCCGTCTCCGGGAGATCCTTCCAGTCCGTCATGGAATACCGGTCGACGATCTCCTGCACACCGGTGACCACGTTGGAAGAACAGGCGATCTCTTTTTCCACAGCTTTCTGATCATGGGCCGGCCTGTTGTAATAGCGCACGAGCGCCCGCGGCCTCCCGTCTTCCATCTCCGCAAGCGTGAGCTCCACGGAATACGAGTCGCCGTTCTCACCGCCTCCCCGGTAGTAGCAGACCCGCCGCAGCCATGTCCCGGAAAAATCAAAAGTATCCTCATGCACCATGCCGGGCCCGTCGAGGACCGTCACGCTGCTCCGGAAATACAGGATCAGGGTGACAGCTGCCAGAGCAGCTGCCGCGATGATCAGAATGATAGCGAGAACGATGCGTCTGGCCATGATTGTACCTTCTTTCTGCTATTTCGCTCCTGGCGTATCCCTCTTGCCGTTCCCTTCCTGCTGTATGAAACAGGCAGTTCAGTGCAAGTTGTCCCGCACATAACTCTCCAGTTCTCCCCGAAAATCCGGATGCGCGACACTGATCATCGCCTCCGCCCTCTCCCGGACCGACAGGCCGGAGAGCTTCACGACGCCGTATTCCGTCGCCACGTACTGGATCATCGTTCGGGGTGCGCTCACCGTGCTCCCACCGGGGATAAAAGGCAGGATATTCGACTTGCGCTGCCCATCCTTTGTGACGCGGGAGGAGTTCATGCAGATGAAGCCTTTGCCGCCCACAGATCGGTAGGCGCCTTCCAGGAAATCCATCTGCCCGCCGATGCCGGAGAGCTGGCGCGTCCCGGCCGTCTCCCCGTTCTCCTGCCCCATCAGGTCGAGCTGCACGCCGCCGTTGATGCTGATCACGTTCTTCATCTGCGCGATCCGGTAAGGGTCGTGGACATAATCGAGGTCCCCGGGATGGAACAGCCCGGGCTCCGCGTCCAGCCAGTCATAGAGTTCCTGCGAACCCATGGCCAGATTCCAGGTGGAGAGACCTGTGTCGAATTCCTTGCGTGCGTTGGTAAGTTTGCCCGCTCTGTGCATCATCATGAAAGCGTCGCTGATCGTGCCGGTGTGGCAGCCGATGTCCTTCAGGTCCGACTCCGCTA
>CAMOJW010000149.1 GCA_946617225.1 uncultured Lachnospiraceae bacterium
CCCCGCCGATATGCGGGGCGACAGGCCGCGGGGACAGAGGCTGCGCGTCTTCCGGGACCAGACAGACCTGGCAGGCGTGGAACTGCAGGCCTCGCTCCGGCAGGAGCTGCAGGTCTCCCGCTATCTCATCGTGATCTGCTCTCCCAACAGCGCTGCGTCCTCCTGGGTGAATGAGGAGGTGCTCTATTTTCTCTCCCTGGGCAGGCGTGACCGGATCATCCCCTTTATCGTCGAAGGGGAACCGGAGAGCGACGATCACTCTCTGGAGTGTTACCCGGAGGGTCTGCGGAGCATGGAGAATTCCACCCTTCTGGGCGCCAACGTGCAGGAGATCGGCAAGGGCAAGGCATTTCTGAAGCTGGTCTCCATCCTCCTGGACGTCCGCTTCGGCCGCCTCGTGGACCGGGAGAAGCAGCGCCGTCTGCGCACGGGTCTGACCATCGGCATCACCAGTGCAGTCCTGCTGGCCATCGGCAGTGCTCTCCTGTACAGGAATTACGTCGTCTCCCGGAGGAACCACGAGCTCTCCTACGATATCTACGGAGCTGCGATGGTCTCCATCTCGCAGAAAGACGTGATCGAGCCGGCGGATGTGGAGTTTCTCCGGGTGTCGGCCGATGAGGGCAACGTGCAGGCGATCCTCCTGCTGGCCGACTGTTACCGGAACGGGTGGGGGACGGAGGTGGATTATGACGAGGTCTTCTCGCTGGCGCAGAAAGGCGCAGAGATGGGCGATCCCTCCTGCATGATCCTGCTGTCCAACTGTTACACGAACGGAGAGGGGACGCCCCAGGATCAGGCGGCGGCCCTGCAGTGGGACCTGAAAGCGGCGGAACTGGGGAATACCTCCGGGATGCTCAATGCCGCGATCTGCTATGAGGACGGGGCGGGCACGGACAAGGACGAAAAAAAGGCCTTCGCCTGGTACGGTAAGGCAGCGGAGGCCGGATATGATCTGGGGATGTACAATTATGCCCGATGCTGCATCATGGGGATAGGTACGGAGCCGGATCCGGAGTCTGCTTTCTACTGGATGCAGCAGCTCGCCGAGACCGGCAATGTGGAAGGGATGTACAATCTGGGACTTATGTATAAAAATGGCGTAGGCACGGCCGAGGATCCCGCAGCCGCCTACCATTGGTTCCGCAAGGCTGCGGATGCCGGGGACCCGGACGGTGCGCACATGACCGCGTGGTGCTTCGAGAACGGGTACGGAGCGCCGGATCCCGCCGAGGAGTGGTATGAGCGGGAGGAGGAACTGCGGGAGGCGCAGTGAGAGGCGTCAGGTTTCATGCCTCGCCGGGCGCTTTCTTCCTCCGCCTGCGCAGGACCAGGTCGAGGCCCACGTCCGTCACATGTCCATCCACCGCCTCCGTGAGCCACTCCGCCATGCTGGGGTTGCCGTGCTGGCGGAGGTAGAATTCGGGCTGCCGGACCATGGTGTGGATCGTCCCGCCCCGGTAGAGGAGGGGCCGCTTCCAGTCGTACAGGAAGATGCCAAAATTGGGCGTGATCTTCTTCAGTTCCCGAATCATGGCTCCGAGCTGCCTGCGGAAGATCTCCTGCATCTCCTCGTCGGTGTCGTATTTTTTGTTCTGCACGTCGTTGTAGAAGGCGCTGAGCAGGTAATCGCGCACGGAACTGGCGTAGAGATACCGGTACTGCTCTCCTCTCCTCTTATACAGCGCGCGGTACCAGTCGAGCGTCATGTTGGTGCCGTGGAGGTCCTTCCAGATCTCCGGCCGGACGTTCCAGACGTCGCGGGCGGTCTTGCGCCAGTGCTTTTTGACGAGCAGCGCGCTGTCCGACAGCAGGGTCACGTCCCGGCAGGCCGGATAGAACTCCTGGTGGATCTGCTCCGCCAGAGCCGGCACGGCAAAAGCGCCCGCACTCTCCCCCGCGATCAGCAGTCTGTCCGCAAATGGAAAGACCGTCTTGCCGATGCGCATGGCGGACATGAAATTCTCATAGCCGTGGAAATGCAGGACCTGCTCCTCCCCCGCCTCGTCGGTGTAGGGATAGCGGGTCCTTCCCAGGTGCAGGTCACCCGTGGCATAGGTCACGATGAGAAAATTCCACTCGTCGAAGGGATTGAACTTCTCGCTGTTGCCCGTGATGCCTACGCCAATGTTGTAGATCTGCGTGAAGGGACGCAGATTGCTCCAGTAATAGTTGGGGAGCCACGCAAAGACGCGCCCGCCCGTCACCGGGTGCGCCGCCGTGTAGGGGTTCCAGGCGATGCCGCCGCCTGAGAGGAACACACAGAGGGAGCGGGAGTTCCCGCTCCGGATATAGATATGATAGTCCGACCCGTCCGCGGTGCAGCCCCCCTCCACGGGGATCCTGTACCACTTCCGCAGCTCGAGCTCCGGTGCGGCCTGTCCCGGCTCCACCCGGATCTCCTCCGCATCCAGCCGCGTTCCGGCGATCACGTCTCCGATGACCTGCTCCGCGCGGTCACCCAGGTCCTCCTGCAGTCTTTCCGTCCAGGTCTCTAAGTTTTCCAGGAGTTTTCCGGATTCTGGTTCCATAACTCTTCACTTTCTTCTGAGCCTTCAGTACCCTCTGACGCCCCGATCCCGTGTCGCGCCTGCCCTAGATATGCAGATACCTGCTGACCGCGGACCGCAGCATCTTCCCCTGGAAGATGATGAGGCTGCTGGCCAGGACCAGCATCAGAGCGATGCAGATCACGGCCGGTGCAATGACCTTGTTCCAGCCGAGGGCGATGGGGATGATCTGCAGAAGGCTCATCACCACGTCCAGCGCCAGGTACAGGATGAATTCGTACAGGTGCAGTCCGTTCCCCGCGGCCACCGCATTGGTGATGAGCACCAGAAGCACGAACAGGATGGGGATGAACCACGAGACAGACCAGCCGCTGCGGGTCGTCAGGCGGTCGATCACAATGCTGACGGCCATGAGAAGATACGCCTGCGTGTTCAGCATCTTCAGGATATTGCTGCGGTAATACAGGGCTATGAGCACGTCAGCCCAGCCCGCCAGAACGCCCAGGCAGGCCACATGGACCCACCAGAGCCTGAACCCGGAGATGACCTGTATGGCCCCCATGAAGATCAGGGCGCTTACACAGAGAAATGTCACGATCCGGAACAGGAGCATGGAGGTCACCGGGGACCGGCTGATCCGGGCAAAAGGATCCTCTCTCAGCGCGGCATAGTCCACGCCTCCGGGCGGCAGGGCCTCCAGGAGCTCTCCCTGGCACAGCGGACAGCGGGCTTTTCTGCCCCGGATCTGCACACGGCATTTCGTGCAATACTGCATCACTGACCTCCTTCCGCTGTTTCCGCCTGGGGCTCTTCCGCCGCTTCCTGGCGGCGGCGCTCCATCTGCTCCGCGATCCAGTCGGCCACGGAGCCCTCCTCGTCCTCCCAGGAATCATTGGAAGCGATCTCCACGTCTATCCCCAGGGCTATCATCTTGCGGAAGAAACGCATGAACACGGGGTGCGCCTCAAACGGGCTGGCGATACCGAAACACATCCTGTTTCCGAAGGAACTGATGGAGATCTGCACGTCCGGCGCCGCCATGAAACAGCTGAACTGCTCCACATACGGCACGAAGGGTTCCGGCAGCGTGACTCTTCCCACGTTTGAGACAGTCCCGGTGATACCTTTCTGCACCCTGCTGTTGACCATCGAGATGACCAGGTTCTTGATCGCCAGGGGCACCGCCTTGATCATGATGTTGTGTTCCAGCTTGGAGTATCCCTGCATGGTCAGGGCGACCTGGTCCTGCTCCAGCTGTCTCTGGAAGGACTCCTGCACCACCCGCAGGATGCTGTCCAGCGTCCCGTCGTAATCCTCCGGGCGGAACGCGACATTGATCACTCCGAAGAAATTCCTCGCCGTCTCCGACGGGAAGTAATTGCGCAGGTTCACGGGCACGCTCAGCACGATGGGGAGCTTGCGGTCCCGCACGCTCATCCCGTCCAGGATCGCCTCCATGAACAGCGCGGTGGAGAAAGCGGCGGCCGTCGTCCCCCGATCCCTGGCCGCCTTCAGGAACCGCACCGTGGAGACAGTGCCCTCCAGAAGGTGGGATTCCAGGTTCTCGTCCCGCTCGCCCTGCAGATGATAGGCGCGGGCGGGATCCTTCTCGCGGGGGGCGCCTTTTTTGCCCGTCTCATAGTAGCGGCTGAAGGCGTCGGACTCCCGGTCCTTGACGCCGGAGGTCTCCTCGGCTTCCGTGTACTCGATCCCGTGGGCCAGCTCCAGATAGTGACAGACGATCGCTTTGAGAAAAGACATCGCCCCCGTCCCGTCCGTCAGCACATGGAACATCTCCAGATTGATCCTGCGCCTGTAGTAGTTGACGCGGTACAGGAGCGTGCGGCGGCCGTTTTTGTACAGGGCGGAACAGGCCGGCAGATTCTCCTGCTGCACCACCGCCCTGAGGTTGCTGCTGTCCAGATAGTACCAGAAAAGCCCTCTCCTCAGCACGCTCGAGAAGTGGGGAAAATCCGGCACCGTCTGATCCAGTGCCATCTGCAGGAGGGTCCCGTCAACCTCCTCTTTCAGTTCACAGCTGATCCTGAACACGCGGGTATCCGCACCTCTGGTCGTCGAGGGGACGATCTTGGCGGCATTGTCCAGTTCATACCATTTCACACCTGCCATGATGACGCATTTCCTTTCACGAAGAATCTCGTGCGCTTCGCGAGTACTGATGTCATAGCCCAGGCTGTCTGATCCTCATAACCTTCCGGCCTGTAAAGGCCTTCTGTCCCCATCTTATCAGAGGCGGCTTGTTCAGTCCATAGATGACCCGGCGAGCTTAGCTCCCAGTTCATATATCCTCTGACACTCCTGAGGAAACACCGTCTCGTGGCGGTGTTTCTTCTCTTCTGCGTCAAAAATGCTCCACGGCCAGTCAGTCTTGCTATAGTCCTTCAGCTGGAGCGTGTCCCCGCTGACAAAGACTTCCGTGGGCCCTATGAACCTGCTCAACGCCCCGCGGTACCCCTCCAGCAGCTGCGTGTAAGCGGTGTCCGGGGCGTTGCTGGTCATGACCAGCAACACAGGGATCGAACGCTCGTTGCAGGAGGGCTTCTCCCTGTTATATGTCAGGTTCTGGAAGATCAGCCGCTCATACAGGGCCCGGAAAGAGGCCGTCAGCTCTCCCAGATAATTGGGCGAACCGATGATCAGCCCGTCCGCCTCCCGGATCGCGTCCAGGACCGGCGTCAGCCCGTCCCGGCATATGCAGTGTCCCTTGAACTTCTCCTTCTTGCACCCGAAGCACGAGATACATCCCGTGTACCTCTCCAGCCGGAACAGGTCGAACCTCTCCACCTCAGCGCCCGCAGACTCCACGCCTCTGGCGGCTTCCGTCAGCAGCGTGTCCGTGTTCCAGCCCTTGCGGGGGCCGGCGTTGACGATGACGATCTTTTTATTCATGGGGTTCTCCTTATCTAATTCCTACACCTCTCTTCCGAAAGGTATCTCATAGGACCAGGGCCGGATCTGCTCGTAAGCGTGGGCGGCCGCGAACACGTCCTCGTCGCGGAAGCGGCGCCCCACAATCTGCAGGCCCACCGGGAGGCCCTCCGAGGTCAGTCCCGCAGGCACGGAGGCGGCGGGATTGCCGGTGAAGTTCTCGAAGAAGGTCTCACAGAAGCCGATGAGGGGCTCGATCCTGCGGCCGTTCAGGAGCTCCG
>CAMOJW010000150.1 GCA_946617225.1 uncultured Lachnospiraceae bacterium
AAGGATAACGTCACGATGCAGATCGACTCCATCGTCTTCTTCCAGATCACGGATGCCAAGCTGTTCGCGTACGGCGTTGAGAACCCGATCATGGCCATCGAGAACCTGACCGCCACCACGCTGCGTAACATCATCGGTGAGATGGAACTCGACGAGACACTGACCTCCCGTGAGATCATCAATACCAAGATGCGCACTTCCCTGGACATCGCCACCGACCCCTGGGGCATCAAGGTGACCCGTGTCGAGCTCAAGAACATCACTCCTCCCGCCGCTATCCGTGAGGCGATGGAGAAGCAGATGAAAGCGGAACGTGAGAGACGTGAATCCATCCTGAAGGCAGAAGGTGAGAAGAAATCCGCCGTCCTTGTCGCCGAGGGCCGCAAGGAATCCATGATCCTTCAGGCGGAAGCCGACAAACAGTCCACCATCCTGGCAGCGGAAGCTCAGAAAGAGAAGATGCTGCAGGAGGCCGAAGGTCAGGCCGAGGCCATCCGCCGCGTCCAGCAGGCCAATGCGGACGGTATCCGCATGATCCGCGAGGCAGGCGCTGACCAGTCCGTGCTCACCATCAAGAGCCTGGAAGCCCTGGCCAAGATGGCCGACGGCAAGTCCACCAAGCTGATCATCCCCTCCGATCTGCAGGGGATCGCGGGACTTGCGACCGCCATCAAGGGGATCGCGACCGACGACACCAAGGAGTGATATCTTTGAGTGACATCCCGCTGACGGGATAGATGCTGAGAATACTGCAGGATGCCTCCGGATCCGCACCGCGGCCGGGGCATCCTGCCGGTTTTTCCTGAGGAGAAAGGAGAACACGGAATTGAGCAGTGTGGATCTGAGAGGCAGAGACTTTCTTAAACTCCTGGATCTCTCCACAGAGGAGATCCTGTACCTGGTGGACCTGGCAGCCAAACTGAAGGGTGCCAAGAAGGATCACGTGCCGCACAGGTACTGTGAGGGACGGAATATCGCTCTGATCTTTGAGAAGACCAGCACGCGCACCCGCTGCGCGTTCGAAGTGGCGGCCCACGATCTGGGTATGGACGCCACCTATCTGGACCCTGCGGCCTCCCAGATCGGCAAGAAAGAGAGCATCGCTGACACCGCCAGGGTACTCGCGGGAATGTTCGACGGCATCGAGTACCGCGGCTACGGGCAGGAGATCGTGGAGGAACTGGCGGAGTATTCCAGGGTACCAGTCTGGAACGGTCTGACCAATGAGTTCCATCCCACTCAGATGCTGGCAGACCTGCTCACGATCCGGGAGTGCTTCGGACGGATCGAAGGCATCCGCCTGAGCTATTTCGGAGATGCCCGCTACAACACGGCGGATTCCCTGATGGTCATGGGAGCCAAAACAGGCATGCACATCACCCTCTGCGGCCCGGCCTCCTATATGCCGGATCCCGCGCTGGTCCAGACCTGCCGGCAGATCGCCGCACAGACCGGCGGCAGCATCACGCTGACCACGGATCCGAGGGAAGGCGCCGCGGGAGCGGACGTCCTGTACACCGATGTCTGGGTGTCCATGGGCGAGCCCATGCAGGCCTGGGAGGAGCGCATCGGCGAGATGAAGGACTATCAGGTGCGCAGAGAACTGATGGAACTGGCGGCGCCGGAAGCCGTCTTCATGCACTGCCTGCCGGCTTTCCACGATCAGGGCACCGGGATCGGACGCGAGATCTTCGAGAAGTTCGGTCTCTCCGAGCTCGAGGTCACCGATGAAGTCTTTGAGTCTCCGCAGAGCGTGGTCTTCCAGGAGGCGGAGAACCGCATGCACACCATCAAGGCGGTGCTGGCGGCCACCCTTTGTACGGAAGTGATCGAGGTCTGAGGCCTCGTCAGAGTGAGAGAATGCAGATGCTGTCTACCAAACAGAAGATCCTGCGCCGACTCAGGGAGGCGCAGGACTATCTTTCCGGGCAGGAGCTCAGCGAGGACCTGGGGATCTCGCGGACCGCTGTCTGGAAGAATATCCGAAACCTGAAAAAAGAGGGCTATCCTATCGAGGCGGTGACCAACAGAGGCTACCGTCTCTCTGCTGTGGAAACGGAGGATGCGGATCTCTTCAACGAAGAGGAGATCCTGCGCCATCTGAAGACCGCATGGGTGGGACATCCCTTTTATTTTGCCGCGGAGACAGGGTCCACCAACGAGGACGTCTTCCGCCTGTCCGGACAGGGGAGCCCGCAGGGCACGGCCGCGGTCGCTGCCATACAGACTGCCGGGCGCGGACGTCGGGGCAGGCAGTGGATCTCCCCCGCGGGCAACATATACATGAGCATCCTGCTGAGACCGGACCTGTCACCGGAAGCGGCTCCGTCACTGACCCTGGTCATGGCGATGGCCGTTGCGGCGGGTGTGACGGAGATCACCGGACTGCCGGCCCAGATCAAGTGGCCCAATGACATCGTCATGCAGGATCCGGAGGGACAGTTCCGCAAGGTCTGCGGCATCCTGACCGAGATGCGGGTGGAGAACGCGGAGATCCGCGATATCGTGATCGGTATCGGGATCAACGTGAACCAGACCGTCTTCTCCGAGGAGATCCGGGAGACGGCCTCCTCGCTGCGCCTGATCACGGGGCACAGCGTGAGCAGGTCCGCACTGACGGCAGCTGTCTGGGCACATTTCGAGCGATACTGCACCCTCTTTCTGGACCATCGCGGATTCGCGCCTCTGCGGGAAGAGTACGAGAGCGTCCTCGCCAACAGGGGCAGGCACGTGAGAGTCCTGGATCCGGCGCAGCCCTACGACGGGACCGCGCTGGGGATCGATGAAAGAGGCGCCCTCCTCGTCCGGAAGGAGGACGGCAGCATCTGCAGGATCGAGAGCGGCGAGGTCTCAGTGAGAGGCATCGCGGGATATGTCTGACCGGTCCGGAGAGGCAGACAGAGGATCCTTGCAGACAGTCTGCAACGGACAGAAGGACCGGAGGAGACGGAAGGTCAGATCATGAACATTACGGAAGATAAAAGCAGATACCGCGTGGTCCTGTGCGGCGCCAGCGCGTATGACAGGAAGTACTATTTCAACGAAAAGTTCGACGGCCTGCCGGAGAGCGTCAAGGAGGAGATCCACATCCTGTGCGTCCTGTTCACGGAGGATGTGGGCGGCGTTTTCACGATCAGTTTTGACCTGGACGGCAAGGTGGTCCTGGAATCCCGTAAGGAGGAGGGCGACCTGCTGTACGACGATGTGGGTGCACCCCTCATGATCAGCCAGGTGTACAGGAAGAAGAGGGAGCTCCTCCGGGGCCTGTCCATCTATTTCCGCGTGACTATGCTGCACGAGGATGCATCCCTGCTTCTGGAAGAGGAGGACGAGGATGACGAGTGAACTGCCGCAGGGAGACCTCCTCATCGGGCAGGTCCGCATACCCGGCAGAGTGATCCTGGCCCCCATGGCCGGTGTCTCCGACCTGCCTTTCCGCCGCCTGTGCAGACAGCAGGGGGCGGCCATGGTCTGTATGGAGATGATCAGCGCCAAAGCCATCATCTACCACAACCGAAGGACCAGTGAACTGTGGCGTACAGAGGAGGCGGAGAGGCCCGTCTCACTGCAGCTTTTCGGCAGTGAGCCGGAAGGCATGGAACAGGCCTGCCGGATCCTGGAGCCGGAACAGTTCGACATCCTGGACATCAACATGGGATGTCCCGTCCGCAAGATCGTCAGCAACGGCGAGGGGAGCGCTCTGATGCAGGATCCCGGACGCATCCGCGAGCTGGTCGCCGCAGCCGTATCCGGCACCAGCCGGCCGGTAACGGTCAAGATCCGCAGAGGATATTCCGCGGACAGGCTCAACGCGGCGGAGTGCGCGCGCGCAGCCGAGCAGGGAGGCGCCGCCGCCATCGCGGTCCACGGCAGGACCAGGGAGCAGATGTACAGCGGCCGGGCCGATCTGTCCTGCATCCGGGAAGTCAGGGAGGCCGTAGGGATCCCTGTGATTGGCAACGGCGACGTCCGGGACGGCAGTTCCGCGGAGCGCATGTTCAGGGAGACCGGCTGCGATGCCGTCATGGTGGGCAGAGCGGCCCGGGGCAATCCATGGGTCTTCAGGGAGATCAACGCTTATCTGGAGGGAAGACCCGTCCCGCCCCGACCCGACCGGGCGGTGACGGCGGCCATGATCCTGGAACACGCCAGGGGAGAGGTCCTGTACAGGGGGGAGAAAACGGCCATCCGCGAGATGCGCAGCCAGGTGGCGTGGTATATCGCCGGTTTTCCGGGTGCGAGCTCGCTGCGCGCCAGAGCCGGTTCCATCGCCTCCATGGCTGAGCTGGAAGCGCTCACCGCGGAGATCGCAGGCCGCAGTTGACAGACTTCCTGTCAAGCCTGTATAATTTAGCACGCTTATGACAGTACTATACGGAAGATCTCCCGCACATCGGAGTCTGCGGGAGACATACGGCAATCATCGATAAATGTTTCAGGGAGGAACGAAATGGCAGAGCTGGAGATCAAGAAAGTTCGGATGACACAGGCGGAGAAGGACCGCAAAGAGGAGAGACTGCACTATCTCAAGGGCGTGCGCAGACAGGAAGTCGCCCAGAAACTGCAGGAAGCCCGCGAACAGGGCGACCTCTCCGAGAACGCCGAGTACGATGCCGCCAAGGACGAGCAGCGTGATATCGAAGCGGAGATCATGAAGCTGGAAGAACTCTTCAAGAACGTGGAGATCATCACGGATGAGGACATCTCCAGTGACAGCGTTGGCATCGGCACCTCCGTCCGCGTCCTCAACCTGAACACCGGCAAAGAGAAAGTTTACAGCGTGGTCGGTTCCACCGAGGCCAGCAGCCTGAAGGGCAAGATCTCCAACGAGTCCCCCATCGGCCGCGAGCTCGAGAACTGCATCGTCGGCGACGAAGTGGTCGTCAAGACGCCCATGGGCGAGACCGGGTACCGGGTACTGGAGATCTGGAAGACAGAACCGGCGAACTGATAATTAAAGGAGAAAACATTTTGGCACAGAACAAGGCACAGACTGCACAGGACGTCTCCCAGCTGGAGAAGGTGCGCCGCGACAAGCTTGCGGAGCTGCAGGCGGCGGGCAAGGATCCCTTCCGGATCGTTGCCTTCGATCAGACCCACCACAGCACCGAGATCCGCGAGAACTTTGAAGAACTGGAGAACAAGGACGTCTCCATCGCCGGCCGCATGCTCTTCAAACGCGTGATGGGCAAAGCCTCCTTCTGCAACATCCAGGACCGCGACGGCCGGATCCAGGTCTATGTCGCGCGCGATGAGGTGGGAGAGGAGTCCTACAAGGACTTCAAGAAGATGGATATCGGCGATATCCTCGGAGTGAAAGGTTTTGTCTTCAAGACCAAGACCGGCGAGATCTCCGTCCACGCCAGGGAGCTGACGCTTCTGTCCAAATCCCTCTCCCCGCTTCCGGAGAAGTTCCACGGCCTGACCGACACGGACCTCCGCTACAGACAGCGCTATGTGGACCTCATCATGAATGAGGAGTCCAAAGAAGTCTTCATCAAGCGCTCGAAGATCATCCAGGAGATCCGCAATTTCCTGTCCGCCAGAGATTTCATGGAGGTCGAGACCCCCATGCTCGTCGCCAATGCCGGCGGCGCCGCAGCGCGTCCTTTTGAGACCCACTTCAACGCCCTCGACGAGGACGTGAAGCTCCGCA
>CAMOJW010000151.1 GCA_946617225.1 uncultured Lachnospiraceae bacterium
GTTCCAGAGGATCAGTTCCTCACTGAAGCGGCTCAGGTGCATCATGATGAGGGAGAGGTCCGAGAGGAACTCGATGAGATAGTCTCTGTCGGAGACGGAATCCATGCTGTTGCGGGTGGGGCCATCAAATCCGAGCACCTCTGCCGTGTAAGTCCTGTCCAGCGGATACGTGGTGCCCGCCAGGGCACCGGTGCCCAGAGGGCACAGGTTCAGCCTGTTCCTGCAGTCACTGAGCCTCTCAGTATCCCGGCGGAACATCTCAAAGTAAGCGCCGAAGTGGTGCGCCAGAGTCACCGGCTGCGCCTTCTGCAGGTGGGTAAAACCGGGCATATAGGTGTCTCTGTTCTCCTCCATGGTCCTGAGAAGGACGCTCAGAAGGGACAGAAGATCCTCCCGGACAGCCCCGCACTGCTCACGGATGTACATGCGCATGTCCAGGGCCACCTGGTCGTTGCGGCTGCGGCCCGTGTGAAGCTTCTTGCCGGCCTCTCCGATCCGCTGTGTGAGGATATATTCCACAAAACTGTGGATGTCCTCATATCCTCCTTCGATCGCCAGCCGTCCGCTCTCGATATCCTCCATGATCCCCTTGAGACCCGCGAGGATGCTCTCCGTCTCCTCAGGTGTCAGAATGCCCTGCCTGCCCAGCATGGCGGCGTGAGCCCTGCTGCCCTCGATATCCTGTCTCCACAGTCTCCTGTCATAGCGCAGCGAGTCGTTAAAAGCTTTTACGGCCTCATCGGTCTGACCGGTGAATCTGCCACCCCACAGCTGTGCCATCGTGTTCCTCCTTGTGGTATTTTCTTTGTGTCATAATAAACAGCACACATGTTTCAGAACGTTCTGCGTTCTGAAACTGTATGCGGACAGAGGTGCTCCATACCTTGTCCGCCCCGCAGATCAAAAACTTGACTGATCTTGTAAGCAAGCTTCCCGGTCAGTCCAGTATTTGAACCGCGGATTGCTGTTATATAACAAATAAGCAGAAATCCCCAATTTCGAAAAAACCGGGATTCCTGCACTTTGCAAACTGGCGCGTGCCATGGACTACCCTGGCCGCTCAGAGCTGGAAAAGGGACTCGAACCCTCGACCTACTGATTACGAATCAGTTGCGCTACCGACTGCGCTATTCCAGCATTTCCGTCCTGCGGACGGTGCTTCCTGAGAAGCTATTTCATTATATAGACAACGGTCGCTTTTGGCAAGCCCTTTTTTGCCCGCCTCAGCGTTCGAACCGGTGGATGAAGAGACCGCTGAGGAGTTTGGGCTCGAACCAGGTGGATTTGGGAGGCATCAGCATACCGGCATCCGCCACGCGCATCAGTTCCTCCATGGAGGTGGGATACATGGCCATGGCAGCTGCAGCGCCTTCCCTGACGCGTTTCTCCAACTCTTCTGCTCCGCGGATCCCGCCCACAAAGCTGAGGCGCGGATCGGAGGAGGGATCATGGATGCCGAGGACAGGTCCCAGGACCAGTTCCTGCAGCATGGATACGTCCAGGCAGTGCACAGGATCCTCAGGCCGCAGGTCCTCCCTGAAAGTACAGCGGTAACGACCGCTCTTCAGGTACAGGATGAACTCTCCGCGGTGTGCGGGGCTGTACGGGGTCCCGTCATCCGGCAGGAGCTCCACTGTTCCGGTCTCTTCCAGGCGTTTCAGAAGATCCGGATCCGCCAGACCGTTCAGGTCGGCCACGACCCGGTTGTAATCCATGATCATCAGGTCCCCGGCGGGGAACAGGATGCAGAGAAAATGGTTGAACTCCTCCGCGCCGGTCCACCCGGGGTGCTGCTGTCTGCGCATCTGAGAGACGCGCACGGCAGAGGCGCAGCGGTGATGGCCGTCCGCGATATACAGCCGCGGGATCCCGTGAAAGATGGCCGTGATCCTGCCGACGGTCTCCGGATCCCCGATCTTCCAGCAGCGGTTCCTGACCTCTCCGTCCGAAACAAAATCGCAGTAAGGCTGCTCCTCCCTGATCCCGGCGATCAGAGAATGCAGTTCTGCATCGTCCCTGTAACAGAGAAAGATAGGCCCCGTCTGTGCGCTCAGGGCATCCACGTGCCGGATCCTGTCAGCTTCCTTGTCGGCGCGGGTATTCTCGTGCCTGCGGATGACACCGTTCTCGTAGTCTTCCACGTCCGCACACGCCACTATGCCCGTCTGGCTCCTGCCCCGGAAAGTCTGCTCATACAGATAATAGCAGGGCTCCGGATCCTGCCGCAGCTCACCGGCGTCAATGGCCGCCTCGAAGAGCTCGGCCGCCTTGCGGTAGCAGAGTTCCCCGTACATGTCGGCGTCCTCCGGCATCTGTGTCTCAGCCCTGTCTATGCGCAGAAAAGAGCGGGGGCGTCCTGCTGCCGCATGGCGCGCCTCCGCTCTCGAATACACATCATAGGGCAGGGACGCGATCTCAGATTCCAGTCCCGGTGCGGGACGCAGCGCTGAAAAAGGTCTTATGTCTGCCATGATACCTCATTCCGGACAGTCCGCCGTGCTGCCCGCGGCTGTCCTGTGTTCCTGTCTGAAGATGCTCCCGAATGTCTGTCCGGTCTGTTATTTGACCACGCGCACGCGGAATACGCCGTTGGCCTCTTTCAGGCCGCTGACGACATCGGCGGGAGCGGGAGTGTCGATGTCCAGGAGCGTGTAGGCATACTCGCCTCGGGACTGGTTGGCCATACCGGAGATGTTGACGCCGGCATCGCCCATGACGCGGGTGAACTGCGTGATCATGTTGGCCTTGTTGGCGTGGAATACGGCGATCCTGCCGCCGGTCTTGCAGACGCCCAGATCACAGGTCGGATAGTTGACACTGTTCTTGATATTGCCGTTCTCCAGATAATCCCGCATCTCATCCACGGCCATCTTGGCGCAGTTGATCTCGGACTCCTCGGTGGAAGCGCCGAGATGAGGGGTCGTGATGCAACCGGGGACACCTGCTACGGTGGAGTTCGGGAAATCGGAGACGTAGCGGTGCACTTTTCCGCTGCGGATGGCCTTGACAACGGCCTCCTCGTCCACCAGAAGATCCCTGGCCATGTTGATGATCACGACACCCTTCTTCATCTGGTCGATGGCCTTCTTGTCGATCATGCCGCGGGTGGACTCCAGCAGCGGCACATGGATGGTGATGTAATCACAGTTGGCATAGATATCCTCGACGTTCAGCACGTGGAAGATCTTGCGGCTCAGATGCCAGGCGCTGTCGACGGAAACGTAGGGATCGTAGCCGTAGACATCCATGCCCAGATTGACGGCCGCGTTGGCAACTCTGACGCCGATAGCGCCGAGACCGATGATGCCCAGCTTCTTGCCCTGCAGTTCCACGCCGGCGAATCTCTTCTTCTCCTTTTCGGCCACTTTGGCGATCTGGGGATCGGCCGCATTGTCGCGGACCCAGTTGATCCCTTCCACCACGTCTCTGGAGGCCAGGAGCATGCCGGCAAAAACAAGCTCCTTCACGCCGTTGGCATTGGCGCCGGGGGCGTTGAAGACGACGATCCCCTCCCTGGCACAGCGGTCCAGCGGGATGTTGTTCACGCCGGCACCGGCTCTGGCGATGCAGAGGAGGTTGTCGGAGAACTCCATATCGTGCATGGAGGCGCTGCGGACCAGAATGCCTTCCGCTTCGGCGACGTTCTCCGTCTGCTCATAGAGACCGTTGAATCTCTTCAGGCCGATCCTGGAAATGTTGTTGAGGCAATAGAATTTGTAAGTGGACATAGATAGATGATTTCCTTCCGTATCTCTGCTGCTGTGCTCTGGTTCCCGCGTTCCTCAGGTGTGTTCCTCTTCGAAGCGCTTCATAAACTCCACGAGCTTGACGACTCCCTCTTCGGGCATGGCGTTGTAGATGCTGGCGCGCATGCCGCCGACGGATCTGTGTCCCTTCAGGCTCACGAGGCCTTCCTTCTCAGCTTCCTTGACAAAAAGCGCATCCAGTTCCTTGTCGCCCGTCACGAAGGGGACGTTCATCAGGGAGCGGTCCTTCTTCTCGACCGTGCCGCGGAACAGCCTGCTCTGATCCAGGATATCATAGAGGATCGCAGCCTTGCGCTCGTTGCGCTCCTTCATGGCTGCCAGGCCGCCCTGCTTCTTCAGCCACTTGAAGACCTTGCCGCAGATGTAGATCCCGTAAGCCGGCGGTGTGTTGAACAGGGAATCGTTGTCCGCCTGGGTCTTCCACTTCAGCATGGTGGGTGTGCCGGGCAGCACGTCATCGGTGATCAGATCCTCGCGGATGATGGCGATTACGACGCCCGCGGGGCCGATATTCTTCTGGACGCCGCCGTAGATCACGGCGTATTTGGACACATCCACGGGCTCCGAGAGGAAGCAGGAGGACACGTCCGCCACGAGATCATGGCCCTTGGTGTTCGGAAGCTGCCAGAACTTGGTGCCGTAGATGGTGTTGTTCTCGCAGATGTAGACGTAATCCGCATCCTCGGGGATGTCGAGATCAGAGCAGTCCGGGATGTAGCTGAAAGTCCTGTCCTCAGACGAGGCGACTTTGACGGCCTCGCCGTAGCGGGAAGCTTCCTGCCAGGCCTTTTTGGCCCACTGGCCGGTGACGATGTAGGCGGCTTTGCCGTGTTTCATCATGTTCATGGGCACAGCGGCGAACTGTGTCCAGGCACCGCCCTGCAGGAACAGCACTTTGTAGTTGTCCGGGATCTGCATCAGTTCGCGGAGATCCTTTTCGGCCTCTTTGATGATACCGTCATAGATCTTGCCTCTGTGGCTCATTTCCATGACGGACATCCCGCTGCCGCGGTAATCCAGCATCTCGGCCTGCGCCTCCAGGAGGACCTCCTCCGGAAGTACGGCGGGACCTGCGGAAAAATTGTATACTCTGCTCATTCTGTTATGACTCCTCTCCTTGCTGAGGCATGGCTGCCACGCTTCCCGGCGGCCCGTGTGTCTCAGTCCTGCCCCTGCTGCGCTTTCAGGTCTGTCTCGTCAAAAACTTCTTCGATGGAAGCACCCGGCGAGACCATGGGGAACACCTTGTCGTCCTCGTCGATCACAACGTCGATCAGCACAGGCTCCTGAAGGGCAAGTGCTTTCTTAAGGACCGGTTCCAGTTCCTGCGGCGTCGTGACGCGGAAGGCACTGCAGCCGAGTCCCTCGGCTACCTTACAGTAGTCCACCTTATCTTCGATCACTGTCGCGGAATATCTTTTGCCGTAGTACAGCGTCTGCCACTGTCTTACCATTCCCAGGACGCGGTTGTCAATAACGATTTCCACGATGGGGATGTTGTAGCGGCTGGCTGTGGCCAGTTCGTTCATGTTCATGCGGAAACATCCGTCCCCGCCGATATTGATGACGGTGTGGTCGGGACAGGCAACCTGTGCGCCGATGGCGGCACCGAGGCCGTAGCCCATGGTCCCCAGACCGCCGCTGGTCAGGAACGTGCGCGGGCGGGAATAGGTGTAGTACTGGGCGGCCCACATCTGATGCTGTCCCACGTCCGTGGTGATGATGGCCTTGCCTTCCGTGAGCTGGTCGAGTTTTTCGATGACCATGGG
>CAMOJW010000152.1 GCA_946617225.1 uncultured Lachnospiraceae bacterium
ACTACGCCATCATCCCCACGGGTCAGGGCCTCGGCAGCCTGACGGGACTGTCGGAGACCACGGCCAAAGTCTATGAACTCATCGTGAGACGTTTTCTGGCCGTTTTCTTCCCGCCGGCCGTCTTCGACAAAGTGTCGGTCAGAGTCAGGGTGGATACGGAGTGTTTCTACGCAGGGGAGAGCACCTGCGTGGAAGAGGGCTACCGGAAGGTGATGCGGTATTCCTTCTTCAAGGAGAAGGAGGAGGATCCGGAGGCTTCCGGCAAGACCAACGGGGATGCCCTCAAGAAGATCCCCGCGGGGGTCCTGCAGGCCTCTGCCGGTCTCCCTCTGGTCACGACGGACCTGCGGATCCGTGAGAGCGAGACCAAACCGCCCCGCCGCTATACCTCAGGCAGTCTCATCCTGGCCATGGAGAACGCCGGCAAACTGATCGAAGAGGAGCAGCTCCGCGAACAGATCCGCGGCAGCGGGATCGGCACCAGTGCCACGCGCGCGGAGATCCTGAAGAAACTGGTCAGCAACCGCTACCTGGCCCTGCAGAAGAAGACACAAACGATCACGCCCACCGTACTGGGAGAGATGATCTTCGACACAGTGGCCGCCTCCATCAGGCCGCTCCTGGATCCCAAGCTGACAGCCAGCTGGGAGATGGGGCTTTCGGCGGTGGCGGACGGCCGCGTCACGGAATCGGAATATATGGATAAGCTTCAGTCCTTTGTCTCAAGGAGGACCGAAGCCGTCAAACAGGAGGACCGCACTGAGCTTCTGAGAGCTCTCTACGCGCGTTCCGCGTCGCTCTATCCGCCCTTCAGGGCGCCTGCGAGATACAACAGCAAGAAACGGACATCGGCGGACAAGGGCCGGAAGAGCCGGACACCAGAAAGGAGCAACACATGATCAGCGATTACAGGATCAGCGAACTTTTCGACCTGAACGAGACCATTGCGGCGGAACTGTTTGAGGGCGCCACCTATCCGTGGGAAGTCCTTCCGAAGATCAGCGAGTTCATCTGCAAGCTGGGGGAGACCCTTCCGGAGGACATCTACGAGAAGCGCGGCGAGAACATCTGGGTGGCCCGCAGCGCCAGGATCTTCGACAGCGCTTACATCGGCGCCCCCTGCATCATCGACGAGAATGCGGAGGTCAGGCAGTGCGCCTTCATCCGCGGCAGCGCCATCGTCGGCAAGGGCACCGTCGTCGGCAACTCCACCGAACTGAAGAACGTCGTCCTGTTCAACAAGGTGGAAGTTCCCCACTACAATTATGTGGGCGACAGTATCCTGGGGTTCCACGCGCATATGGGCGCGGGCTCCATTACTTCTAATATCAAGGCGGACAAGAAGAACGTCGTCATCAAGGACGGCGAGGAGCGGATGGAGACAGGCCTCCGCAAAATGGGCGCCATGCTGGGCGACTGGGTCGACGTGGGCTGCAATACCGTCCTGAATCCCGGCAGCGTCGTGGGACGCCGCACCAATATCTATCCGGTCTCCATGATCCGCGGATGCGTGCCCGCGCAGCACATCTACAAGGACAGCGAACACATCGTTCCCAAGGAGTGATCCGGGAACATCGCTTACCGGACACATGTACTGACATAGTAAGGAGGGCAGGGGATGAAAGAGAATATCAAGGAGTGTATCCGGTATATACGCGGGCTGACGGACTTCGTGCCCAAAGTGGCCCTCATTCTGGGTTCCGGCCTGGGCAACTACGGGGAGTCCATCCGCGTCGAGGTGGAGATCCCCTACAGCGATCTGCCCGATTTTCCCGTTTCCACGGCTCCCGGTCATGTGGGGCGCTTTCTCATGGGTTACGTAGATGATGTCCCCGTCATCTGCATGCAGGGAAGACTCCATTATTATGAAGGCTATACCATGGAGCAGGTCCAGATGCCGGTCCGCGTCATGCGGGGACTCGGTGCGGAGATCCTCTTCCTGTCCAATGCCGCAGGCGGGATCCGCCCCAGCTTCCATCCGGGGGATCTGGTCGTGATCTATGATCATATCTCCCTGTTCGGCGTCAATCCGCTGATCGGCCCCAACGATCCGGAGGACGGCGTGCGTTTTCCCGACATGACCAAAGTCTACGACAGAGAGCTCTGCGCGATCCTGGCCAAAGCCGCCATGCAGCACGATATCTATCTGCAGAGCGGCATCTATATGCAGCTGACGGGCCCTTCCTTCGAAACGCCCGCGGAGATCCGGCTGTGCCGCGCTCTGGGCGCCGATCTGGTGGGGATGAGCACCGTCCCGGAGGCCATCGTCGGCCGTTATCTGGGCATGCGCGTCTGCGCTATCTCGCTGGTCAGCAATCTGGCCGCAGGCATCTCGCCGGCCCCTCTTTCCTCCGAGGAAGTGGAGGAAGCAGGCCGGGAGGCCGCACCTCTGTTCACCGATGTGGTCACCACGGCCATCACGATGATGAAGGATCTCTGAGGAGCGATACTTGAGGAGGACATGACGTGAAGACCAGGTTTTATAATGCCCGCATCCTCTCCATGGCGGGGGACTGCTCCGTGATCAGCGGCGAGGTCGTGGTGGAAGACGAGAAGATCGTCTATGCCGGCCCTTCCCGGGAAGAGGACGGGGAAGCCGCGGACAGATCTGTCGACTGTAAGGGCAACCTGCTGATGCCCGGCTTTAAGAACGCCCATACCCACTCGGCGATGACTTTTCTCCGCTCCCACGCGGACGATCTGCCGCTGCAGCAGTGGCTGACACAGCAGGTATTCCCCTATGAGGCGAAGTTGACACCGGAAGATATCTATGATCTCACCCGCCTCGCAGTCCTGGAGTATGTCTCCGGAGGCATCACCTCCATCATGGAGATGTATCTGACACCGGAGAGCGTCGCGGCTGCCTGCAGGGATACGGGCATGCGCTGCGTCCAGGTGGGCGGCGTCAACAATTTCAGCCAGTCGACGGCCCTTCTGGAGAGATGGTTCCATGAGCTCAACGGCGCGGATCCGCTGACTTCTTTCCGTCTCGGCTTCCACGCGGAATACACCTGCACCCCCGAATTGATCGGGGAGATCGCCGCGCTGGCGCAGAAATATCACGCTCCGGTCTATACGCACTGCTCGGAGACTCAGTCCGAAACGCAGGAGTGCATCGGTCGGTACGGGATGACGCCTACGGCCTATCTGGCTTCCAGAGGTATCTTTGCGTACGGCGGTGCCGGCTATCACATGGTCTATACCACGGCAGATGACCGCAGGATCATGAAAGAAAACGGTATTGCGGCCGTCACCTGTCCCGGTTCCAACACCAAGCTCGCCAGCGGGATCGCCCCTCTGACGGAATATGTTGCGGAAGGGATCCCCACGGCGATCGGTACGGACGGCCCCGCCAGCAACAACTGCCTGGACATGTTCCGGGAGATGTTCCTGGCCACGGGCCTGCAGAAACTGCGCCTCTCCGATGCCTCCGCGTTTCCGGCCGCCGAGGTGCTCCGCATGGCCGTCAGCACAGGCGCGCAGGTCATGGGCCTCGAGGACTGCACCTGCCTTGCGGCCGGCAAACTGGCCGACATCATCATGATCGACCTGCACCAGCCGAACATGCAGCCCCTGCATGCCATTCCCGAAAACATCGTCTACAGCGGCTCCAAGAGCGACATCCTGATGACCATGATCCACGGAAAGATCCTGTTCGACAGACTGGACGGGAGGGAACACTATTCCGTGGGAGAGGATCCGGAGGAGATCTATGCCCGCTGCCGCCGTATCTGTGAGAGGATCTTTGCATGACCACTACCGGTGTCTTCATCGCCGTCCTGGCCGCTGTCCTGGCGGCTGCCGCCGTTCTGGGCAGCCGGAACAGAAAGCGGGAGAGGACCGAACTGTACGCCAGACTGCTTACAGAGTACGGAAAGCGCAGCGAAGAACCTCTTCAGGAAGAGAAGAAACAGAAGCTGGACCTTCTGCTGCATTCCGCCGACAGACATCCCGCCGTGGACGAGATCACATGGAACGATCTGGATATGGACCGGATCTACGCGGGCATGAACACCTGCAGGAGCGGGGCGGGAGAGCTGTATCTGTACACGCTCCTTCACGAGCCTGCCCGCACACCGGCAGGTCTCTCTTATCCGGAGGAAATGACCGCCTTCTGGTCTGCGGAGGAGAATGCCCCACTCAGGACCGAAGTGCTGGCGGCCCTTTCCGGTACCGGAAACCGGGGACAGTATGAAGGCGCGCAGCTGCGCAGCATACTGGAGAGTGCGCAGCCTCTCTCCGCCGTCCGGGAGATGATGGCCCTGGTCTTTCCTGTCGCCGCCTTCCTGATCATGGTGGCGGACACCCGGATCGGCATCCTGTTGCTGCTGGCAGCCCTTGCCTTCAATATCGTCACCTATTTCCGCACACGTTCGTCCATAGCCGGACCGCTCTCGGCCATCGCCGAGATGCTGCGGCTGGCGGACAGTGCCAGGTTCCTGCCTGATCTCTCAGGCACACCGGCCGCAGCTGAATATGACAGGATCCTTGCACTGCGCAGAGAACTGGCCGTGCTGGGCCGCGGGAGCGCCATCCTGCTCAGGGAGCCAGGAGACCCCTTCCGTGCGGTCCTGGATTATCTCTGCATGCTGTTTCACCTGGACCTGCTCATGTACATCCCGGTCCTGAACAGAGCCGTCCCCGCTGCGGGTTCAGCGGAGACACTCAGCCATCTGATGGGCAGACTGGACGCCTCGATAGCCATTGCTTCCTGGCGGGAGAGCCTCCCCGTGTGGTGTGTGCCGGACCTCTCAACGGGCAACGACAGCGCTTCCCTGCATGTCAGAGGTCTGATCCATCCCCTGTTGAGCAGCCCGGTCGCCAATGACCTGGACACGGACCGCCCGGTCCTGATCACGGGTTCCAATGCATCCGGCAAATCCACCTTCCTCAAGTCCTGTGCTATTGCCGCTCTGCTGGCGCAGACCATAGGTACAGTCCCTTCACAGAGCTATGCAGCTCCCTGCATGCGGATCTACACCTCCATGGCTCTACGAGACAGCCTGCAGGACGGACAGAGTTATTTTATCGTCGAGATCCTGTCCCTGAAGAGGATCCTGGACGCCTCCGCGGAACAGGGGCCGATCCTGTGCTGCATCGACGAGGTGCTCCGCGGGACCGGTACTGTGGAGAGGATCGCCGCTTCCACGGAGATCCTGCAGGAGATGGCCCGCAGAAAAGTGCTCTGCATGGCAGCCACCCACGACGGGGAGCTATGCGGTCTGTTGGAGGAGTATTTTACCAATTACCATTTCTCGGAGGAACTCTCGGAGGGAGACGTGCGCTTTTCCTACCGCCTGCAGGAAGGCCCTTCCCGTTCGCGCAATGCCATCCGTCTGCTGGGACAGCTGTCCTATGACAGCGATCTTGTACAGCGCGCGGAGCAGAGAGCACAGAGATTCCTGAAGGAGGGAGTATGGGAGAAGTGAACAGAAAATATGTCCGGCTCTACGCGGACGGTTCCGCAAGGGGCAATCCGGACGGTCCCGGCGGCTACGGGACGATCCTACAGTTCCCCGACAGCCGCGGCAGT
>CAMOJW010000153.1 GCA_946617225.1 uncultured Lachnospiraceae bacterium
CGTGCCCCCGGCACAGATACCGTTCATGCGCTGTTCCACATTGCCGTTTTCGAAATAGATGATCTTGGCGTCCTCACCGCCCAGCTCGATGGCCACATCCGTCTGAGGAGCAGTCTCCTCAAGTGCCGTGGATACAGCGACGACCTCCTGCACGAAGGGGACCTGCAGATGGGTCGCCAGCGTGAGACCGCCGGAGCCGGTGATGACAGGATGGATGACACACTCGCCCAGTATGTCGAATGCTTCTTCCAGAAGAGTCCGCAGAGTGCCGCGGATGTCGGCATGGTGTCTACGATAGTCGGCAAAACAGATCCGGTGCGCAGGATCGAGGAGCGCGACCTTGACGGTAGTAGAGCCGATATCGATTCCTAAGGTATAATCTTTGGAGATCAATTCGTTCCTCCTTTTCAAACCATTAAGAGCATTATACAGAGCGGCATTTTAAAATGCAATGGTCAAGAGGGGAGGGGCCCGTGTGGACTTTTGGCGGTGCCGATGATACAATCTCAGATAACACAGTGCGTTCCGGGGCCGGGACGCTGTTTGGATGCCCTGCGCGCGGCGCGCCGCGGGGCGGGAACAGGAGCGGGAATGAGTGATCTTGAGAGAAGATTCGGAAGATATGCGGTGAGGGATCTTTCGCTTAAACTGGTGATCCTGTATGTGGTGGGCTACGTATTGGAGATGGCCGCGCCGTCGGTCTTTACCTGGCTGACGCTGGACCCCTGGGCGGTGATCCACGGACAGGTGTGGCGGCTGGTCTCCTGGCTGCTCATCCCTCCCATGACGGACAATGTGTTTTTTGTCCTGATCATGCTCTTCTTCTATTACAGTATCGGCACGTCCCTGGAGAGAGTCTGGGGGAGATGGAAATATAATGTCTTTATCTTCAGAGGCATCCTGCTGACCATCGTGAGCGCCTTCGTGTGGATGGGCGTCACCTTCCTGCTCCTGGGCGGGGCGGGAATGGCCGCCTACGGGACCGGTGTGGCAGGCTATATGAGGGCGTATTCCGGCGCTTTTTCCACCTATTATATCAATATGAGCATCTTCCTCGCCTACGCGCTGACCTTCCCCGAGGCGCAGGTGCTCCTGATGTTCATCATCCCCGTCAAGGTGAAGTACCTGGGCGTCCTGGACGCGGCCTTCCTGATCTACGAGATGATCCGCTACGCGGGGCCTTCCCGGTTCGTGATCGCAGCTTCCCTGCTGAACGTGGTGATCCTGTGGCTGTACAGCGGCGGCTGGATGCGGGTCTCCCCACAGCAGATCCACCGCAGGAACAGTTTCCGGCGCGCCGTGGACAGGGGAGCGGCTTCCGTGGGAAGCGGCGGCAGGTCCTATACCGGCGGCGATGCTATCCCCATGCACAAGTGCGCGGTCTGCGGCAGGACCAGCCTCCTGTTCCCGGACCTGGAGTTCCGGTACTGCTCCCGCTGCGAGGGAGGCGTGGAATACTGCAGCGATCATCTTTTCACCCATGTGCATATCCGCGCGGGGGAGAAGCCGCATCTCTTTGAGGAGGGGCAGAATTGAGTCAGATCAGAGAAGAACAGCGATTCCTGCAGAGACTGCAGGCCCTGGTCCGGGAGGGCAGACAGAACGGAGGGACCGTGACGCCGGACAGCCTGGAGGCTTTCCGCAAGGATCTGTCGCTGAGCCCGGAACAGGTGGAGCAGGTCCGCGGTTATCTGGGACAGAGCGGGATCCGCGTCACTGCGGAAGAGATCCCCTCGGGAGCTAAAGAGCAGTCCCGGACAGGTGCAGTAGAGCAGCCTGCAGCGGGAGCGGAAGAGGAGAGCACGGCCGGCGGACACGATGCAGAGAGCGGGGCGGAGGCACAGGGATCCGCACAGAACGGTCCCGGGGCGCTGCCTGCGGATGCCCTGACGCCCGAAGGCGACGCGTATCTGAGGGAATATGAGGAGCTGGTCCGGTCCATCTCCCTGCCCTCCGAGGGCGTGATGGACGCACTGCGGCTCTCCGCCATGGCGGGGGAGCGCGCGGCGCAGAGACAGCTTGCGGAATATTCCCTCTCCAAGGTCCTGGACGTGGCGAGACTCTACGTCCTGCAGGGCGTCAGCGCGGAAGAGCTCGTCAGCGCCGGCAACGAGGCACTGACAGTGGCGGTGACCCTGCTGGCCCCTCTGGAGGGCCCGGACGAAGTGGACAGTTTTCTCGTCTCCAGGATCATGGGCGCCATGGAGGACCTGGTGGCCGAGAACCTGGACAGAAGATCGGCCGACAGGGAGATGGAAGATCTCGTCAACAAAGTAGCTGACAAGGCGGCACAGCTGTCGGAGCTCCTGGGCAGGAAGATCACGCCGGAGGAACTGGCCCGTGAAGGAGACGTGACCCCGGAGGAGATCTCGGAAGCACTGGGGCTGACCGGGGACGGCATCGATGCTCTGGACAGCGGGTCTTCGGAAAGGAAAGAGAATACATGACAGAGAGCGGTCCTGCCGATTATCAATACTACCTGAGCGATCTGTACCGGTACTATTTCGGCGTGCGGTATTCCTACGCCATGCTGCTGAAGCAGGAGGATGTCCCGGCCAGATTCAAGGCGGTGATCCGCCAGTATCTGCTGCCGTGCGTGGCAGCGGAGACGACCCTGGAGAGCCACCTGTATTATCTGCGCTCCGGGGATCCCGCATACGAGGTCTATCAGGAGCTGGACGCGCGGATCCGCCTGACGGCCCCCGTGAGGCACAGAGATCTGTTCGGCAGGGAGGAGATCCTCTGGAAGGAGAGGATCGTGAAGGCGGAGGAACTGGCCGCCGTCACGCCCGAGGAGAAGCAGCGGCAGGGATACCGGCTCTGCGAACTGCAGATCCCCCGGCGCAGGCTGCGGGAGTTCAGTCTCTGAGGAGACACTTTCTGTTGACATGAGCGCGGACTGACCTTCATAATGAAGGAACGGTCCGCGCTTCGTTATTGCGTACCGGAGAGAGGCGGCAGACGCCGTCCCGGATAAAAAAGGAAACATAAGTTCGATTTTCTTGTGAAAACCGCTTGCAGGAAACGGCATGCGGTGTTATACTGCGTAAAAGAAGAACAAATGTTCGTGTTTGACAGAACGGAGAACGGGAGAATATGAATTCTTTAAATACAGAAGAGAAGAGAAGAGCACTGGACGCCGCGCTTGTCCAGATCGAGAAGGCTTACGGCAAGGGCACGGTCATGAAGCTCGGAGATCCCTCCGCGCAGATGAACGTGGAGACGATCCCCACCGGCTCCCTGAGTCTGGATATAGCGCTCGGACTCGGCGGCATCCCCCGCGGGAGGATCGTGGAGATCTACGGTCCCGAGTCCTCCGGTAAGACGACTGTGACACTGCATATGATCGCCGAGGTGCAGAAGAGGGGCGGTATCGCCGGCTTCATCGATGCGGAGCATGCCCTGGATCCCGTATATGCACGCAACATCGGCGTGGACATCGACAACCTGTACATCTCCCAGCCCGACAGCGGTGAGCAGGCGCTGGAGATCACCGAGACCATGGTCCGCTCCGGTGCCATGGATATCGTGGTGGTGGACTCCGTGGCGGCCCTGGTCCCCAAGGCGGAGATCGACGGAGATATGGGGGATTCCCACGTGGGCCTGCATGCCAGACTCATGTCTCAGGCACTCCGCAAACTCACGGCGGTGATCAGCAAGTCCAACTGCGTGGTGGTCTTTATCAACCAGCTGCGTGAGAAGGTGGGCATCATGTTCGGCAACCCCGAGACGACCACCGGCGGTCGCGCACTGAAATTCTACGCCTCCGTGCGTCTCGACGTGCGCAGGGTGGAATCCCTGAAGCAGAGCGGCGAGGTGATCGGCAACCACACCCGCGTCCGCGTCGTCAAGAACAAGATCGCACCGCCCTTCAAGGAGGCGGAGTTCGACATCATGTTCGGCAAGGGGATCTCCTACAGCGGAGATGTGCTGGACCTGGCTGCCAAAGTGGACATCATCAACAAGAGCGGTTCCTGGTACGCCTATGAAGGGAACAGGATCGGGCAGGGCCGCGAGAATGCCAAGAAATATCTGGAGGATCATCCGGAGGTCCTCGCCGAGGTCGATCAGAAGGTAAGGGCATGGTATGGTCTGCCCACAGAGCTTCCGGCAGCGGCGGACGGCGGGACGGACAGTGACGAATGAAGATCCAGTCGATCACTGAGTTCGGACGCCGGAAACGGAAGATCCTTCTGGACAGCGGGGAGACTTTCCCCCTGTCTGTCAGAGATGTCCGCCTCTTCTCCCTGCGGGAGGAGGCGGACATCGACGATCTCACGGCGGAGCAGATCCGGAAACAGCTCCGCAGTGACTGCATGCAGAGATGCGGTGCTCTGCTGGGTACGCGTGACTACACGGAGGCCAGGCTCACAGACAAGCTGCGCGAAGATCTGTACCCCGAGGAGACCATCCGCACAGTGGTGCGGGAGCTCCTGGACGCGGGCTATCTGGATGACGCGAGATATGCCGCCTACTATCTGCAGATGCACGCGGGCGACAGGAGCCGCATCAGGATCCGCCATGATCTGCTCAGCCGCGGTGTTCCCGCAGAGGTGATCGAACGGGTCATGGGACTGGAGGAGCCGGAGGATGCCCTGGACAGGGAGACCGCCCAGATCCGCAGACTGCTGAAGAAGTGGGGCTACGATCCGCAGGACGGCGACCTGCAGACGGAACAGAAGATCCGGAACCGCCTGTACAGGAAGGGCTATTCCGGAGAAGCGGTGCGTTGTGCCATGGCTTTCCGAGGGGATGCGGAGGTTGACAATTTGACACCTCACGTTTAGAATAGCTATGTTGTGGTTTTGTGATTAGAATGTGCATATTGTGTTTAAGTCTGGAACCGGTACGACATTCTATATACTTAAGTACAATGAATGATGGCAGACGCCGGATGCGCAGCTGACCTGCAGAAGGCGGCCATTACGAAAACTTAATAAGGAGGTGCTCCTGTATGGGCGGTGTTGCCACGATCATTGCGGTGATCATCGCTCTGGCTGTCTCTGTGCCGGCCACTTACGTGCTGACTTCCAACTACAGGAAGAAACAGACGGAAGAGACCATCGGCAATGCGCAGGAAAAGGCAAGGGAGATCATCGACGAGGCACTGACCGCTGCGGAGACGCAGAAGCGTGAAGCGCTGCTGGAGGTCAAGGAGGAGTCCATCCGGACCAGGAACGATCTGGAGAAGGAGATCCGCGACCGAAGGAACGAAGTACAGCGCAATGAGCGCAGGATCCAGCAGAAGGAAGAGTCTCTCGATCGAAAGACCGATGCACTTGAGCGCAGGGAACAGAGTCTGGCTTCCAGAGAGGAATCGCTGCACAAGAGAAAAGAAGAAGTTGAAAAACTCGGTGCACAGCGTCTGCAGGAACTCGAACGGATTTCCGGATTGACCTCCG
>CAMOJW010000154.1 GCA_946617225.1 uncultured Lachnospiraceae bacterium
GCGTCGCTGATCGTGCCGGTGTGGCAGCCGATGTCCTTCAGGTCCGACTCCGCTATCATGCTGGCGACCGTGAACGGTACGCCGCCCACACCCAGAGAGAGGACCGCGCCGTCCGGGATCTCCCGCATCACCAGCTCCGCGATCTTCCGGTCCGTCTCGCTGGCCGCCCGGTAAGTGCGCTGCGGCAGCGGCTCGTGCTCGCCCTCCACGACATAGTCCGCCTCTGACAGGTGTACTCTGTGCGAGCCGTCCACGCCCTGCAGCCGCGGATAGTGCTCGTTGATCTCGAACACCACCGTGCGCGCGTTCTCGAAGATCGTCCGCCAGCAGTAGTTGGAGATCCCCAGCCCGCAGTACCCGTTTTCATCGGGCCTGGAGACCGGCACGAAAGCCACGTCCACGCGGATATGCTGCCTGTAGAGCACGGGCAGAGATCTGAGCATGACCGGCAGGAACTGCACAAGACCTCTTGACTGGAGCTTCCTCTCATAGTCGCCGATGTGCCAGCTGTAGTAGCGGAAGGACTCCTGCTCCGGATCCGCCTCCACGACTTCGATGCGCGGCCGGATCACGAGCCCGCCGCGGATCTTCACGTCTCTCACTTGTCCCCTGCGCGCCGCCAGAGCCCGGTCCATCAATTCGGGAAAACCCGCCCCGAATCCATAATCCACCCAGTCTCCGTCGCGCACGGCGAGTTCCGCTGCCTGCTCAGGGGTGACGAATCTGCCTGCTCTTGCTGTCATGACGTTCCTCCTTCCGAAACTGTCTTCTCCGGTGAACTGTCCGCATCACGGATGTCTTCGAAGATAGTCTGTCTTCCATATATCTTTTCCGCTCTGGAAGGAGACATTGTAAAACATGGAATTGCCGGAATCATAGATCGGTGCGAATCCCCTGATCTCCAGTGTGTCCGGATCCCTCATCACAGCAATATTATTCATATGCCTGTCGGTATTGGAGATCAGAAAATCTGTCATGATCTGATAATCCATGAAAGCAGTAAAGTCTGCTTCCTTCATTCCCAGGGAGAGGCATACTTCCTTCAGCGGGTAATAGTACGATTCATTGCTTCTAAGTTTCACTGTCTGAAGCAATTCCCATGCGGAGATACACTCCGCCCCTTCACTGCAGAAGTCATAGCACAGACACCCAAGTCCTTCCTGATCTCCGTCTATGCGTACATCTGCCAGCGTATACTCTGCATGATTCAGGAATCCCTGCTGTCTGTGCAGGCTGGAAGCAAACACCTCGTTCAGGCTCTGCTGATAGGACTGGCCGTAATTCCCCTTGATCATGTATCTCCGGCCGTCTGCATCGATACACCATTTTTTCTGTAATTCCCCCTGGGATGCTGCGCAGTCGAACCTCGTCGCCTTCCTCAGATCGATCCTGTAATCCCGGTTGATAGTGATCTCTCCGAAAGAATCCACGAAATCATTCGCATACAGATTGACATCCTCCCAGCTGAGGTCTGTACCTCTGGGCATGATCCAGTAACAATCCGAAAGACTCAGTGCCAGATTGTTGACCAGCGCACTTCCTGCAGACGGATACCCGAGTCTTTGAAGAGCAGTCTGAGCACCGTGCCGGGTCTTTGGAATAGCACGGTCTCTCCACCACTCATGAAACTTCGTGCTGTTCATCTGTCCGCCCAGCGGCACATGCTCCTTTTCCGCCTGATTGATCCTGATCCTTGAGAGCCGTCCGCCTTCATCGATCTCCATCAGACATACCCGCACATTCTTGTGCATGAGGTAGTACTCTTTCCCCGCCATGATCCACCTTCATCTCTCACTCTGTCCAAAGAATATCCTCTTCGCGGTCCATCCGGCAATCCCGGTCAAAAGAAGCCTGCAGATCATAAAAGCCCCGGAACAGGTCATCCAGATATATGGACAGATTCTGTTCTTTCACCTGGTCCAGATCCTCTCTGACCAGGATCTCATTCCCGCGTGCATCAGCTACCTTCCCCTCGCTCTTGTTATAGAAAAAAACATCTCCGCCTCTGCCCTTCAGTTTTCTCAGCTCTCTGTGAGTTCCCGGGAGTGATCTTGCAAGAAGTGTGATCACGTAGGCCGGAGGCGTCGATTCCCCCTGCTCCCATTTTCTCAAAGTGCTTACAGGTATTCCAAAATGTGCGGCGAACTCCCGCTGTGTCATCCCTGCTGTGCTTCTCAATTCTCTGATCATCATCTATACGTTCCTCATCGGTATCCAATTTGGTCATATTATATATAATAATATCCAAATCGGATACACGCGTCAAGACGCATCTGCGGCCTTGAAGGAAACCTGTTCGAAACTGCCCTGATACTGTATCCTTCCATATAAAACAAGGCTGTGAGATCCCCGGATCCTCTCCTCAGGACTTCACAGCCTTATTTCGTCTCACTCTTCCGTCACCGGATCAAATCTTCCAGTCCCGGATCTCCAACATCGCCGGTACCAGTTCCCTGGCGCTGGTCTCCAGGATGATGCGTCCCTTCTCCGCTGTGGCGCCGGCCGGATCCCCGCCTATACCGATGGGGCGGCCGTCCTTCGTGGTAAAATCCTCCCCCATCCAGGTCAGAGCGTGTTCCCCCGAGAAGCGGATAGCCTTCTTCCCCTCGTAGGCCGTCTTGTAGCCGGCCTCGGAATACTCGAGTTTGACCGCTGAGGGGCGGATGGCCATCACCATGGAGGTCTCCATCTCCCCGCCGTGGAAATCAAAGGTGTTGCCCTTGGAGATCGTCGCCTGCACATCCGGGTGGAAGAAGGCGCCTGACGAGAGGACGAACGGCAGGATCCCAAGGTCCGCGCGCGCCTGCCTGGCCAGGGTGTCCACGACCGGCCGGTTGCCTCCGTGGCAAACCAGGAAGACCAGCTTTTTAAAACCGTGGCGGGCCAGGCTCTCCGTGATGTCATACAGCAGGTGGTAGTAGGTGTCCGGCTTGAAGCTGATCGATCCGCAGAACTGCAGGTGCTCCACGGAGAAACCTACCGGTATCACGGGAAAGATCAGCATAGGATAATCGGGATCCACCCGCTCCAGCTCGCGGCGCAGGTACTCGGGCATCGCCCCGGCGATCAGGGCGTCCGTGCCAAGAGGCGCCTGGCTGCCGTGCTGTTCTGTGGCTCCCAGCGGGATCAGGACGACGGTGCGGACCCTGTCCAGCCGCTCCATCTCGAGGCATGTGAGGTCACTGTAGTATTGGATCATGCTCCGGCCCCTCTCAGCGCAGGCACTGCGGCGGCGACACGATAGAAGAGCACCGTGGCGATGGCGTAGTTGAGACCGATCTTGATGAAGTTGAACGGGATCGTGGCCAGGATGATAAAAGTGGTCAGGTTCGTGATCGCCGGATTGGCTGCGGATACCGCGCGCACCACGTCATCGATGGAGACGCCCATGGAGGCGGCGTACATCGGCAGGGTGATGCAGGCGTTGCAGAAGCAGGCCCAGGCGATCCGGAGCACGCCGCTGACGGAGAGGGCTGTGATCATGCCCTTTTTGCTGCTCTCCGTTTTGCGGGAGATGAGCCAGATGGGCAGGATGAACATGAAGGCGCCGATCAGGTTGGAGAACTCGCCGACGTAGTTGGAGTTCGTGCCCACCGTGAACAGCTTGATCAGGATCTTGATGATCTCGACGCACAGCGCGGAGACCGGGCCCATGGAGAACAGGGCGATGACCGAGGGGACGTCGCTGAAGTCGACCTTATAGAAGACCGGCATCAGCGGAATGGAGAACTCCAGGGACATGAGAACGCCCGCGACGGCGGCGAGCATGGCAGTGGTGACGAGCTTTCTGACAGACCATTTCATTTGTTTTTCCTCCTTTTGAAACTGATCTCTTACGAAAAAAAGCGGCAAGAACAAGTTCTTAGGAAAAACAAAGACCCGGAGCACACGAGCTCCGGGACACTGTCTGTCTGAATATACTGCCGAAAGACCCGCCCGCGGAACGCGGACAGCACAAACAATACACTCAGTTCTTCTCTCATCCAGACTATACTGTCGGTCCTGGGATCGCACCAGGTCGGCCTGCCGGAGGATGACCTCCGGAGGTTCGCGGACTATACCGCCGGTAGGGAATTGCGCCCTGCCCCGAAGAACTTATTCAGTTAGGTACACTATACCATCTGCAGAATGCCGTGACAAGCCCTCCGGATAAGTTACTTTTTTGACAGATCAGAGGACGTTCCTCTCTCCAGCGTTCCGCTTCCGTAGCGGCTATTGACCTGTTCCATCATTGCCTTTAGGCGGTCCTGCTTCTCTTTCTTCCGGGCGGTGGCTTCCGCCCGGCTACGCTCTGCCTCTTCTTTCCGGAGTCGTTCAGCCTCTTGCGCCTGTTGGGAAGCTTCCTCTTCTTCCCGCTTATCCGCCCACTCAAAGAGGTCCATCTGGTGGACCTGCTTCTTTTTCTCGGTGAGCTTGGAGACGCCGACACCGATCAGGCGGATGCCCGTTCCGTCTGCAAAAAGTCCCTCCGGTCCCAGCAGGAGCCGGTCCGCCAGCTGCAGGGCCGCCGTCTCGATCTTCTGCGCCTGGTCCGTCTGCTCTGCCAGTACCATCTGCCGGGAAAATCTCTGAAAATCGGAGGTCTTGACCTGAAACGTGACGGTGGTGCCGGACAGGCCGCTCTTCTGCAGACGGGAAGCGACTTTTTCAGAAAGATGACGGATGACCGGAATGCCTTTGGTCGGATAGTTGTTCCGGTCCACATCCTCCGAGAGGGTCCGCTCATTGGAGACGCTCTTGGCCTGCTCCCGCTCCGGATGGACGGCGGACGTGCTGATGCCGTTGGCGCTCCGCCACAGATGCGCGCCGGCCCGTTCCCCCAGGAGGGACTGCAGGACTGCCTGCTCTGTCGCGGCCGCCTCTCCGATGGTGTGGATACCGATCAGCTGCAGTCTCTGCGCCGTCGACTTGCCGCAGCCATAAAGGGAGTCGATGGGGAGCGGCCACATTTTCTCCGGCACCTCCTCCGGATACAGCGTGTGCGTCTGATCCGGCTTTTTGAAATCACTGGCCATCTTGGCCAGCAGCTTGTTCGTCGAGATCCCGACATTGACAGTGAATCCGAGTTCCTGGTAGACCACCTCCCGAATCTCCGCAGCCAACGCAAGGGCGCCTTCCCGGTCCTCCGGATCCAGCAGGTCCGTAACATCCAGAAAAGCTTCATCGATCGACATCTGCTGCAGGACAGGCGTGTACCTGAGGAGAATCTCCATCAGGCTGTGGGAATAGGCCCGGTATGTCTCAAAATCCGGTGGCACGGTCACCAGCTGCGGACATTTCTGCAGGGCTTTCACCACCGGTTCTCCCGTCTGGACGCCGTAGACTTTGGCTGGTATGGATTTAGCC
>CAMOJW010000155.1 GCA_946617225.1 uncultured Lachnospiraceae bacterium
GAACAGGAAGCCCCCACTTCTAAGCGTCAGCGAAAGTGGCGGGAGCATGTCACTGTCAGCTGTAATGATTCTTATCAAAATAAGATATTTATCTTTGAATTTCGGAAAAGTTCTAATAGTGGTGTAAAAAAATTACTTTTGCCATGTATCGACTTGTTACCGTATTCCAGCTCAGCTGTCAAGGAATCGGTATACCTCGCCAAAGGCGTCCTTGACAGCTGCCCTGGAATACAGTTACTGGTAGACAAGAGGCGCTAGCGCGCCTCTGCCACATATGCGGCCATAGCCCGTTTTTCTGTTCCTTAGCTGTGAAATCAAGGCGCTTTTCACATAGCTGGCAACATCCCCCCTGCCATTTCACTACAGCTGATAAATATCAGTGGCTGTAATGATGTTCCAGCCTCATCAAGTCACTGAAAGTCACTCCAACTGCTGGGTTTCTGTGGCTGTAATGACGTCCGAACCTAATCAAGTCACTGAAAGTCATTCCAGTTGCTGAGTTTCTGCGGCTGTAATGACGTCCGAACCTCATCAAGTCACTGAAAATCACTCCAGTTGCTGAGTTTCTTTGACTGTAATGGATATCCAAGCCTCTTCATGTCACTGATCGTCATTACAGCTGATGATTTCCTGTTATTGGAGTGATTTCCCGGCCTGTGCAGGCATCTGACTGTCACTCCGGCTGAAAAAAATCCGTTAGTGTAATGACTTCCCAGTCTGAGCGTAATCACAGCTGATGTTTTTCTGTCATCATAATGACTCCTGGCTTCCCTGGAGGCAGGAGGTGCGCAGCACCTCTTGTCAACCCTTCACCATCTTCGTGGGCAGCTGTCAAGGACGCCTCCGGCGAGGTATACCGGTTCCTTGACAGTTGCCCACGAAGATGGTAACAGCAATAATCCTTTTATCACGCTTTCAAAATATGCGCTGCCACATACGAAGCATAGGCTGACAGCTCCTCCCGGTCGCGCTTCAGTTCGCTCGTCAATTCAAAGAAAAGATCCGTGTCGGTATAGGCCCTTTTGAAGAAGGGAGTCCGGAACAGGTCCCACTCGGGGAGGTAGGAAGCGGTCTTGCGGGTGTAGCAGGTCTCCGGCCTGGCCTGGAGGCGGCGGCTTCTGTCCACGTAGGAGGCGATGTACTTGTGCACCGCCATGTCCTCCTCGGGGAGGAAATAGTAATCCTTGTAGTTCGCGTAGAAATAGCGGAGAGTCTCCGTGTAGATCGGCACTTTCAGCACGCCGTCGGCACCCTCGATGCGGAGATAGCAGTGATCCGCAGCACCTCCTGCGGGAAGAGGCAGGGGATCCTGCAGCCGGAAGAACAGGAAGAGCTCCTCCTTCTGCTCACCGTCGTGATCGGTGTAGTAGTTGGCCTGGGCTCTGCGCAGCGTGAGATGCGGATCCGTGAGCTGGCGGAAAGCGGTCAGTGGAAGCATACACGCGATACCTGTCAGGTCTGCCTCATTGTGCGCGAGGATCTGCTGGGCTGCGGAGGGAAGACGGAACTGGAGATACTGGCCGTAGAGACGGGCCACTTCAGCCCCTTCCATAGTATCGGTCCGGCCGGTCTCCAGTGCCTGTTCCAGCGTCTGCTGTTTATAGTCGGGCAGTCCGATAAAGGGCTTGAAGGGCTGGATCTCCTTGTAGAGATCCAGGCTGCGCAGCATTTCCGGCAGCGGATCCAGGCCGATGTGCTGCAGCCGCTTGTTGAGAAAAGCCAGATCGAAGCGGTCTCCGCCGTATGTCACGACAGTGTCGAACCTGCTGACATAGAGCAGGAACGAGGAGAGGATCTGCTGTTCCTCCTCACCGCTCTCATCGAACCACTGGATCAGGTCCCAGCTGTCCTCCCCGGGGGAGAGACAGCCGATCAGGACCACTCTGCTGCGCTCTGCACTGATCCCGGTGGTCTCGATGTTGAGGACCAGAAAATGCGGGGACAGTTCCGCAGAGGCGGGGAGAGCGGTTTCGATGGAGAGTTGTTTGCTGACGATACGCATGGGGCGGCCTCCGAAGCATCCGGCAGCACAGATCCGGGACCGTGCCGCGCTATTGTCCGAGAATGGACCGGAAACAGAAAAAAGTGGTCTGTGTATCGTCAGTGTACCATATTTAGGGTTTCATCGGGGAAAATTTTGTCGCAGTGTTTGTTCTGCAGAGACATTTGTGCTACACTATTGCCCGTGAATGAACCGGAAACAGAATAATGCTCATTAAACTGGCAGTCAGCAGCTGCGCACAGCCGGGAACCGGTTCGGAAAGGGTTACCATGGAGGTATTGTACAAGAGCACCAGATCAGACGACGAGAGGATCACCGCCTCCATGGCGGTGCTCAAAGGGATGTCCCAGGACGGCGGACTGTATGTCCCCACCAGGATCCCCCGGCTGGAGGTCCCGCTCACGGAGCTGGCCCGCGCCGGATACAGAGAAGTGGCTTACCAGGTCCTGCGCATCTTCCTGACCGATTTTACGGAGGAGGAGCTGCGGAGCTGCATCGACAAAGCCTATGACAGCAAATTTGACACGGAGGAGCCGGTGGTGCTTCGCAGAGGCGACAGGGCGGATTTCCTGGAGCTGTACCACGGGCCGACCATAGCCTTTAAGGATATGGCCCTGACACTGCTGCCGCATCTGCTGACCACGGCCGCCGCCAGGAACGGCGAGGACAGGGAGATCGTGATCCTCACGGCTACAAGCGGCGACACAGGCAAAGCAGCCATGGCCGGTTTTGCAGACGTGCCGCGGACCAGGATCATGGTGTTCTATCCCAAGAACGGCGTCTCCGCCCTGCAGGAGAAACAGATGGTCACCCAGAGGGGCGAGAATACCCGGGTCATCGGCATCTACGGAAATTTTGACGACGCGCAGACCGCCGTCAAAGAGATCTTCCTCGACAAGAAGATGCAGCAGGCGCTGGCCGACAAGGGCTACCGCTTCTCCTCGGCCAATTCGATCAATATCGGCCGCCTTGTTCCGCAGATCGTCTACTATGTCTACGCCTATACCAGACTGCTGGCGAGCGGGGAGATCCGCGAGGGCGATAAGGTGAATTTTGCCGTGCCCACCGGCAATTTCGGCAATATCCTGGCTGCCAGCTACGCCAAGAAGATCGGTCTGCCCATCGGCATGCTGATCTGCGCATCCAACTCCAACAAGGTGCTGTATGATTTCTTTTCCACGGGCACCTATGACCGCAGGAGAGAGTTCCTTCTGACGACATCCCCCTCCATGGACATCTTGGTGTCCAGCAACCTGGAGAGGCTCCTGTATCATGCCTCCGGAGACGATACGGAGCGCACTTCCCGGTGGATGGAAGCCCTCCAGAAGGACGGCGAATACAGCGTCCCCGATGACGTGATGGACGCCATGAGCGATTTTGCCGCCGGCTATGCCACGGATGAAGAGACAGCGCAGGAGATCAGCCGCGTGTTCAAGGAGACAGGGTGTGTGCTGGATCCCCACACCGCGGTGGGCTCCTATGTCTATCGGAAGTATGTGGCCCAGACCGGGGATCATACCAGGACCGTCGTGGTCTCCACAGCGAGCCCGTATAAGTTTGAATCAGCCGTCCTGGATGCCCTGGGTGAAGACACGGCCGCTCTGCAGAAGCAGGACAGAGGTCCGGAGAGGATCAGCGAACTGTCCGGCGTGCCCGTCCCCGCGGCTGTCTCGGAGCTCCGCCATCTTCCGGTGAGACACACCATCACCTGTGAAGGGACGCAGAAAGCCATGGAAAAAGAAGTTCGCCGCTTCCTGGGGCTCTCCCTCGAAGACTGAACAGAACACATGACAGGAGGAACTGTATTTCATGAGTGAAGTACACGGAGAACGGATCGGGCGGCTGCGCGAGAAGCTGCTCGGCGCCGGAGCGGATGCGGTACTGATCCCTACGAGCGATTATCACAATTCCGAGTATGTCTCGGAGCATTTCAAGACAAGAGAGTTTTTCAGCGGTTTCACAGGATCTGCCGGTACGCTCGTCGTGACGGCGCAGGAGGCCTGCCTGTGGACGGATGGCCGCTATTTCGTACAGGCGGCCCTGGAACTGGCAGGTTCCGGGATCCGGCTGATGCGCATGCAGGAGCCCGGAGTTCCCACACCTCTGGAATACCTGAAGGCCGCTCTGAGCCGCGGCAGTGTCCTGTGCTTTGACGGCCGCTGCGTGACGGACCGGTACGGCAGGGAGATGGCCGATACACTGGCTCCTCTGGGCATCAGTGTCGACCCCTCTTTTGATCCTGCGGAAGGTCTCTGGGAGCACAGGCTCGCCCGTCCGGCGGACCCGGTCAGGCTCCTGGATGTGCGATACTGCGGAGTGACGGCCGAGGACAAGATCCGCGCCCTGCGGGAGAAAATGACCCAAAGCGGAGGCGCCGCCTGCGCGTCCTCTCTTCTGGATGAACTGATGTGGCTGCTGAACATCCGCGGGAACGATGTAGAGTGCAATCCCGTGGCGCTGAGCCACCTGTATCTGCGGAGGAACGATTTCTGCCTGTTTCTGCAGGAGGAGGCCGTGGACCCGGAGACAGAGGTGTATATCGAGTCCCTGGGCGGCAAAGTGCTGCCTTATGACAGCTATCTGACATTCCTGTCGGAGGTCAGGGAAGACGGGCCTGTGCTGATCGATCCCGACGGCATCAGTTATGCCGCCGCTTCCGCGCTCAGACAGAACGTGCAGCTCAGAGACTGGCTCAGCCCCGTCCGCCTCATGAAAGCGGTCAAGAACGACACAGAACTGGCCAACCTGCGCGAATGCTACAGACAGGACAGCGCAGCCCTGTGCAGTTTCATCTACTGGCTCAAACACCATCCCCACATCGAGGAGGAGACGGAATATACTGCGGCCATGAAACTGGACGGCATGCGAGCGGAACTGCCCGGTTTTGCGGGGCTCTCTTTCCCCACCATCTCCGCTTACGGCCCCAACGCGGCCATGATGCACTATTCGGCGGACAGTGAGAGCGCAGCCGCGCTGAGACCGGAGGGGATGCTGCTGGTGGACAGCGGCGGACAGTACCTGACGGGCACCACGGACGTGACCAGGACGATGGCCCTGGGCCCCGTGACGGATGAGATGCGCGAAGACTACACCCTGACGGCTGCCGGCAACCTGCAGCTGATGGATGCCGTGTTCCTGTACGGCTGTACCGGCAAGAACCTGGACATCCTGAGCCGCGAGCCCCTCTGGAAGAAGGGGATCGACTATAAATGCGGCACAGGCCACGGCATTGGATTCTACCTCAACGTGCATGAGAATCCGCCGAACATCCGCTGGCGGTTCATGCCCGGCACCAGGGAGGATG
>CAMOJW010000156.1 GCA_946617225.1 uncultured Lachnospiraceae bacterium
CTCGTCCTCATCGTCGTCATCGTCGTCGTGATGATGGTGATGGTGCTCATCCTCATCATCGTCGTGATGATGGTGCTCTTCCTCTTCCTCCATGGCGGCGAGAAGTTCCGCCTGCAGGTCGGCCTTGCCTTCGATGGTCTCCAGGACCATTTTGCCGTCAAGGTCATCGAGAGGGGTGGTGATGATGGTGGCCTTGGCATTGTGCTCTCTGAGCAGGGCGACAGCTTCTTCGATCTTGTCCTGGCTCACCTTGTCGGTGCGGGTCAGAAGGATCGTGCCGGCGCACTCGATCTGGTTGAGGAAAAACTCGCCGAAATTGCGGGCATAGATCCTGCACTTGGAGGCATCCACGACTGCCACGGCGCTGTTGAGGGTCATGTCGTCCCTGGAAGCGTCCGTCACGGCCGCCATGACGTCGGAGAGCTTGCCGACGCCGGAGGGCTCGATCAGGATCCTCTCGGGAGCGTACGTATCCATCACTTCCCGCAGAGAGGTGCCGAAATCGCCCACCAGGGAGCAGCAGATGCAGCCGGAATTCATCTCGCGGATCTCTATGCCGGATTCCTTCAGGAAACCGCCGTCAATGCCGATCTCGCCGAATTCGTTCTCGATCAGTACCACTTTGGTGTCGGCCAGAGCGTCTTTCAGGAGTTTCTTGATCAGCGTCGTCTTGCCGGCGCCGAGGAAACCGGAAATCACATCGATCTTGGTCATTTTTGTAAGCACTTCCTTTCTCTCGGGCCGGTGCCCGGGATCGGCCTGTCCGATCCTGCTCTCCGGTCCGTTCTGTTCATCGATAAACTGTCAGGTGTGAGCCGGGCTGTAAGCCGGGTTCTGTCTTGGATGATCATCTGTCTAGGACCGCCGTCGCCGGCGGCCTCAAGCGACCCACCTGAGAGGGGCCGGGCCAGCCCATGTCTCTCTGCTCGGTCTTGCTTCGGATGGGGTTTACATGGCTCTCTGTGTTACCACAGAGACGGTAGTCTCTTACACTGCCTTTCCACCCTTACGCGCGCGTACGGGACGCGCACGCGGTTTATTTCTGTTGCACTGGCCTGGGAGTCACCTCCACCGGACGTTATCCGGCATCCTGCCCTATGAAGCCCGGACTTTCCTCACCTGCGCCCTTTCGGGACCTGCAGCCGCGATCATCCGCCCGACTCACATCTCCTGACAAAACTGTCAAGTGACTATTTTACAAAGGGACCGACGGTTTGTCAATTCAGCCCTCACGCGTGGAAACAGCCTCCGCCCACGAATTCCCTGCAGATGGAATTGACCGGAACAGACTCCGTGCCCATGCCCACGAAATAGGACAGGAACTTCAGCATGCGCTTGGCTTCGTAATAAGCGGGATCGTTTTTGGGCACTTTGAAGAGGAGCGGCTCCGCGAGCTGTTTAATCACAGCCAGTTCATAGATCAGAGCCGAGTTGAATACGGCATCCGCATCCTCCTGGAATGGGAAGATGAACTTGCCTTCTCCGTCTTTTACCTTGTGCCAGCCGTTGATCGTGGTGACGGCGTCGTTGTTCCTGGTGCGGGCATCCCTCACCATCCTGCGCAGCATTCTGGCGTCCGTAGAAGGGATCCGGTTGTGTTCGTCGATGTTCAGGCTGGTCATCGCGCTGACATAGATCTTGAACTTGTTCTCGGCGGGCAGCGCGTAGGTCGACCTGGGATTGAGGCAGTGGATGCCCTCGATGATCAGGACATCGTTGTCCTCCAGCTTCATGGTGCGGCCCTTGTAGACCCTCTTGCCCAGCTTGAAGTCGAAAGTAGGCAGATCGATCTCCTGTCCCTCCAGAAGGTCCAGCATGTCATCGTTGAACAGCTCCAGATCCACCGCTTCGAGGACATCGAAATCGTAGTTGCCGTCGATATCTATGGGCGTGTTTTCCCGGTTGACGAAATAATCGTCCATTCCGATGATATGGGTGCGCAGCCCGAAGGACCGCAGCTGGATGCTCAGCCTGTTGGCAAAAGAGGTCTTGCCGGAGGAACTGGGCCCCGCCACGAGGATGAACTTGACCTCTTCCTGATCATAGATCTGTCTGGCTATCTCCGCGATCCTCCGCTCCTGCAGCGCTTCCTGGACGAGGATGACCTCGCTGCTCTTGCCCTGGCAGATCATCTCGTTGAGGTCGCCGACGGTGCTGATATTCACCAGCTCGCCCCATTGCGTAGAGAGCATCAGCTGGTCGAACAGGCTCTGCTGGTCCTCAAAACCATGGAGATGGTAGGGATCGTCCCGTGTGGGCAGGATCAGCAGCAGTCCTCCGTGATACTCCTGCACGTCAAAGAGGGTCACATAGGCGGTAGAGGGCAGCATGTAGCCGTAGAAATAATCATAGAAGCCCTCCAGGCTGTAGACATTGACCGTGGAGCTCATCCGGTAATGGAACAGTCTGACCTTGTCCTCCATATTCTGACGGCGGAACAGTTCCAGCGCGTCGTCCACGGGATAGGTCTTCTTGGTGATGGGCAGGGCTCTTGCCGCCATCCGCTGCATCTCGGCCTTGACCAGAGACGCCAGTTCTCCCATGTCCATCCCGGTGCCGCGGACAGTGCAGTAGTAGGCATTGCCCAGCGTGAACTCGATCTTCACATGAGTGGTGCGTCCCTCCTCGCCCAGCACGTTGCGGACGGCCTTGACGAGCATCATGTGCGCGGTGCGGACGTAGGCGCGGTGTCCCTTCTCATCCGAGGTGGTGATAAAGCTGATGGCCCCGTCCTTTTCGAGTCTCTTGCCCAGTTCCCGCAGCTTGCCGTTGAAATAGACCAGCGCGATGGAATTGTTGTGCTGCGGCTGGAATTCCTTGACGATCGTCTCAAAAGTGGTGCCCCGATCGTACTGCCTCTCTTTACCTCCGACTCTGACAGTTGGCATGCTCTTCTCCTCCCTTTCAGACCAGTACAAACGGTTCTCTCTCGTGTGCTCTCAGTATGGTCAGGTCCGGAAACTCACCGGCCATATACTGCTCCATATAAGGTACGAACAGTTTCTCTATCCCGTAGTGGGTCGCGTCTATGACGGCGATGCCTTTTTCCACGGCATCCAGTCCCGCGTGGTGGTTGATGTCTCCCGTGATGATGACATCCGCGCCTGCGTTCACGGCCAGATCGATCTCGCTCCTGCCGGCGCCCGGCAGCAGTGCGCAGGTCACCACAGGCTGGGCCAGATCACCGTAGACCATGACCTGCGGGATGTGGAACACATCTCTGACCAGCTCCGCGCAGTCGCGCAGGGACATGTGCTCGAGAAAAGAGCCCACGCGTCCGATGCCTTCTCTCTTCTGCTCCCAGTCGTCCCCATCCCCCTGATGGGTGGGCATCAGCGGCTCCCGGTCGCGGAGCCTGAGGAGGTCTGCTGCTTCATCCGCCATTCCCAGGATATCAAAATTCGTGTGCATAGCGTAACAGGCGAGTCCGTTCTCGGCCAGGCGCAGGATGCGCCGGCCCACGTAATCGTCGTCCGTCACGTGTTTGATGCCGGAGAAAAGCAGCGGATGGTGGGTGATCAGCAGATCCGCGCCGGCGTCCACAGCCTCCTCGATCACGGCACCGGTGGGATCCAGCGCGAGCATCACCGTATGGACATCCCGGGAGCGGTCCCCGCACTGCAGTCCGCTGTTGTCCCACTCCAGCGCATAGGAGAGCGGACAGTACTCTTCCAGTTCCTTCAGAAGATCGGCCAGCCGCATGGGGCACCTCCTTCCCCGTGTCCGTCAGAACAGGGAAAGTGCCGCCTCGATCCGTTCCCGTTCTCCGGTCATCTGTTGATATTTCTCTCTGCTCGCCTCGTCCCGGCCGCGCTCTCTCAGCGAAGCGAGGATCCGGTCGGACGTCCTCCTGCAGCGGGTGAGCCAGGCGTGCAGGATGGGGTCCCTGCGTCTCAGCAGTACAGGGCCGAAACGGTCCTCACACTCCCGTGCCAGCTCTTCCTGTACCCCGGCAGGCCACGCAGGTCCTGCAGCTTCCGGGCAGGCGGCAGCCGGTACGGCACGCAGCGCCTGGTAGAATTTGCCGTCCTGCACGACTATCCTCTCGTCCTCGATCACGAAGGACAGCATCCGCAGGGCATCCCGCACCTGTTCGGGATCGGACTGGGGCTGCAGGACCAGGGAACTGAAACTCCCTGTCTTGAGCGGCTCCCGCAGGAGGATCCTGCGCATGAGCCAGCCACCCATCCCGGCGATCACCAGGATCTGCGCCTCACCGGGTGCGTAGGCGTCCAGACCGTCCGAAAGACGCAGTGTGATATGTTCCCTCTCCTCCTCCGTGGCAAAAAGAGCCAGATTGTCAGCTGCCTTCTGCAGCGGTCCCGGGATCACATCCATGGCCAGGGCCCGGCGGATCCTCCCCTCTTTCAGCAGATAGAGCGGGATGTGGGCGTGGTCACAGCCCACGTCGCAGAGGCTCTCCCCCGCGGGCACCAGGTCGGCGATGGCCTGCAGCCTGGGGGCCAGGAGGACTTTTCTGCCGCCCGTCAATCCAGGTAATCCTTCAGCTTGCGGCTCCTGGAAGGGTGGCGGAGTTTTCTCAGAGCCTTGGCCTCGATCTGACGGATACGCTCACGCGTAACGTTGAACTCTTTGCCCACTTCTTCCAGTGTCCTGGCCTTGCCGTCGTCCAGTCCGAAGCGCAGGCGGAGCACCTTCTGCTCCCTCTCCGTCAGGGTGCCCAGCACCTCCTGGAGCTGCTCTTTCAGGAGCGTAAAGGCCGCCGCTTCCGCGGGGACGGGAACGTTGTCGTCCTGGATGAAATCGCCCAGGTGGCTGTCCTCCTCCTCGCCGATGGGGGTCTCCAGGGAGACCGGCTCCTGGGAGATCTTCATGATCTCGCGGACGCGCTCCACGGGGATGTCCATCTTCTCGGCGATCTCCTCCGCGGTGGGTTCGCGGCCGAGCTCCTGCAGGAGCTGCCTGCTCACGCGGACGAGCTTGTTGATGGTCTCCACCATGTGAACGGGGATGCGGATGGTCCTGGCCTGGTCCGCGATGGCGCGGGTGATGGCCTGACGGATCCACCAGGTCGCATAGGTACTGAACTTATAGCCCTTGCGATAATCGAATTTCTCGACTGCCTTGATAAGGCCCAGATTGCCCTCCTGGATCAGATCCAGGAAGAGCATGCCGCGGCCCACATAGCGCTTGGCGATGGAGACCACCAGACGCAGGTTGGCTTCGCAGAGCCTCTTTTTGGCCTTTTCGTCTCCCTCCTCGATGAGCTTGGCAAGTTCCAGTTCCTGCTCGGCGGAAAGAAGCGGCACCTTGCCGATCTCCTTCAAGTACATGC
>CAMOJW010000157.1 GCA_946617225.1 uncultured Lachnospiraceae bacterium
TGAACAAGGTGCTGGGGTACAAGCTCCACGGCGAGCGGCACAGCTTCCTGGAGGATTACTGAGATGGACAGAAAAAAGAGGCCTACAGGGATCATTTCTCTGTGCGCCTCTTTTCATTCTGCTCATACAGACACCTGTCTGCCCCGGATATAGACTTCCCTTCTTCTCAGTGCGCTGTCGCACACGATCAGGTCCGCGCGTTTTCCCTCTTCGATACTCCCGATCTCACCGCCTGCCCCTGCTACTCGGGCCGGTGTCATCGTCGCGGCCAGGATCGCCTCCTCATAAGGGATCCCGAAGCGGATGGCATTGCACATGTCCTCAAACAGATCCGACGCTGCTCCCGCCAATGTTCCGTCCTGCAGATGGGCAGCACCGCCTTTCAGGAACACCTTCTGGCCGCCCAGTTCATACTCTCCCTCCGACATACCGCAGCAGCGCAGGGAGTCCGAGATCAGGCAGATCCTGCCCGGGAACAGCTGAAATGCCATCCGCACGACGGCCGGATGGACATGCCGTCCGTCACAGATCAGTTCCACCGTCACATCCTTCTGATCGAACGCCGCCCCGATCACGCCCGGTCCCCGGTGATGGATCCCCGGCATGGCGTTGAAGACATGGGTCACATGGGATGCCCCGGCATTCACGGCTGCCAGCGTCTCCTCATAGGAGGCATCCGTATGGGCGATGGAAACACGGCAGGTCTCCGAGGCCTGCCGGATGAACCCCTCCGCTCCTTCCAGCTCCGGCACGATATCCACGATCCGGACCAGTCCGCCGCAGGCCTCCTGGAGCAAACGGAAAGCTGCAGGATCCGGTCTTCTCAGCCACGCGGCGTTCTGTGCGCCTTTTCTCTTTTCAGAGAAAAACGGGCCTTCCATGTGGATCCCAAGCACTGATGCCGCGCCTCCGGCTGCAAGGGACTGCTCCCGTTCATATTCCGCCGCATAGTCCGCCGCCGTGCGAAAAACCTGTTCCAGCTTCTCATAGGGGAGGGTCATGGATGTGGGCAGAAAAGACGTGATACCGTGGCTGCCACAGTACTGCGCCACCCTTCGGAGTCCCTCCGGATCTCCGTCGGAGAAGTCATATCCGCTGTTCCCGTGGGTGTGGATGTCCACGAGACCCGGGAGGATATAGGTGCCCTCCGGGTCGGGCAGCAAAAAGGCATCCCCGTCTGCAGTCGGCGCATTCGATCTGCTGCAGAGCCCGTTAACATCTGCCTTTTCGCGCAGCCGCACCTCCCGGATGCGGCCGTCCTCCACGATCAAGTCGCCCCGCACGAAGCCGGCGCTGCCCTGAAAAATATAGACGTCCTCGAATATCATGTCTGTTCCCCGCCGAAGATCTCCCGTCGCCAGCCTGTTCGTCCGGATCTGATCGCCTCAAACTCTTGTGATCCCACCGTTTCGCAGGATCCTCTCCTCGATCCTGCCCGCACCGGCAAATCCCTCTTCTTCCAGTTCTCCTGCCGATTCCTGCAGGGCATCCCGAAAGCGCATGGCAATCGTATCGAACCGCTGCAGGGCTATCCTGCCGCCGAGCCCGGCCTCTCCCGCCGCTCTTCGGAAGGAAGCCCTGTCGATCCGGTCGAGGGTCAGGTCTCCCCCGATCCGGAACGCCATCTCCCGGGTGCTGCTCTCATAGACGGCTGTACTGACGATATCATAAGCCGGCGCCAGCCGGAGGGCGTGCCCGTCGGCGGAATAGAGCAGTGAATAGTTTTTGACATGGGCATCCGTATTGCCCACCAGGTAATGAAAAACGATGAGATCCCACAGCCGGAGCATATCCCGGACAGGATCAGACGCGTACAGTCTGAGGATGTCAAACATGCGGTGCAGATACTGTTCGCCTGCAGGTTCATATTCATCGGCTGCAGGGATCCCCATTGCCTGTGCCATGTCCTCCTGGTGCAGGCGGAGCGGACAGGGCAATCCGTCGATCATCTCAGGATCCCTTCCGAAAACGCGGTCGTAGCGCTGTGTCGCGAACAGCACCTCCGCTTCTCCTGTCCCCTCCGCAGCACGCAGGATAAAAGAATCCGGGACCTCGATCCCGCATTTTCCCGCTGTCCTCATGCAGAGCTGCTCGTTGGTCACGATCTCCTGCAGGCGCACGTGGCTCTGTTTCACGATATGTGTGCTTGGTGCGGAGCCTTTGGGCAGATACCAGTTTCCTTCCTGTCCTGCATAGTAGAGTCCCACCTTGCCTGACGCCCCTGTCAATGAGAGATGCGATCTCGTGACCAGTTCCGTGGAACGCGTCGCACCTTCTGCCGCCAGAGCCCGCACCTGCTCCCGCGTGATCTTCTCATAGGAGGCTTCCGTCCGTTCCCCTTCCTCACAGACTCTCAGAGCTCCCAGGCACTCCCTGCCCAGCCCGTGCAGGATCGAAAGATAGTCCTCCTCCCCCAGACGAAGCCATTGCGCAACGCTGCGCCTCGTGAATCCCTCCGGCAGAAGCCCCTCAAAAAAGTTCCGCGTCCGTTCAGGCGCAAACGGCTCCTCCTGCAGAGGCAGGCTGAGCGAGACCGGCACGGCATCAGGCTGCTGCAGATAAGCTTGCAGATAAGAAAAGACAGCTGTGCGGTGATCTTCTCCGCAGATCTCCCCCACAGGGATCATCCTGCCTTCCCTCTCCATATGAATGAGGTAGCGCTTCATAGCCTGTCATCCTCTCTGCTTTCCGGAACCATGAACCCCCTGAACTCTTCCCGCGCCTGCAGATGACAGTCCAGGCCCAGCAGCTGTGCCAGTCGGAGGGCCCTGCCCAGCTCCGCCGTCTCCTTCCCATTCTCAAGATCCGAGAGAAAGCTCACGCTGAACCCGCTGATCTGTGACAGGAAGGCCTGTGTGTATCCCAGCTCTTTTCTTCTGTTCCTGATGGCTGTTCCGAAGGAACCTGTATCTGTAATAAGCATGATAACCTCTCATCGCTGAGCCGTACGGCGAAAATCCCGGCCGATGATAAAAAAATAAGCCGTACGGCGAATACTATACGCATTCAGTATAATATGAGCCGTACGGCTAAGTCAATGGACATATTCCAGCCGTAGTTCCCGTGAACGCATATCACCTGTCACCTTGCGGCAGCAAGCCCCGCATCTCCTCCACCCACGGACCGGTCTCCCGCAGGACGGTCTCCAGAGAGGGCAGGTTGAAGCACTCAAAGGACCCGTAGCCGTCGAAACCGGACTCCTGCACCGCGCGCAGGATCCCCCGCAGGTCCATATGCCCGTAGCCGGGAAACATGCGGTTGGAGTCCGCCAGGTGCACGTGCTGCAGCCTCCTCCCCATGACGGCGAGGCTCCTGTACAGGTCCGCGTCCTCGATGTTCGCATGGAAGAGGTCCCAGAGCACCCCCACGGAAGGCGGATCGCCCAGCCCGTTCACGATAAAATCCGTCACTTCCTCCGCAGAGTTCAGGAGCGCTGTCTCATAGCGGCAGATTCCCTCCAGGATCAGCACGACGCCCTTCCGGTCCGCATAGTCGGCGAGAGGCTTCATGGCCTCCGCGAGATCCCGCAGGTCTCTGTCCGCCGTCTCCGGGGTGCCGAGGCCCTTCATGAGGCCTATCGTCACCCTGCTCCCGAGGATGGCCGCGGCGTCGATGTGCTCCCGGTAGCGTTCCTGCGTCTTCCCGCAGATCTCCGGGGACACGCCGGTCAGGGACAGCCCCTCCAGAGCCCGCGCCTGCCCGGTGGAGAGGGTCGAGCAGCCCAGGCCCCGCCTGTCCAGTTCCTCCTTCACGGCAGGAACGTCCAGGTCCCGATAGTGGCTGATACAGAGCTCCGCCCCGTCCAGGCCGATGTCCCGCATCCAGTCCAGGCCCTCCTTCCAGTCCCGAACAGGAAAAGCCGTGAAAGGCGTCTCATACTGCAGTGTCACACATGCGCTGAACCTCATGAAAAGTGTGCCTCCAGCTCCTGCAGTTTAGCGAAGCCCCGCTCGTTGTTGAGCCGCCGCTGGTCCTCGAAACCCTCGCACCAGCGTCCGGCCAGCCACTTCTCCGCCATCTCGGCGCCCATGGCATAGCTCACGACTTTCTCGCCCATGGCGAGGACATTGGCGTTGTTGATGAGGGAGGTCTTCTCCGCTGTGTACACGCTCTCACAGGCCACCGCGTACACGCCGCGGAACTTGTTGGCGATCATGCTGACGCCGGCGCCGGTCCCGCAGATCACGATCCCGCGCTCCGCTTCGCCCTTCTGGATCAGCTCAGCAGCTCTGGAAGCCGCCTCATAATAGAGCGTGGTGTCCTCCTCCGTCTGCGCACCGACGTCCACCAGGTCATAGCCCAGGGACAGGACGTGAGCCTTCACGGCTTCCTTCAGACGAAATCCCGAAAAATCCGATGCGATGACAACTCTCATCTCCTGCTCCTTTCCTTTTTCCTTTCCTTCAGCCATTTCCTGTTCAGTCTTCCCGGGATGACCGGATCTTCTCCCGGGTCCATTTATCGATCTCTTCCTTCAGCTGCCGCATATAAGGAGAAAAAGCCACATTCTCTCTGCCGTAAGTCAGCTGCAGGTCGTATTCCAGCGGGAGCCAGGTGCTGATATCTGACTCGTCGTGGGCGATCACGGCTTCCATATTGTCCAGTGCTTTATAGAGCTTCGCTTCCGGTGTCTCAAGGGCCTTCATCTCCCGCAGGAGCTGCAGCCACTCCTCCCTGTCCGGAGACGGAAAGCTGTCCACCCAGTCACGATAAGCCTGCCGCTCCGCCTGCTCATGATCACCGGTCTTCTCAAAAGTCGGCACATCCCCGGTGAAGGACTCCCCGAGGTCATGGATGAGGCACATGCGGATCACACGGTCCATGTCCAGAGGCGCGAATTCCGGCTCGTTCCTGAGGAGCATCGCCATCAGTGCCAGCCGCCAGCTGTGGTCGGCTACGCTCTCTTTTCTCCCCGGTTCCGTATAGCAGTGGCGCGTATTGGTCTTAAGCCTGCCCGCCTGGGCCAGGATGGCAAGCAATTGCGTAGGCGTCATAGATGTCTCCCCTCGATCACTCCTCCAGCAGCCTCCTGATCTCGTGGTACAGTCTCGCCGCCGGCAGGCCCACCACGTTGTTGTAGTCTCCGTCGATCCGGCGGATATAGAGGCCGAAATCCCCCTGGATCCCGTAAGCTCCGGCCTTGTCGTAGGGCTCCGGCGTGTCGATGTAAGCCTCGATCTCCTCCTC
>CAMOJW010000158.1 GCA_946617225.1 uncultured Lachnospiraceae bacterium
TCTTTATGAACCCGCGGTCCTTCTTTTTTGGGCTATTCTTTTTTCACAGCCCCTTGTCAACCATCCACCGTCTTCCGGTGCAGCTGTCAAGGACGCCTCCGGCGAGGTACACCGGTTCCTTGACAGCTGCATCGGAAGGTGGTTAAGAAGAATCATACGCTTATTGTCATCAATACTATACAAAACAGAGGGTTGATGCATTCCCAAAATGCATCAACCCTCTTAATAATCATTTATAGAATACTTTGCTACGCATTCCCTCTGCGTGGTTTCAACCTCACTCCAGGATCCTCACCGCCCACACCGCGTCGCGAGAGGTTACGTTGGCCACCTGGGTGATGCCGCGGCCGCTGCTGTAGGCTTCGATGGTGACACCGTCACCCCAGTACATGGCCACGTGATAGACGTAACCGTTTCTGGCAAAGAAGATCAGATCGCCGGGCATGGCATCCGATACGGGGATCTGGGTGCCGCAGCGGGCCTGGTCACAGGCGACGCGGGGGATACTGTATCCGAAAGCCCTGTACAGGGACTGTACGAAACCGGAGCAGTCAGCGCCGTGGTAGAGATCCGTGCCGCCCCAGACATAGGGACAGCCGATGCTCTTCTCGGCGAGTTCCAGGATCTGCCGGCGGATGGGATTGACTTTGTGTCCCTCGTAGATGGAGAAGGTGGAATCATACAGCGCGTGGTTGTCAGCGGGATCCACCAGCGTCTCGGCCAGAGTGAAAGAGTCTTCCTTGTCTTTCCTGACCTGTGCGGTGACCGATTTGCCGATCTCCAGATCGGAGGAGCGGACGTAGCCGCGCACATCGCCGGACTCCACATAATACCAGCCACCTGATTTCTGCAGGATATACAGGAGAGTTCCCTTTGCAAAGGAACCGACCTTGCGGGCGGACAGGCTCCTGGTCTCATAGACGGAAGAGGATGCCGCAGCCAGAGCGTATTCCTTGTTGGCTATATGTTTCAGGGAAGTCCCGCGGGTATAGAGGAACGCGTCGTTCTCGTACCAGGGGACCAGCGCCGTGACGGTGCCGTTCGGTTCCTGTTCAAGGGCTGCCAGTTCTGCGGCGAGGGCATCCTTGAGGATGTTCAGCCTGTCGACAGCGGTATCATCTCTGTCCGCGAGCCGGAACATCTGCGCCTGGATACGGATATCGATCTGTGCCAGTTTCTCCTGAAGGTTCGCTCTGCGCACATCCAGGTCGTTGAGGAGAGCGTCCTTCTCTTCGGAGACGGCGAGAGCTTTCAGCTGGACAAAACCGCGCACGTCGGCTGTTTCCACATAAGCCCAGCCGTCATTCTGGTCCAGGATGAAGACGGTGCTGTACATGTCGGCGTGACCGACCTTCTCGGAACCGGTATCTCTCTTTTCATAGAGCCAGGCTTCCGACCGAAGGAGGGCTTTGGTCCCGTTCACGGAATAGAAGCGAAAATCCTCCATCTCCGGCGGAATGCTGACGATGTGCTGTGCGGCGATCAGGGCGTCGTTGGAACCGCCGTACCCTTCAGCCAGCTCGGCGCCTTCCGGGAGCTCCTCCTCTTCGGGTTCGAGGACCTCGGACGTGGCGGGCGTCTCGGGAACTTCTCCCTCGGGATCCGTCACATCACCGCCGGCAGGATCGACATCTCCGGAAAGCGGGTCGGTGGGATCAGTGCTGTCAGATCCGCCGCCTTCCGTTCCTTCACCACCGGTACCTTCGCTGCCTTCGTTACCCTCCGTGCCGGAACCGCCTTCATTGCCGCCTCCGGTGCCGCCTTCATCGCCGCCGGTCTGCTGTCCGCCGCCTTCCTGTCCTCCTTCTCCGCCTTCATTGCCGGAAGGGGTCTCTCCGCCCTCCCCCTGAGAAGGGGTGGGATCCGGTGTCGGCGCAGGATCCGGAGCGGGCGTCGGTTCGGGAGCAGGAGCGGGCTCAGCGGGAGCCGGATCGGGTTCCGGTGCCGGTTCTGATTTGGCAGCTGCTTTCTTTTCAGTTGTAGTTTCAGTGGCCGGTTCAGTCACCACGTTAGCGGTACTGTCTTCAGAAGCACAGACCGCCAGGGGTGCCTGGACGAGGGAGGCTGCCAGAAGGACCGGCAGTAGCCTCAGTCTGAGGCGGGCACATACACTCTTATACTTCATTTATACCTCCATTGTGTTCAGCCAGTCCGCAGGAGCGGGCTGCACCAACGGGCCGTCACGGTGGAACGGGTCTGCTCCGTCGGTCTTCTCTCTGATGCTGGTATTTTATGGGTCCATTATAGCGGGCCCCGCATCAAAGAGAACGTCACAAATGATCTCAACATTGCTTCCGCCGGCTGCGCTCAGCGGGGTGGGATTGTCACGTATGAGCAGTACATGGTATAATAGCTGCATGGCGGAGGCTGCTGCAGAGAACAGAGCTCTGCACCTCAGGCGCTACACTTCATTTTACCAGATTTTCAGAAGGAGGTCTACACTAATGGCTGATATGTATCAGAAAATGGGCAAAGGACTTACCGGCACCCAGACATTCGAGAACCTGATGACTGCTTTTGCCGGCGAGTCACAGGCCAGGAACAAATACACCTATTTTGCCGCCAAGGCCAAGAAGGACGGCTATGTCCAGATCGCCAAGATCTTTGAGGAGACCGCAGGCAACGAGAAGGAGCACGCCAAGATCTGGTACAAGATCCTGGAAGGTGTCCACAGCACCGTGGAGAACCTGGAGATCGCGGCTGAAGGCGAGCACGAGGAGTGGACAGAGATGTATCCCGGCTTTGCCAAGACTGCCCGCGAAGAGGGCTTCAACGACATCGCCGATCTCTTCGAGAAGGTCGCGGCCATCGAGAAGGAGCACGAGGAGCGCTATCGCCAGCTGATCGCCAACATCGAGGGCGGTCTGGTATTCTCCAGAGACGGAGACAGGATCTGGCAGTGTTCCAACTGCGGCCATATCGTCGTCGGCCCTTCCGCCCCCGACGTATGTCCTGTCTGCGATCATCCGCAGGCCTATTTCGAACTCAAGGCCGACAACTATTGATCCTGTATCCCTGACAGCGGCGATCTCTCCGCTGCCGGAGCCGGATGTGCCTGAAGGGTGACATGAACGCTCTGTCCCGCCCGGGACAGAGCGTTTTTTTCTTGCGTTCAGGCAGGGATAAACATATAATCATGAGGGTAGCGTTCAAAAGCTGCACATCTGTTTTTGAACGGCATTAAATGATCAGGAGGGCAACTATGAAAGCAACAGAGCGCAGAGTCGGCACAGTCTCGAGAGGGATCCGCTGCCCTATCATCCGGCAGGGAGACGACCTCAGCACCATCGTCACGGAGAGCGTGCTGCAGGCGGCTGAGAGCGAGGGCTTCGAACTCAGGGACAGAGACGTCATCGCTGTCACGGAATCCATCGTAGCCCGTTCACAGGGCAATTACTGCACGGTACAGGATATCGCCGCAGACGTCAGAGCCAAACTGGGAGGCGGTACCATCGGCGTGATCTTCCCCATCCTTTCGAGGAACCGTTTTGCCATCTGTCTGCGCGGCATCGCCATGGGCGCCAGAAAGATCGTCCTCATGCTCAGCTATCCTTCGGACGAAGTGGGCAACGAGCTGGTGAGCCTGGACAAGATCGACGCAGCGGGGATCAATCCCTACAGCGATGTCCTCACTCTGGAGAGATACAGGGAACTCTTCGGCGTCAACCCGCATGAGTTCACGGGCGTCGATTATGTGGGATACTACGGCGACCTGATCCGCAGCTGCGGCGCGGAGGCGGAGATCATCTTTGCCAACCAGCCCAGGGCGATCCTGGATTACACCGATCATATCCTGAACTGTGATATCCACACGCGCGCGCGCACCAAGAGGATCCTTCTGGCTGCCGGCGCCAAGAAAGTCTGCAGCCTCGACGAGATCATGAACGCGCCGGTGAACGGCAGCGGCTGCAATGAGCTCTACGGTCTGCTCGGATCCAACAAATCCACCGAAGATAAGATCAAACTCTTCCCCAGGGACAGCCACGACCTGGTCCTGGCCATCCAGGCCAAGATCCTTCAGGCCACCGGCAAGCATGTGGAAGTCATGGTCTACGGGGACGGCGCGTTCAAGGATCCGCAGGGCAAGATCTGGGAACTGGCCGATCCGGTGGTCTCCCCGTTCTATACCAGCGGCCTGATCGGGACGCCCAATGAGCTGAAGCTCAAATACCTGGCGGACAACGATTTCAAGGATCTGTCCGGAGAGGCGCTGCGCGAGGCGATCTCCGAGAGCATCCGCCAGAAGGACGCCGACCTCAAGGGCAGCATGGCATCCCAGGGCACGACGCCCCGTCAGCTGACCGACCTGATCGGATCCCTGTGCGACCTGACCAGCGGGTCCGGCGACAAGGGAACACCGGTCGTCCTGGTCCAGGGCTATTTCGACAACTACACCAACGCGTGATCACAGACCGATAGGGATCGGGGCCTCTGCCTGCCGCTCGACGGAACCGGGCAGGGGCTCCGTTTTGGTATGGGATATCCGGGCGATGATCCGCGGCTGATCCGCACACAGGGGAGGAAACAGATGTCTCTGCAGGGAGAAGAACAGAAGAAAGTGCTTGCGCTGGAAGTCATCGAGCGCCTGAAGCGGGAGTATCCGCTGGCGGAGTGCACTCTGGATTACAGGGACGCCTGGCAGCTGCTCGTCAGCGTGCGGCTCGCGGCACAGTGCACGGACGCACGGGTGGATCTGACTACCCCCAAACTGTACGAGAAGTTCCCCACGGTGGAGGCACTGGCGGAGGCGGATCCGGCGGAGATCGAGGCCATCGTGCGGCCCTGCGGGCTCGGCAGGAGCAAGGCAAGGGACATCTCCGCCTGCATGAAGGTACTTCATGAAAAGTACGGCGATGTCGTGCCCGACACCATGGAGGAACTGCTGGCGCTCCCCGGCGTGGGGAGAAAAAGCGCCAACCTCATCCTCGGCGACGTCTACGGCAAGCCTGCGATCGTCACGGACACCCACTGTATCCGCCTCAGCAACCTGATCGGTCTTGTGGACGGCGTGAAGGAACCGGGCAAAGTGGAGCGGGAGCTCCGGAAGATCGTGCCTCCGGAGGAGGGGAATGACCTCTGTCATCGTTTTGTCCACCACGGAAGATCGGAAGAGCACACGTCTGAACTCCAGTCACACTGATATCTCGAATGCC
>CAMOJW010000159.1 GCA_946617225.1 uncultured Lachnospiraceae bacterium
TCTGCCGTCGGGACGCTTGTGGTCCTTCAGGATCATCTTGCGGATGGTCTTCTTCTCATACTGATAGACAGCCTCATCCAGGATGGCCAGCCACTCGGGCTTGTCAGCGAAAGCCTCTTTCAGCCTCTCGGTGAAGGCGGCCACATTGTTCTCTCTGGTCTGCTTGTCATCGGTGAAGACGGCGTCTTCCATCTCCGCCGGAGGCACGACCTCGCGGATCGCCGCGAACAGCTCCTCGGGGATGGCGCAGCTGACGTATTCTCTCTTGGGCTTGCCGCACTCGGCGACGATGCCGTTGATGAACTCGATGATCTTCTTGTTGACGGCGTCCGCCTCATAGATGCAGCGGATCATGTCGGATTCCGGGATCTCGTTGGCGCCGGCTTCGATCATGATGACCTTGTCGGCGGTGGAAGCGACGGTCAGCTTGAGGTCGCCCTTGTCCCACTGCTCCTGGGAGGGATTGATGATCATCTCGCCGTTCACCATGCCTACCTGTGTGGCGGCGCAGGGGCCCGCGAAGGGGATGTCCGAGATGGAGGTGGCGATCGAAGCGCCGATCATGGCTACCAGCTCGGGACGGCAGGCGGGATCCACGCTCATGACCATGGCCTCGAGGGTCACGTCATTGCGCATATCCTTGGGGAACAGAGGACGCATGGGACGGTCGATGACACGGCTGGTCAGGATCGCGTTCTCACTGGGTCTGCCCTCTCTCTTGTTGAAACCGCCGGGGATCTTGCCCACAGCATAGAACTTCTCGCTGTACTCCACGCTCAGGGGGAAGAAATCGATCCCGTCGCGGGGGGAAGCGGAAGCAGTTGCTGTGCAGAGCAGGGTGGTGTCGCCGTAGTGCATGAAGGCGCAGCCGCCGGCCTGCTTGCCGACACGGCCGATGTCGATGCTGAGTGTCCTTCCTGCGAGTTCCATGGAGTAAGTTTTGTACATAATGGTTCTTTCCTTTTCCCTTCTTCTCTTCTTCTCTATCTCCTTCCGTCACAGAATGACGGACGCACAAGAGACGGCGAGACCGAACAGCGGTCCTGGCCGTCTCTCAGCTGACGTAATGATATAAATTACTTTCTGATACCGAGCTGCTCGATCAGAGTACGATAACGGTTGATGTCTTTCTGCTTCAGATAGTCCAGAAGGCCTCTCCTCTTACCGACGAGCATCAGAAGGCCTCTGCCGGAGTGGTGATCTTTCGGATTCTTCTTGATGTGATCGGTGAGCTCGCGGATCCTGGAAGTGAGAATCGCGATCTGGACCTCCGGTGAACCGGTGTCGCCTTCGAATCTCTGGAACTGTTTGATGATGTCTGTCTTCTTCTCTTTGCTGATCATTGCTTCTCTCCTTTCGATCTGCCGCGCCGGGCCCTGTTGCCCGCACGCCTGTCGTGATCCGCCGGATACCAGGGAAGGGTCGGAGTGGCCGTTTCCGGAGTATCGGTATTAGCACAACATTGAAATCATAGCATATGTCGGTGGCATTGTAAATCAAAACTTTATCCGGTATTCCGGGTTTTTCTGCGCTGTCTGGGGTTGCCAGTCAAACAGCTGTCTTCCCACCCGGATGTCCTCCTGTATGGCCGCCTGCAGTTCCTCCAGGCTCCCGAAGCGCTGCTCAGGCCTGCGGAAATGCAGGAGCTGGGTCTCCACGTCCCTGCCGTAGAGGTCGCCATCGAAATCCAGGAGATGGGTCTCCGCCGTGGTGACGCCGCTGCCGGAGACGGTGGGCTTGACGCCGACATTGGTCATGCCCGGATAAGATCTGCCGTCCACGTTCACAAGCGCATAGTAGACGCCTCTGGGGGGCAGGAGCTTCTCCTCCCCGGGGATCTGATTGATCGTGGGGATGCCTATCCTGTGGCCGATCTCCCTGCCGTGGCGGATCCTGCCCATGATGCTGTAGGGGCGCCCCATGCAGCGGGTGACGCCTTCCATATCGCCCTCCCGCAGCAGACCGCGGATCCGGGTGGAACTCACCGCCTTGCCTTCGATGCGGAGCTTTTCGATGCACTCCGCTTCAAATCCGTCCTCCCGGCTGATGGCGTGCAGCAGGGCAAAATCGCCCTTGCCCCGCCTCCCGTAGGAGAGGTCCGGTCCCGCGGCGACGTACTCGGCCCGCATCTGTTCCCGCAGGATCCTGCGGACAAAATCCTCGGGCGGCGTATCCGCCGTATCCCTGTCAAAGGGGTACTCTATGAGAACGTCTATGCCCAGTTCCCGGAAGACCCTGCGCTTCTCCTCCTCGGTGGTCAGCACCTTGCCGTCGCCGATCCCGAAGAAGATCTCCGGTCCCGGATGGAAGGTCAGTATGGCCGCGGAAAGGCCCTGTTCTTTTCTCCTGATCAGCTCATGCAGGAGCTTCTGATGCCCCAGGTGGACGCCGTCGAACTTGCCGATGGCGACTGCGGCCGGACTCCCGAGCTGAAAATCTTTGGTCCCTGATATGATCTGCAAACCGCTGCTCCTTCTATTCGTGTTGTTTCCGGTCCCGAGGCAGGAACATCTGCTCCGGTATCAGCCGGTCTCCTCCGCTGCGTCGATACAGGGCGTAAAAAGTACCTTCCGTATCATAGAGCCGCACCCTCTCTCCTCTTCGGATCTCTTCCTGTCCGTCCGGGGCCTGCACCTGCTCCTCAAAAAGGGCGTTTCCGTTGAGGAGGTATTTCATGGCCTCCGGATGGACGATGAGCGCCGGCGCATCTCCGAAGAAACTGTCCACGGGCCGGATCATGGCCCGCAGTCTCTCCGGAGCGTCGTGTGCCATCTGCTCCACTTCGTCCAGGCGCAGCGCCTCATCCAGCGTGAACGTCCCCACTCTGGTGCGTAGCAGGTGCTCCATGCAGCCGCCCACACCCAGGGAATCTCCGATGTCCCTGCACAGGGAGCGGATGTAGGTGCCTTTGGAGCATCGCACGCGGAGAGAAGCCAGCGGGAGAGCTGTCGAGACGACCTCCAGCGCATGAATCTGCACGTGCCGGGGCTGTCTCTCGACGGTCCGTCCCTGCCTGGCCAGTTCATAGAGTTTCTTCCCGCCTATCTTGATGGCGGCGTACATGGGAGGGATTTGGTCGTACGGACCGACGAACCGTCCCGCGGCCTCCCGCAGAGCCTCGTCTGTCACCCTCTCCCTGACCTCGCTGTCAGTGAGCCGGGTCAGGACCTGACCGGTCATATCCTCGGTGTCGGTGGTGGTCCCCAGCCGCAGCACCGCTTCATATTCCTTGTCCCGGTCCGCGATGAGATCGCACAGCCGGGTGGCGCTGCCGAGGCATACGGGCAGAACGCCCTCCGCGGCCGGGTCCAGGGTCCCCGTGTGGCCGATCTTTCTCATGTGGAGGATCCCCCGGAGCCTCGCCACCACGTCGGAGGAGGTATATCCGGCCTCTTTATAGATCGTGATCATCCCGTCGTACATGGGTCTCTCCGCACTCTCCGTCCTGTTCTCCCGGACGTCTGTCCTTCAGACTGTCAGTCCGGCCGCCGCCTGGTTCGCTGCCAGGCACTCCATCTCCAGCAGGATGTCATGGACATCGCCCCGCACTGTGCAGCCGGCAGCTCTCCTGTGCCCGCCTCCGCCGAAACTCGCCGCGATGGCGGATACATCCGTCCTGCCGTTGGAGCGGAGGCTGCACTTCCACTCTCCCGTGGGCAGTTCGCCCGCGAGGACCGCGCAGTCCACGCCCCGGGTCAGGGCCATCTGGGCACTGATCCCGTCGAGATCGGAGGTCTGTGCGCCGACGCTCTGCTGCACGCTCAGGGGGAGACTGCAGCAGGCGAACATCCCGTTCAGGCGCAGATCCATCTGGGACAGCGCCATCCCCATCAGCCTGTGCTGGGCGCGGGTCCTGGCATAGAAGACGTCCCTCACGATGGAGGAGAAATCAAAATCATACTCCAGCAGAGACGCCGCCGTGCGCAGAGTCTCCGGGGACGTATTGGAATACCGGAAGACGCCGGTGTCCGTCACGATCCCTATGTACAGGGCGATGGCGATCTCCCTGTCCACCAGAGCGGGATCCAGCAGCCGGTACAGCACCTCACAGGCACTGCCCGCCGAGGGATCGACCACATTGATCATCCCGTCTCCTCTGTTGGAGATGTGATGATCGATATTGCAGGTGCGGGCGGCGCTGTCGAACAGTCTCCTGGCCTCTCCCAGTCTGTCCGGGGCTGTATCCAGGCACAGAAACAGGTCATAGCTGCCCGTCTCCTGCTCCGCGTCCGTCCGGATCCTGTCCGCATGGGGCACATGCTGCATCAGTTCCCGGGGCACCTCATCGAGAAAAACATCCGCCCTCAGTCCGGGGCACGCTTTCTCCAGGTAAAGGGCCGCCGCCACACAGCTCCCCACACAGTCGCCGTCGGGATGGATATGTCCGCTCACTGCGACTCTTGCGGCTCCTGCCGCGATCTCCATAAGATCCATATTCATCCGGCTGTCACTCCTGTCACTCTTCCGTCTCGTCCGGCGCCGCAGGGCCGCCGCGCAGTTCCTCGGCCTGTCTGTCCAGGGCCGTGACCTCGTCGATCCTGTGGGACATCTCCACGCCGTAGGCGATGGAGTCGTCGCCGATGAACCGGAGTTCAGGCGTGTGGCGCAGGTTGACGCGCCTGGCCAGCTCGCCGCGGATATAACCGGAGGCGCTCCGAAGGCCCTGCATGGTCTCTTCGAGTTTGTCGGCGTCCCCGTAGACGCTGATCCTCACACGGCAGGATTTGAGATCCGGCGCCACTTCCACATCGGTGACGCTGGTCAGGGGACTCACGCGGGGGTCCTTGATACCGCCCCTGATGATCTCCCCCAGGGTCCTCTGGACCTCTTCATTGATCCTGCGGTTCTTGACGCTGTTTTTTCTCATAATGACTACCTCGCAGCGCTTATGCGCTCACTGTATTGCATAGATCTGCCCGCTCTTCATAAGCGTGAGATGCCCGCGGCGGCTCACCGCTGCGGGCATCCTGTCAATGTACGTTCCTCCCGGACAGATCCCGCGCTCAGGTCCTGGGGACCTCCACAAGGTCATAGGCCTCGACGATATCGCCGACCTGCATCTTGTCGAATCCTTCGAACACCAGGCCGCATTCGAAGCCTTCGCGGACTTCCTTGACGTCGTCCTTGAAGCGCTTCAGGG
>CAMOJW010000160.1 GCA_946617225.1 uncultured Lachnospiraceae bacterium
TCTCCATGGGCGCTGACAGGAATCAGTGCATCAAGGCGATCGCTGAGGCTGAGGCATATCCGGGCCCGTCCCTGATCATCGCTTACGCTCCCTGCATCAACCACGGCATCCGCAAGGGTATGGCCAAGGTCCAGGATGAGGAGAAGCTGGCTGTGACCACCGGTTACTGGAACCTGTTCCGCTTCAACCCTGCCGGCGGCAAGAAGAAATTCTACCTCGACAGCAAGGCTCCGGAAGGCGATTACCAGGCATTCCTGGGCGGCGAAGTCCGCTACGCTTCCCTGAAGAAAGCGAACCCTGCCAAGGCAGAGGCCATGTATGCGGAGAACGAAGCCAACGCCAAGGCCAAGTTCGAATACCTGTCCAAACTCGGTGCCCTGTACAACGAGGAATAAACCAGTGGGTGTGAGGCATAGTTCCTCATTATAGACCCGCCTCATTAATGTTAATGAATCTCGCCACAGGCCCGCTTTATGCGGGTCCTGTGGCAGAGTTCATTCTATAAGGAAAGTTATATTAGCCTAACTTCCCTGAACAAACCAATCACACAGATCTTATGGAGGAAAACAACAATGGCAAGAGTTATCGATGAGAATTGCATCAGCTGCGGAACCTGTGCTGCATCATGTCCTGTGGAAGCTATCGCTCAGGGCGACGAGCACTATGAGATCGATGCGGATACCTGCATCGACTGCGGTGCCTGCGAGTCCGCTTGCCCTGTCGGCGCTATCGCTGAGGGCTGAGGCTGAGGCTGAGGTTCGCCTGTGAGGTCCCCTGCGGGACCTGATATGGATCCGGTGTAAAAAAGAGAGTACTGCACGTCTGTGCTGTACTCTCTTTTTCTGTTGCTTTTTCTGCTGCCTGTCTGCTGCGTAAGGCGCCCGGTCGTCAGTTGATCACCGCCGGCAGATACCTCTGGTGCTCGCGCTCTATGACCTCCTGGATCCATGCGCGGTCGGGCAGCGCGTCCGCCGCGTCGCCCATGACCGATTCGTCGGCATACAGGTCAAACTCCTCCTCCTTGCCCTGCAGGATCTGCATGACGGCCTCGTCCACCGTGCCCTCACACAGGAGATGATACACGAGGACATTCTGCGCCTGCCCCATGCGAAAAGCCCTGGAGATGGCCTGCCGGGTCAGGGAAGGTTTGATCTGCGGCTCGCAGAAGAAGATCACGCTGGCCGCCTGGATGTTGAGACCGGTCCCGCCGGCCTGCACCTGGCACAGGAGGATGCTCCCGTCGAGCGCCTCCGTGAAACGGTCGACGATGGCCTGCCGCTCGTCCGCCGGTGTGCTGCCGGTGATCTCACCGCAGTACCGGCCGCCGTTGTCCGGCTCTTCTGCCACCTCTTTCAGAAGGTCCCGCACCTTCCGGATCGTCTCCCGGAAATAGGAGTAGACGAGGATCTTCCTGCCCTCCTCAGCGGCCTCCCTGCACAGCTCCAGGAGACGGGCAGCCTTGGAAGATGTGTGGGGATCCTCCTGCAGGAAAGAGACGCGCCGCATTCCCTGGAAATTCGATGCTGCCACCTGCAGGACGTAGGCCTGTGTATCTTCCGGCGTCATGGTGCACCACTCCGACTCTTCGGTCAGCGGGGGCAGTTCCTCCAGCACCTGGTCCCTGCGACGGCGCAGATAGACCGGTGCCAGCAGTTCCCGGAAGGCGTCTGCGTGACGGATGGCGGCGCTCTCCCGGATCTGCGGGACCAGGTCCGGCCTGACAAAACCGATCAGTTCACACATCTCGGCGACCCGGTTCTCCAGAGGCGTCCCGCTCATCAGCAGGATCCGCTCAGACTCCTCTTCCAGCGCATGGATGTGGCGCGTCCTCTGCGCCTCCGGGTTCTTGATGTAGTGCGCCTCGTCGATGACCAGCATGGACAGTTTCATCTGCCCGTCGATCCGCCCGACCAGCTTGCCCATGCTCTCATAGTTGGTGACTGCCACACCGGCACGGTCCAGCCACTCCTCAAAAGCATCGTCCAGAAACTGGCCGTGGAGCAGACAGACGTGCAGATGACTGAACCGCCCGATCTCCCGGCACCAGTTGACCATGACGCTGGCAGGGCACACCACGAGAAAACGGCTGCCCGGGGTCTCCGCCTCGAGATGCACCATGGCGGCGATGCCCTGGATGGTCTTGCCCAGTCCCATCTCATCTCCCAGCAGGACACGCTTCTGCGTCAGGATATAGCGGACGCCAAAAGCCTGATACGCGCGCAGATTCCCCTTGAATCCCCGCAGATCGGGCTGGACGGCATTGATCTGCGCCGCCAGCCGCGCAGGGATGCTGCTGTAGAGCATCTCCTGGGGGACGGTGATCCCTGTCAGATTCTCCAGCAGGGCATAATAGGCCGCGTTGTTCCGGCGATAATCCGTGACCGCCTCTTCCTGTGTGACGGCCTTGGCTGCGGCATAGAGATCCACAAAGCGTCTGGCCCTCGCGAACTCGGGCCCTCTGCAGAAAGCCGTCAGTTCGGCCACCGCGAGGATGGTCCTCTCCCTGGTCTCCCTGCGGGAGAACAGCCACCGCAGCCTGCCCCGGATCACCACGCTCTCCGTGAGGCCCTGCACATAGTCATGGAGATCCTCCCGCATCACCGCAGCGTCCTGTCTGACCGGCTGCGCTTTCAGATAGCGGGCCGCTTCCGCGATCATGGCCTGGCCCGCAGCCGTTCCGGGGTCGATCCGGAGCCTGGCATGCTGCGACAGCTGCAGGATGAACTCTTCCAGGAGAGCGCGGATGGCGCTGACCTGCTTCTCGCCTATCCCGTCCACCTGCAGCAGTCTGTAGTCCCGTTCACGGTAGAGGTCCAGCAGAGTGCGGTACCCGGCCTGTTCCAGGACTCCGGTGCGGATCCCTGACCGGGCGGTGCGCAGTTCCTCCAGAGGTATCTGTGAGAGCTGCTCCACGGCCTGCTCCCGGGAAGATTCCGCGCATGACAGACGAAGCTGCGCTTCCTGCGCAGCTTCGTCCCGGAAGATCTGCTCCAGATCCTCATCCAGCTTCTGTACCGCCTGGAGCAGCATCCGGATCTGTTGAAAATCAGGTGCACGCCTGCTCATTCGATCACTCCACTACTGCCAGACTTCCCATGGGATCCCAGGGCTGCAGCATGACCGGTTCCTGATCGAAGGCAGCTGCCTGCTCAGGGCTGAAATATTTCCTGTCCAGAAGGATCTGATAGGCGAACTCGCCGAACCAGGCATCGTCCATGACGAAGTAGCCGTCCTTGCCGACATCCTTGCCCCAGCTGTTCTCCACCTTCCAGCGGATCGGGCGGTCATTCTCATCCAGATCGACGCCGGTGATGACCATGGCGTGGGTCATGAGGCTCTCGTCGTAGTCCAGACGCTGGGCCTTGGTGAGGGGAAACTGCGTGGAGAACAGGTCCTGCACATCGATGGCATCCATGGTCAGATATCCGCCCTTGCGGTCCGAGAACTGGCCCACGTCGCTGCCGAACCAGACCGTCCTGCCGTCCTTCAGCTGACGGATGGCCAGATCCCTCAGGTCATCCATGGGCAGGTTGAGGTACTTGACCGGGTATGCGCCGTCCCGCACGTTGCCCAGGCAGCGCACGGTATAGGTCTTGCCGTAAGGCTTGTCCGCAGTGGGTGCGTTGATGACCGTGACCATGTCCTCCAGTTCCCAGCCGATGTACTGCCGGAAGAAATCCTGCGGAGTGATATCGGAGATGCGGATGAACTTATCGTCCTTGTCGCGGGTCTCCCAGGTGAAGCGTACCGGCGGCTTGCCCAGCGCGATGCAGAGCATCCGGTAGACCGTCTCCATCATGGCGTCCTTGCGCGCGCGCAGGGCGTTCATATCCTCGCCAGCCTCATGGGCCGTCCGCAGTTCACAGGCGTATTCGCGAAGCTTGCAGGTCAGGTATTTCCGAAGCTCCATGGTCGATTTGGAGACCGCTGTGTCCGGCATCACCGACTGGGGAACTACGCCGTATTTCTCCACCAGGCTGCGGAACATGTCCCACTGTCCGCCGTCCCCCACGGGGGCCATCAGCAGATAGCTCACGACGCGGCCTTCCAGGGGCTCGTCCAGCGTGTCCAGGATGTTTTCCAGGAAGTAGTTGGATTTCTCCAGTTTGTCATAGAAGAGCGGATAGTTCTGAGACAGCTCCATATTGTCCAGGTTCAGTCTGCTCATCAGATCCAGCCGCATCACGTTGAGCGCCGCAAACATCCAGCACCTGCCCGACTGCCTCTGGTTGCATACATCGCCGGAATCCACCTCGATGCTGAAGGTGTGGGGGTTGTTCTGCCGTACGGCATAGTTTTTGGCGGCGCCGTGGATCCCCTCCGCGGTGACCGCGTTCATGGCCACTCTGTTGGCCCTGTCCGCGTCAAAGCTTCGCTCGAACTTCTGCAGATCATCTGCTGTGATACCTGATCTCATGTCTCATCTCTCCTGTTTTGATGTTTTATTTCCGTTCAGCGCCCGGCTCCCGGCCGCACGGCGCTGAAAGATCACATAGTAAACCCTGCCTTGAACGCCCCGGAGGCAAAAGCCTCCTCGTAGGCCTCCAGAGGGTACAGATCCACGGGCGGGAACTGCACTCTGCCCTCCTTCAGAAGCTTCAGTGCGGGCTCGAAGGGTCCGCACCTGCTCCCCACCACCGTGATCTCGTTCACCGGGATGACCGAGAGATCCACGACAGTGCCGCCCGCGTAGGTGCTCTTGAGGATGAGGGTGCCCATTTTTCTCACGATGCCCAGAGCCAGCTCGAATCCCGACGGGGCGCCCGAGGCGTCCACCACATATTCGAAGCACTCCTCCGCTGTCAGCGGCCGCAGGGAACGATATGCCCAGACCTGGTCATCATAGACGTCCTCGTAATAGGCGGACTCCAGTTCCGTCCGCGCAAAAGGGCTGAACAATTGGAGTTTATCCGGGTGTCTCCCGATCACCGTCAGATCGATCCCGGTCTGAGCCAGTACCTGCGCGATCATGAAGCCCAGCCGTCCGTCCCCGATCACGGCGGCATTCAGGGAGGGATCGATATGCACCTGGCTGGTGATCTCCACGGCAGCTGCCAGAGGCTCCGGGTAGACCGCCTCCTCCGGCGCC
>CAMOJW010000161.1 GCA_946617225.1 uncultured Lachnospiraceae bacterium
TCCGCAAGTACGTGTCCGAGAGCGGCAAGATCCTTCCCAGAAGGATCACCGGCACCTGCTCCACACACCAGACCGCGCTCACCACGGCCATCAAGAGAGCCCGTCACGTGGCCCTGATGCCTTACAGCGAGCGCTGAGCCCGACAGGCTTATTAAGGCTTCAGACAGCAAGCCCCGGAGATCTGCAGCAGATCTCCGGGGCTTCCTTATGTGCGAACGAAGTTGTCGAACCTGTCGGCATGGCTCATTGCCGGATCTGACAGCCATGCGTGGACGGGATGTCAGGAGATGCAGTGAGCACTCAGTCTGTCACTCGCTCTGCGCGTTGACCAGCAGGATGCCCGCAGTGACCAGCACCAGGGCGGCGATGACCCGCGGCAGATCGAACTGAGCGCCTTCTCCGAGCAGCCAGGCTGACAGGAACACGCCAAAGATCGGATTCGTGAAGGTGAAGATCGTGATCTTCGAGACCGGATGGCGCTGCAGGAGCAGGGACCAGACGGTGTAGGCCGCAGCGGAGATGAAGGCCAGGTACAGGAGGATCAGCCAGGACTGCGTCCCGGAGGGATGCACGGAGCCTCCCCCGAGGAGACCGATCGCGATCATGATCAGGCCGCCCAGCGAGAACTGATAGCCGCTGAGTGTCACCGGGTCGTCCTCCTGGGAGAAGCGCTTGATCAGGACAGCGCTGCACGCATTGGAGAAGGTGGACAGGATCAGGAATCCCTCGCCGCTGATGTGAAACGTACTGCCCGCGGCACTGCCCACGAGGATCTGGTCCAGATTGACCAGAATGACGCCCGCAAAACCCACAACACAGCCCAGGAACTTGCGCAAGGTCAGTTTCTCCTGCCGCAGCACGAGCGTGGACAGCAGGACGGCAAAAAAGACGTTGGCCGGGCTGGTGATGGACCCCTTATAACCGGGGGCGGTGGACAGGCCCATGTAGAAGAGGACATACTGGATCACCGTCTGGGCCAGCGCCAGGATGATGACCCTGTGTGTGCTGTCCCTCCGGGGCACCAGGAGCCGTCGCTGCATGAGGCTTCCGGACAGGATCACCAGGATGCCGGCGATGAAGAACCGCATTCCGGCGAACAGGATGATGCTCATGGTCTCCGAAGCGGGGATCTGAAAGAACTGATAACCGAGCTTGATGCAGGGGGAGGCGCTTGCCCAGAGAAAGTTGGCAAATATGGCTGCGCATACAACGCCCGGACCGGTATCCAGGAATCTTTTGTTCTGAGTAGCTGACATGGGGAGCGATCCTTTCCTGTGCCGCCGCGGGGCGGCCGGACATGATACGGGGCCTGGTCCCGCAGCGGCGGACCGCACAGGATCTGCGGCCGCGGGTCATCTGATGATATCACATCCGGGTCAAAATGGAAAGTTGGGACGGAGGAACCGGTCGGTTATAGTTTTTTCATAAAGAATTTCGATTTCGCCCCACGGGCATATGGTACTCTGTTATAGTAGAACGGATACTGGATACAGATGAACAACGTTGAGAGAAGGCGGATAGAATGCAGGACTGGCTGGAAGATCCGGAAAACAGGATAGCTTATGAACAGTTTCTCGAGGACTGTGAAGAACCGGAGGCGCCCGTGAGGCGCCGCAGGGACGATACGCAGAAACGGCAGAGAACAGGCTCTGCGCGGGCATCCCGGACGGCAGGGGCATCCCGGACAGCGGGAACTGCCGGAGCCGCACGAGGGAACGCGGAGCGCAGCAGGCCCCCGCGTCCGTCTGCGGGCTTGATGGTGAGGCGCCGTTCCTCCCGCAGGAGAAGGCGCAGGAGGAGAGGCGGGATACGCGGCCTGCTCCTCAGGGCCGCAGCGGTGATCGCTGTCCTGGCGCTGCTCTTCCTGGCGGTGCGCAGGCTCGGCGGCAGGATCAGGATCCCTTTCCTGACGGTACCGGGAACGGAAGAGGCGGGGACCCCGCAGCAGGGAGCAGAGGATATGCAGGAAACAGAGAATGAGCAGGACAGGTGGTACGGGGCACCCGGCATCGACGTCCAGCTGCTGACACCGAATGAGCACTCCAGGCCCCAGATCCCTCTGACAGAGGTGAACGGGATCGTGGTCCACTATACAGCCAATCCGGGCTCGACAGCCCAGGCCAACCGCAATTATTTCGAGAATCTGAAGGACACGGGAGAGAATGACGTGAGCAGTCATTTCGTCATCGGACTGGACGGGGAGATCATCCAGTGCATTCCCTGCGACGAAGTGGCCTACGCTTCTAACGAGCGCAACAGCGACACTATCTCCATAGAATGCTGCCATCCCGATGAGACGGGCAAGTTCAACGACGCCACGTATGACTCGCTGGTGAGGCTCACGGCGTGGCTGTGCAAGGACAGAGGAATCACTTCGAAGGATGTGATCCGGCACTATGATGTCACGGGTAAGGACTGCCCCCGCTACTTCGTGCAGAATGAGGACGCCTGGACGCAGTTCAGGCAGGACGTGCAGGAGAGACTTGACGCGCTGAATGCGGGCACGCTGTGATCACAGACTGATCACCGGCGCATGCAGCGCTGCCGCATCGGCGGGATCGTGGGTGACCAGGAGGACGGTGCGGTCCTCCGCCAGCGCGGGGAGCCCGTGCAGGACGATCTCCCTGGTCCGGTCGTCGAGACCGGTGAAAGGCTCATCCAGGAGCAGGAGCCGGCTGTCGGTCAGCAGGGCCCTGAGCAGAGAGACGCGCCTTTTCATGCCGCCGGAGAGGGTGCGCACGGGGCGATGCAGGAGTTCCCCGGGCAGATCCATGGAACGGAGCGCCTGTGAGGCGCGCTCCTCCGTGAGCGAAGGAGAGGTGAGACGCAGGTTGGAGAGGACGGAGAGATCCTCCACCAGGCGGTCCTCCTGAAATACCATGGAGAGAGGCGCGGCGGAGGCGGCCTCCGGGAGACGCGTGATCGTTCCGCTGTCCGGCTGTTCCAGGCCCGCGATGAGGCGCAGGAGCGTGGTCTTGCCGGCGCCGGAGGGCCCCATGACACAGCTGACGACACCCGCGGGCGCTTCCGCGGACAGGCTGTCCAGGGCGACAGTATCGCCGTATGTTTTATAAAGAGAAGACAGACGCAGCGAGGGCGCCGGCAGGATGCCGGCGTCTTTTTTCGTCTCTGGGGACATCGCGCTTTCCGCAGGCTGGACGGGCATGCGGGTCAGCTGTCCGAAGAGCAGGCGGAGCAGGGCCAGGAACACCTTCTCTGTCAGAAAACTCAGCAGGAGGATGGCCATGGTCCAGGCAAAAAGGTCCGGTGTGTTGAGGTAGATCTTGGCCTGCTGGAGCCGCTCGCCGATGGTCCCTGAGGGGAGGCCGATGACTTCCGCGGCTATGCCGGATTTCCAGGCCAGGCCGATCGCCAGCCGGCAGGAGGAGAGCAGGTAGGGGTAGATCTGCGGAGCCCGCAGGTAGCGGAGCCGGCGGGCGTAGGGGATGCGGTGGACATCCGCCATCTCCTCCAGCTGCCGGTCGATCTGCAGCGCCCCCTCCAGAACGCCGGTATAGATGGTCGGCATCACCATCAGGAAGGAGATGACCGTCGAGAGCCTGCGGGAGGTGAACCAGATCAGGACCAGGATCACGAACGATGCCACGGGGATGGATTTGATCGTCAGAACAGCGGGGGCGAGGAGCTCCCGGACGGGCCTGAAACGAGCCGCAGCCACAGCCAGGACAGTGCCCGTGAGGAGACCGCCGAGAAAACCTGCACCGATCCGGGAGAAAGAACCCGCCACGGCCCGGTAGAAGGCCGGCTCCCGCATCAGCTCCAGGAGGCGGAGGACCGCCTGCAGGGGTGAAACCAGCAGCAGGTCACTGTGCAGGGACAGGCTGGCCAGCTCCCACACGAGCAGCCAGAAACAGACCGCCAGCAGGCGGACGGGAAGGCGCTGTATGCGGTCTGTACCATGGGAAGGACGTTCCTGCATGTCTGAAGACTCCATAGGATAGAAAAAACCCGGCATATGCATTATACAGCATATGCCGGGCAGTGTCACATGTTCAGCGGGAAGCCGAGCAGCGAAGAATCATATCCCGGAATAAATGTTATTCCGCCCCGTAATAGAAATCGTCCGCGGGGACTGCGCCGCCTACAGATTCCGGATTCTGGTCCGCCAGGACGGCCAGGTAGCCGGAGAGGGCCGCTTTCATCTCCGCGCCGCGGATGCAGACGATGTTGCAGGCGGGGATGGCCTTCTGGGCCACGGCCGCGGGCACGATGTCAAAGGACTCGATCAGAGCGGCGGCATCCTCCACTTTTTCGTTCGTAAAGGCCACGGAAGTCTCATAGGCGTTCAGGAACGCCTCGACCTGGTCGGGATGGGCCTCCGCGAACTCGCTGCGGACGATCACCACGCCGGTGAGAAGAGAGGAGGGGGACTCCGCATCCTTCTGAAGCGCGGCCCACTCGTCCGTCAGGCTGAGGGCGATGCGGATGTTCTCATTCTTGGTCATCGCGGTGGTGACAAAAGGCTGGGGCAGCATCGCGACGCCGTTCTCATCCTCCAGCAGGGCGGAGAGGCACTCGGTGTGCTCGCTCTTCCATTCGATCTGCACGTCCTTCTCGGGATCGATGCCGTTGCCGGTCAGAATATAGTTCAGCGCGTATTCGGGTGTGGCGCCCTTGCCGCTGGCGTAGATGGTCCTGCCCTTCAGGTCCGCGACGGACGTGATGGTATCGCCGTTCTCCACGATGTACAGGACACCGAGGGTATTGACGGCCAGCACTTTGACACCGCCTTCTGTCTTGTTATAGAGAACAGAGGCCATGTTGGCGGGCAGAGCGGCGATATCCGCATCGCCCTTGATGATCGAGGGGGCGACTTCGTCCGCGGCGGCAGCGATCGTGAACTCATAATCGACGCCGTCCACGCTCCCGCGGGAGGCCTCGTCCATCAGCCGCACCATGCCCATGGCGGTGGGGCCCTTCAGGGTGAGGACACGCACGGCATCGGCGGCCTCCGCATCCTTCTCGGGCTCGGCGGTCTCTTCGGTCTCCGCTGTCTCCTCGGGCTCGGCGGTCTCCTCCGCAGCGGGCTCCTCCTGCGTGGTCTGCGCTGTCTGCCCGCCGCAGCC
>CAMOJW010000162.1 GCA_946617225.1 uncultured Lachnospiraceae bacterium
GGAAGATGGTCAGCGTGTTAATACCCCCCCCCGTCCCAGAACGCTTCGCCTTCTGGGACGATGGGCGGACAGAGGGGCTGCGCCCCTTGTCCGCCCCGCCAGATAAAGCGTGCAGCGGGGAACGAGAGCAAGCTCTCCTTCCCCGCCACACGCTTTATCTGCCTGGGGTGCTGAATATTATTCAATAATCTTTCGGCATGCCGCACATGCTGCAGATCTTGGGGCCGTTGAGGCCGCCCTTGAAGAAACCTCCGCAGTACTGGCAGCGGCCGTTCTGACGCCACAGCGGGCGCCTGGTCCGCAGATACTCTGCGTCCCTGGCCTGGATCTCCCTCGCCCTGAGGTAATCCTCCCGCTCCGGATCCTCCGGACAGCCGTCAAAGGCAGACGCGGCGATCTCCTGCAGGCTCGCGGGAAGAGTGATGCTCCTCAGAACGGAGCAGTCCCTGAAAGCACCGTCGGCGATCTTCTCCAGATACGGCGGGAGTACTACTTCTGTCAGAGCACTGCATCCTGCGAAGGCATTCTCACGGATCACGCGCACGGTGTCCGGCAGGATCACGCGCTCCACGCCGCTGTCCCTGAAAGCCTCCGGCCCGATGGTCCGGACACCTGCGGGAATGGTGACTTCGGCCTCGCTGCCCACGTACCGCAGCAGATCCTCTCCGGCGATGACAAGATCTTCTCTCCTGTCCTCTTCTGCCGCCTGGGCTTCCTCCGGCGTCTCCGCTTCCTGCGGGATGATGCGGACAGCCGTTCCGTAGAGCTGCATGGCCCAACTGTCCTGCCTGCCGCTCCAGCTGAGGTTCTGTCTGAGCCCGATGACGGCATCCGCCCCGAGGGCCTGCGCTTTCTCCTGCAGGCGGGATACGCCTCTCTCAAAAGCCCTGTCGCAGGCGTCGCCGCGGATGTTGAAACCCATACTGCTCACCGGTCCGAGCACTTCATATCTCTGCCCGGGAAGGTCCCCTGTGGTGACCACCGGTGTTTGTACTGTTGTGTCCATACTCCTCCTGTCAGTCTCAGATCTCGATGTGAGAGAACACTTCTCCTATGCTCTCATGGAAGGCGAGATCCGCATAACTGTCCTGTGCCGTCCTGTCTCTGTTGACGATGATCAGATAACGGCCGTTGTAATTCTGCACCAGAGAGGCAGCGGGATAGACCGTCAGGGAGGTCCCGCCCACGATCAGGCAGTCCGCCTGCCGGATCAGTTTGGAGGACATCGCCCAGGCGTGCTCCGGAAGCGACTCCCCGTAGAGAGTCACGTCGGGGCGGATCTGTCCGCCGCAGCTGCAGCGGGGAATGGCCTCTTTGGATACATAGATATAATCCGCGGGATATTTCTTCCCGCAGCGCTCACAGTAATTGCGCAGCGTCGATCCATGGACCTCATAGACCTTCTGACTGCCGGCAGCCTGATGCAGTCCGTCGATGTTCTGGGTGATGATCCCGTCCAGTTTGCCCCTGGCTTCCATGCGGGCCAGGACTTTGTGGGCAGTGTTGGGTTCGATCCCCCTGGCATCCATCTTCTGGCGGTAGAACTCATAGAAGACCTTCGGCTCTCTGAAGAGACAGGCACTGCTCAGCAGATACTCCGGCTCATAGGCGTCGAACCGCACATCGTGCTGGTTGTACAGTCCGTCTTTGCTGCGGAAATCCGGGATCCCGCTCTCTGTGGAGACGCCCGCCCCGCCAAAGAAAGCGATATGTTTGGATACCTGCAGGATCTCGTTCAGCGCTTCATATTTCTCCTCACCGCGGAGGCTGCGCAGGTAGACGGCCTCTTCCCTTGCTGAACCGTGACATCCGATATGCTTCATGGAAGACTCCTTTCCGCAGAGGCCTGCGTATCCATATTCTTATTTGCCGTCGAAGCAGATCGCGGATTCCACGCGGTATCCGGCCAGTTTGGCCCGGCCGTTCAGTCCGCCCAGCTCGATCATGCACTCGATGGCGGCGACCTCGCCGCCCAGTTTCTCCACCAGTTCGGCGGCCGCCTTCAGCGTCCCTCCCGTTGCCAGGAGGTCGTCCACCAGCAGGCACTTCTGCCCCGGCCGGACCGCATCCGTGTGGATCTCCAGCGTGGACTTCCCATACTCCAGATCGTAGTCCACGGAGACAGTCTCCCTGGGGAGCTTGCCCTTCTTGCGGACAAGTACAAGAGGTTTGCCCATATTGTAGGCCATCGCGGCTCCGTAGATGAAGCCTCTCGACTCAGTAGCCACGATCACGTCAAAATCCAGGTCCTTCACCAGATCCTGCATGGTATCGATGGCAAGTTTCAGTCCGTCCGCATCCTGGAACACCGTCGTGATGTCCCTGAACATGATCCCGGGCTCCGGAAAATCCGGTATGGTGCAGATATAATCTTCGAGTTTTTTCATAGTCTTGCTCCTTACAACATTCCCTTGGTGGAAAGGACTCCTTCGATCCTGGGATCGTATGAGACCGCCGCGTCCAGCGCTCTGGCAAAAGCCTTGAACCCGCCTTCGATGAGATGATGGTCGTTGTGACCGTCCAGCTGCCTGAGGTGAAGGTTCATCATCGCTGAATAAGAGACCGCGTAGAAGAACTCCCGCACCATCTCTGTCTGCATGCTGCCGCAGGCCGGTGTCCCGAACGTCATGTCAAAACCCAGATAGGGCCTGCCGCACAGATCGACGGCGCAGAGGATCAGCGCGTCATCCATCGGAATGACCGCACTCCCGTACCTGCGGATCCCGACCTTGTCGCCCAGGGCCTGCCGGATCGCAGTGCCCAGAACGATCCCCGTATCCTCGATGGTGTGATGGGAATCCACGTACAGATCGCCGACGGCCCTGACATCCAGATCGAAGAGACCGTGCCGGGCAAACCCGTCCAGCATATGGTCAAAAAAACCGATCCCCGTTTCCGCATGGCACTTGCCCGTGCCGTCAAGATTCAGGGTGATCTCGATCTGTGTTTCCTTCGTGTCACGTTTCACATGTGCGATCCTGGGTCCCACGGAATACTCTCCTTTCTGCGAGCGCTCTCACCGTCATCCTGCCTATAAAAGTACCACAAACCGGCAGGAATCTCAACGATACCGGCCAAAAAGCGCCTGACAGGAAAGGAGCCGCCGCAGTGCGGCAGCTCCCTGATGTCGATCTGTTCCGGCGTCCCCGGTACGGAGTGTCAGTCACGTCCCCGATCTACACCTCATCCTCGTGGCGGAAAGCTTCCGAGGCCTCCTTCTTGACCTGATCACCGAACTCAGCCGCCGCTTCGGCAGCCTTGGTGACAGATTCCTTCACGGCCTCCTCAGCCTCCTGGACCGTCTCCTGGACGGCTTCGAATTCGCCTTCTACAGCGTCCGCGGCTGCATCGGCCTTCTCGCCGACGGCCTCCTTGACCTTGCTGACCACATCTGACGCTGCTTCCCTGGCCTTGGCGACCGCCTCTTCAGCAGTGCCTCTGGCCTTCTCGGCGCGCTCTTTCAGATTCTTCTCCTCAACGGTCTGCTCGCCCTTCTTCACAAGGGTATCCAGCAGCACCTGTCCCTTCTCCGCAGCAATGGTCACGGCGCCGACACCGGCCATGACAGCCTTCTTCAGACCTGCATTCAGCTTCTCTCTGTTGATCTCCATCTCTGTTCCTCCTGTAGACAGATCAATACAACATCACTGCAGATCCACCTGCCTGCCCGTCTTCAGCCGTTCGGATCTGATCCTCAGTGTTCCTGCGACAAGCTCATCATATCACAAATGTGAGCCGATGATTCTAAACTTTCTATAATAATTCTATAACATATAGAACAACTGTCAGGCCGCGTCAAAGGATCACCGAAGACGACCGCCAGGCCGCGTCCAAAGATCACCGCCAGGTCGCGTCCAAAGATCAGCGGAGCTTGGAATACCCGAAACCGTTGCAGATGGCATCCACCGGGATACCTGCTCTGCAGAGCTTGCACTCCGAGGGCTGATAGGATTTGTAATCCGGCAGCTCGCTGCTGGTGAACAGCGCGTGGATGGGCATGCCGAAGGCTTTGCTGGCAGCACTGTAGATAGCGGAGATGCCCGTGATGGTCCCGCCGTAATAGTCGATCCCTTCCGCTGCGCGGGAGATGGTCTGACCGGTGGTGGCGGAAGCCAGGAGCAGGAGCACATGTTTGCCCTTGATCATCATCTCCGCGTTCTCCCCGCGGAAGATCATCTGCCCGGACAGATCATACTCGGGTTTGTAGATATAGATCGTCTTGTGGGCATTCATGGACATGATGCCGGCCTGTGTGAGCTCTTCCGCCAGATAGGCGCCGATGACCTCCATGCCGTCCATGCACACGATGGTATCCACGATGGTCGTGGCCGCATAATTGTGCGCCATGGCTTTGGCGGCTGCTTTGGCTTCGCTCATACGTGTCTTGATGGTAGTCATATCAATATAGTAATTGATATGAGAGTTGGGCGTCACGAAGTGACCGGGGATCACCTTCATGATAACGTCCTTGTACCTTCTGGATCTCATCTTGGTATAGCTCTGCATCGTACGCCTCCATTTCTGAATGAGTGTTGTCTAAGCCGGGACTATATCCATCAGCGGCGAAGTGATTATCTGTCGTTATTATAATACATTTCAGTCAGCCTGTACATGAATAAGCACACAAGTCTGCCCGCCTTGACACGCCCTCTCGCTCAGTGCTAAACTCGATTCGATTGTACAAATTTACTATAATAATGGAGTGTTTTTCATGAGCGAACTGAAAGTCCCCTACAAGATCTATCTGGAAGAGGCGGAGATCCCGTCCGCGTGGTACAACGTCCGGGCGGACATGCCTGTCAAGCCTGCTCCTCTGATCGATCCCCATACGCTGCAGCCCATGACCTTCGAAGAGCTGCAGCCCGTCTTCTGCGATGAACTGATCCGGCAGGAGCTCAACACCACAGACGCCTACATCCCGATCCCGGATCCTGTGAGGGATTTCTACCGCATGTACCGTCCCGCTCCACTGACCCATGCCGTCTTCCTGGAGCGCGCACTGGATACGCCCGCGCACATTTTCTACAAGTTCGAGGGCAACAACACCTCCGGCAGCCACAAGCTCAACTCCGCCATCG
>CAMOJW010000163.1 GCA_946617225.1 uncultured Lachnospiraceae bacterium
CCCTGAAGATAAAGTGTACCTAAGGAAATTTACACACAATTCAGGACTTGACTGATTTCCTGTTATTGTAGTGACTTCCCGGCCTCTAAAAGCCTCTGGCCGTCACTACAGCTGATAGTTTTTTTGTTTCCGTAGTGACTTCCTGGCCTCTAAAAGCCTCTGGCCGTCATTACAGCTGATGATTTCCTGTTCCTGTAGTGATTTCCCAGCCTCTTCAAGTCTCTGACTACCACTACAGCAGCTTTATTTCTGTGATCATGATGATCTCAGGCCTCCTTAGAGGCAAAGCTGCGTCAGCAGCTCTTGTCTACCAGCCACTGCCATCCGGGGCAGCTGTCAAGGACGCCTCAGGCGAGGCATACCGATTCCTTGACAGCTGCCCCGGATGGCAGTAATCAATCAATAAAAAGCACTGCCTCCAGTATATCTCACTGAAGGCAGTGCAATTCAATATAACTTAATGGATATCAGATCGTATTCTCATACTTATCCGCCTCCGACAGCAGCATCATCTTGCCGTTCAGCACGATGTAGCCGTCCTCGGGGTCATTGTGAGGAACATAGCGCGGCATGTCGTCCGACTCGGGATGAATATGTCCGTACTGGCGGCAGGAGATATCGTCCTGTCCGCTGAGCCTGTGCCCGTCATCAGCCATGGTGGCTCCCGGCGCGCGGCGGGGGAATCCGAAGATACTGTCTCCGCGCATTTCGGCAAAAGAACGCACCCCCCGATTACGCCTCGCGACAGAAGCTGAAGAGGTCGAACCGACAGTAGAGGCGGCCGCTCCGCTCTGTCTCGCAGCAGATGCTGACTGCGCGGCGCCGGTCCCCGGTCTGCCGAGAGGATTCCTCTTGGAACCGAGCGGTGCGGTGGGATCGTACGTCTGTGCACTGCTGCGGGCGGAGGATCTCGCCTGGAAAAGGGACAGCACATCAGATGAGCCGGACGACCTTCTCGATGCATTGCCTGATGACTTGCCCGATGTATTTTCTTTATTTTTCTTTTTAAAGAGGGCAGAAGCACAGGCGATGCCGATGATGATCAGCAGTTCTATCATGGAGGCCATCTGTTCTCTCCTTTCAGAATACTCAGATCTTCAGAATGGTCAGATCTCTGCAAGAAGGTCCTGCAGGGCCGATCTGTCCGCTTTCACACTGCCCTGCACCATAGCGGGCTTGCCGCCTCCCCGCGAGGACAGGGCGTCCGCCAGAGCCCGGCTCACCTCGCGTGCATCCGCACCGCCATAGGAACCTACGATATAAGTATAGCCCTTCTCTCCTGCCAGCGCAAATCCTCCGCAGAATCCCCGCCCGCCGCCGGCGCTCCCGCGCTCGCAGAGGCTGTTGACCAGGTTTCTCAGGGGGATGACCGGGAGGGAATCCTCAAAGATCCAGATATTGCCGCGACTGTCGGGGGCGGCATGTTCCAGACACAGCTGTGCGATGCGCTCCTGCAGGGCACGGGCCTGTCCCCGGGTCTGTTCCAGTTCCGACAGCACTCTGCTGACACCGCCTGCGATATCCTCCTGAGGGCTGTTGGTCAGGTGCGAGACCTGCTCCGCCTGCCGTTGCTGCAGCTGCGTGCTGCGGAGAGCCCTGGATCCGCACGCGATGGTAAGACGCATTCCCCCGTTGTAGCGGAGCACACGCAGGATGCGGATGCTGCCGATCTCGCCGGTCCGCCGCACATGCGGGGCACAGCAGGCGCAGACATCCACGCCTTCCACCGTCACGAGCCGCAGCGGTCCCTCGACCTCCCTTTTGCTCCGGTAGGTCAGACTGCCGAGCTCCTCCTCAGAGGGAAAACGTGCCGTCACGGGCACATCGGCCCATACCACAGCATTGGCATCATATTCGAGCGTCTCGATCTGCGCGTCGGTGAGCTGTCCGTTCACGTCCAGCGTCACGCTGTGATCGCTGAGATGAAAGCCTATATTGTCAAAACCGTACTGCCTGTGCATCAGGCCGGACAGGATGTGCTCTCCCGTGTGGCACTGCATGAAACCGAAGCGTCTCTGCCGGTTGACGGCACAGGACACCGATGATCCGGGCACGGGAAGTTTCTCTGCCGACTGGCCCTCAGGCGCGGTCACGATATGAAGGATCACACCGTCCGGCCGGATCTGTACGTCCGTGACTTCCAGACCGCCGATCCTGCCGGTGTCCGCCGACTGACCGCCGCCCTCCGGAAAAAAGGCCGTTCTGTCCAGGATCAGGGCATATCTTCCGAGATCGGGATCCCCGTCGGTGCTTCCGACGGAATTTCCGTCGGTGTTACCTCCGGAGTTTCCGTCTGTGCTTCCGCCGATGTTTCCGTCTGTGTTCAGGACCGGCTCACAGCCCAGGCAGACTGCGTCAAACTCGCTGCAGTACGCATCCTCTTCATAGAGTCTGCGCGTGGGAGCGATCTGCACTGCCGCATTCTCAGCTGCTGCATTCTTTACGGTTCCGGCCTGTTCTGCTCCGCTCATACCTGTGCGTCCCCGCTCCTGCCGGCGTTTCCGGCTTCCATCTTCAGGTACGCGTTGATGAAGCGGTCGATGTCGCCGTCCAGCACGGCGCCTGTGTTGGAAGTCTCCTCGCCGGTCCTGGTGTCCTTGACCATGGTGTAGGGCTGCAGGACGTAGGAGCGGATCTGGCTGCCCCAGGCGATGTCGCGGACTTCGCCGCGGATGCCCTTGAGCTTGTTCTCCTCTTCCTCCATCTTGAGCATGTAGAGTTTGGCCTTGAGCATCTGCATGGCCTTGTCCTTGTTCTGGAACTGGGACCGCTCATTCTGGCAGGTGACCACGATCCCGGTAGGGAAATGGGTGATCCGGATGGCCGAGGAGGTCTTGTTGATGTGCTGGCCGCCGGCACCGCTGGACCGGTAAGTATCGATCCGGATGTCGTCCGGGTTGATCACGATGTCCAGGTCCTTCTCGATCTCCGGCACCACGTCGCAGGAGACAAAAGAAGTCTGTCTCTTGCCCTGCGCGTTGAAGGGAGAGATCCTCACCAGGCGATGCACACCGCGCTCGGATTTCAGGTAACCGTAGGCGTTAGAGCCGTTGATCTGGAAATCCACGGACTTGATGCCCGCCTCATCTCCGTCCACAAAGTTCATGACTTCCATGGTGAAGCCCTTCTTGTCCGCCCACTTGGAATACATCCGGTAGAGCATGCTGCACCAGTCGCAGCTCTCGGTGCCGCCGGCACCGGCATTCAGGCTGACGATGGCGTTGGAGTCGTCGTACTCGCCCGTGAGGAGGGTGGCAAGGCGCATTTCCTCCAGTTTGGCGGCGTAGGCGTCCAGTTCCTCGCGGATGCCGGGGATCACGCTCTCGTCCTCCTCCTCATTGCCCATCTCGATGAGCATCATGAGGTCCTCATAGGTCGTGCAGAGGCCGTCCGCATCGTCCACCGTCTTCTGGAGGTCTTTGAGCAGTTTCATCTTCTTATTGGCTGTCTGCGCGTCGTTCCAGAAATCGGGTGCCTCGGTCTCCCGCTGCAGTTCCTCGATCCTCTGTTTTTTATAATCCAGGTCCAGGGAATCCCGGACCTCTTTCATAGGCGTCTCGTACTGGGCGAGTTCCTGTTTCATCTGGTCAAGCTGTATCATCTGTCTGTCCTGTACGCTTTCCGGGGGATAGACTCCCCCTGTCTGCTTCCCGGGTAAAACTCCCCGTCATCGTCTCTGGAGAAAACTCCCCGTCACCGCCTTCCGTGGCAGTTTTTGTACTTCTTGCCGCTGCCGCAGGGGCAGGGATCGTTGGGATAGATCTTCTTCTCGGCGCGCATTTTGGGCTTTTTGACAGCGGTCTCGTCCTTGTTAGTGCCGGTGACTTTGGCGACCTCCTCGCGTTCGACCTTCTGCTCCACCTTCACATGGTAGAGGACGCGGACCGTCTCCACCATGATGTTGCGGGTCATCTCGTTGAACATGTCGTAGCCGGCGATCTTGTACTCCACCAGCGGGTCATGCTGGCCGTAGGACTGAAGGCCGATGCTCTGGCGCAGCTGCTCCATGTCGTCGATGTGGTCCATCCACTTGCGGTCCACGCTCTTGAGGAGCACCACGCGCTCGAGTTCGCGCATCTGCTCCGCCTCTGGGAACTCCGCCTCCTTGGCTTCGTAGAGCTGGGCTGCCTCTTCCTTGAGCTGCTGTTTCAGGCCGCCCCTGGTGCGCTCGCGGATCCTCCCGCGGGTGACCGGCTCCATGGGGATGACGGGCAGGAGCAGACCGTTGAGCTCCTTCAGATCCCAGTCGTCGCTGTCCTGGTCCTCGCCGATGCAGGTGTCCACCGTGCTGTCCACGATGTCCATGATCATGCTGAAGATGCTGTCGCGCATGCTCATGCCGTCCAGCACCTCCCGGCGCTCCTTGTAGATGATCTCTCTCTGCTCGTTCATGACTTCGTCGTAGTCGAGCAGGTTCTTGCGGATGCCGAAGTTGTTGCTTTCGATCTTCTTCTGTGCGCCTTCGATGGCCTTGGAGAGGGACTTGTGGGTGATCTCCTCGCCCTCGGGCACGCGCAGCGCCTCAAAGACCGCGATCATGCGGTCGCTTCCGAACAGACGCATCAGGTCGTCTTCCAGGGAGATGTAGAAACGGGACTCGCCCGGGTCTCCCTGACGTCCGCTTCGGCCGCGCAGCTGGTTGTCGATACGGCGGGACTCATGGCGCTCTGTGCCGATGATCCGGAGACCGCCGGCCGCCCTCGCGTCGTCGTCCAGCTTGATATCCGTGCCTCGGCCGGCCATGTTGGTGGCGATGGTTACAGCGCCGTGCTGACCTGCCTGGGCCACGATCTCCGCTTCCTGTTCGTGGAACTTGGCATTCAAGACGTTGTGCGGGATGCCCTCTTTTCTCAGAAGCAGGGACAGTTCCTCGGACACCTGGATGGTGATCGTGCCGACCAGCACGGGCTGGCCCTTCTCGTGGGCCTCTCTGACCGCGTCCACGACGGCGCGGAACTTCTCCCTCTTGGTCTTGTAGACCGCGTCCTGATGGTCCTTGCGGATGACCGGACGGTTGGTGGGGATCTCGATGACGTCCATGCCGTA
>CAMOJW010000164.1 GCA_946617225.1 uncultured Lachnospiraceae bacterium
CTGTACCTCGTCGATCAGCACCGGAGGTCTGTGAAGCTGCAGGAACAATGCCGGATCATTCTTGGCCATGTCCCTCTCGATGAGATCATCCAGCGTCACATAACGGCGACCGATGCCCTCCTTTTCTGCCAGTTTCTGCAGCATCGTCGTTTTGCCTGACTGGCGAGGGCCGGTCAGCAAGATGGCGGAATACGATCTGCTTAACTCCAGAATGCGGCTTTCCATGTGTCGACTTATATATCCCATTCAACATCCCCTGATTCGATTTCGGCTGATTTTAGTTCTATCGCCATTATAGCCGAAGGCAGTCTTTGAATCAATGTTTCTTCGGCAGATTTTTGCATCGTACAAAAATCTGCCGCCATTCTGTCTGGTGCTACTGCAACATAACAGAACAGAAAAAAGCGCTATCTGAGATACCGGGACTCAGATAGCGCAATTCTCACATCGCATACACTTCACGTACGGCATCCGCCAGGACGGATGGCTGTTCCTGCGGCAGATTGTGGCCCGCGTGGGGGACCAGGACGCGGCGGTAGGGGCCGGCAAAATGCGGCGCATCCGTGTCCTGCTCCTTGGGCGGCGAGATCGTGTCTGCCATGCCCAGAAGTACGATCGAAGGGACCCTGATCACAGGCTGGGCGGCGCATCCCTCCGAGATCTCCCTGTAGCGGGGATCCTCCGGCGCCTCCCCGATCCTGCACCGGTAGGACTGCGTGACGATATCCACAAAATCCGGGTTGTCAAAAGCAGCCGACGAGAGCGCGTAGTCCTCCTCCGTGAACTGCCACTCCGGGGACCACCGCTCCCACAGGAGGCGGCAGAGCTCTTTTCGATACCGGGTGAGCCCGTTATATCCCCGCTGGGTGTTGAAATAATACATGTACCAGGAAGCGGCCTCCCTGACAGGAAGGGCAGGTTCCTGCCACTTTGCGGGGTTGTGCATGTTATATCCGACGCCGCAGCTGACGAGTCCCAGCACCCGGTCAGGATAGAGTGCAGAGACTATGACCGCCGCTCTTCCGCCCCAGTCATACCCCGCCAGGACCGCCTTGGGAATGGAGAGGGCGTCCATGAAAGAGATCAGGTCATAAGCCAGCGCGGACTGCTCGCCGGAGCGCATGGTCTCCTCCGAGAGGAAACGCGTCTGTCCGTACCCGCGCAGCCAGGGGACGTAGACATGCCACTTCTGCGCCTGATCCTCTGCCAGCAGACGGCTGGCCTCGTCGTAAGCATGGATATCATAGGGAAACCCATGCATCAGGATCACCGGGATCCCGTCCGGCGCACCGCTCTCCGCGTACGCTATTTCCAGGATGTCTGTCCGCACTGTCCGTATCGTCCGTTCCATGGTGCTCTCCTTTCTGCAGACTGGTTCTGTCTAAGCTGTTATGCTGATTCCTTACCGTCGATCCTCTCTGTCTGTACCTCGATGCCGTCTGCCGTCCTGTGCCAGGACACCTTCACATCTCCGACCGGTGTGTGTACTGTCCCGGCAGCCCAGGTCAGGGTTCCCGGACACGGTCTCACTTCGATCCTGCTGTACCCCGGGGCGGTGGGCCGCACTCCGAGGACTACGCTCGGAAGCTCATACAATGCCAGCGCGCCCCAGGCGTGGCACTCGCTGCGGGGATAAAACTCCCCCTCCACACTGGTGGAACAGTGATTGCGCACCATCTCCCGCCAGACGTCCCACAGACGGTCCGTGTATTCGTAGAGACCGGCCTGTTCCAGCGCGCGGAACAGATAGAAGCGCATAGCCACCGAGCACCGGGCAAAACCCTCTTCCGTCAGGCTCCTCTCCAGATCCCGTCTGCCCTGCTCTGCCCCCAGAGTTCCCGTCAGGATACCAAAGACCTGACAGTGCTGGCTCCGTTTTCTGCAGTCCGCGGGGACGCAAGCCGTTCCATCTGCTGCATGCACAGGGCCGTCTGTCAGAAAGCCCTCCTCATCCAGACAAGCCCGCAGAACAGCTTCCTGTACATGCCCCGCCTCAGAGCGATCCTGCGCCGCAAGTGCAGCATCTCCCGCGAAATCCTCCAGTTCTGCCGCCTTCTGCAGTCCCAGGATGTAGAGCAGGCTCTCCATCGTGAGCGGTCCGTGCAGCCCTGCCTGCGGCATTCCTGTCGTCTCCATCCATTCCTGCGCCCAGTCAATGAAAGACCAGAGCTCTCCCTCTCCGTTGACGCCGCCGGTCTTGCTGACAAGGCCATGCCAGGGTCCTCCGCTGATGGTCCTGCTCCCGAAAAAGTCCAGGATCCTCCGCACCACCGGCAGCACGGACCGCACCAGCTGTACGTCTCCGAAATACATCATGTGGTCGTGGACCATCAGGATATAGTAGAGCGGAAAACCGGGGATCACATTGGTGTTCTTGTTGGGATAGCTGCAGTTGAGGAGTCCGTCCGGCCGCTGTGCGCGTGCGAACTCGCCGATCGCCTTGCGGGCGAGGCGGTCATCCGCGGACACCGCATACGTATACAGGATCTCCGACCGTGTGTCCATGATGTACTGGAGCTGTTCGTAATAGGGGCAGTCGACATAAGTCTCGTGCATGCAGCGGCGCAGGGTCCTGAGACTGAGATCCCAGATCGGTCCCAGGGTCCCGTCAGAGGTCTGCACCTGTGTGCGGACTTTCAGCGGATAGCCGGTCTCCAGGTACGTGCACGCATCGAGCAGGAGCGGCTCGTTTCCGGTCCTGACCGTCACTTGCATAAACCGGAAGGTGCGGAACCAGAAAGGTTCGAAGACTCTTGCGCTCATGCCGTCCGGCGCACTCAGCTCACCTGATCCTCCGCTCTCTCCGATCCGCAGGAAGTCTTCATACCCGTACAGTTTCCCGTGCTCCGCGTCCGTGCGGTCGCCTCTTCCCTCCGGTCCCTCGTAGCACTCGCTGTAGAGGAGCCGGATTTCCGACCCGCTGCCTCCGCGCATCGCCAGCTTCACGAAGCCGCACATCTCCTCGCCGGCATCCAGCACGAAGGTCTCTTCTGTATCCGGTTCCACTTTTCGGACGGGAAGTTCCAGCACGTGACGTTTCAGATCCATGGGCGGGATCGGGCGAGGATGCAGGTTCTCTCTGCGCAGATAGGCAGGCATTTCCTCCTCCCCCCGAACAATAGCGGGAACCCAGTCCTTTCCGTCCGCTGTCCGGAGGCTCCTTTTCTCGTGGATCTGCAGAGGAGCAAACCTTTTCTCTTCTCTGTCGAAGACGGATGTCCGGTCCACGCGGCAGGACCAATCCCCGCAGCTGATCCCTTCCAGATACAGTCCGGGCGTATCGGAGCTGAATATACCGTGATTGCCAACGCCGGGATCCTCGGGATAGTGGAGCACCGCGATGTCGAGCCGGGTATCCCCTTCATGCAGATACCTGCCGATGGCGACGCTGTCCAGATAATGGACCTCGTGATCACCCTTCGCGGGCCCGTACTGGATCAGCTCGCCGTTGACATAGAGCTTATAGCGGCAGTCCGCGGTGATGGACATCCGTCGGCTGCCCTTCTCTTCCGGCAGGATGTCCTTGTCCTGCAGCGTTCTGGTGAAGTACACCAGCCTCGCCTTGCTTCTGTCCTCTTCCGTCCAGTCCGGTGTCCAGATCCAGGCTGCCGTGATCTCCTTATTTCCAATCATGTCCCTATCCTCTGATGATTGTATGGTATATATCCATCTTATCACGTTTGGGCGGTCCCAATATTCTTATTTTGCTCTTTGTGCCATCATTTTGTTCAATCAGGATCCTTCGGGTGGTATGATAAGAATATAAACTACTCTCTCGAATACCACAGCCCGCAAACCGGGAGGAGCTTCCCACTATGAAGAAAAACCAGATCCAGACTCTGTGCCGTGTGCTGAAGACCGACATCGTGCATGAAGCAGCGGATGGAGTTCTGACACCTTTCTTTGATATCCTGTCCCTGAGCCCTCTGATGCAGTCGGACGGACTGCGCCGGACACTCCGCGAAGGGGCGGAAGCACAGAAAGCGCCGTTTCTGTACAGCGACGACTTTGAGTGTTATTTTGCGGGCATGCAGACGAAAGACGGATTCCTGTACATGGGCCCCATGTGCCACCGCGTGCTGAAAGGACCTGACCTTGCCCGCATGTACAATCGTTACGGCATCAGGGGCGGTGATTACCAGACGCTTCCGGTCTTTACGCTGCCGCAGATCCGTGACATGCTGCTCCTAACCGAAATGATCCTCGACGAAAACACCCTCGGTGAAGAGGAGATCCTTCAGATCAACCACATCCTCGAAGAGGACGGGAGCCGCACCAGAAAGGAGCAGACCCTGCTCACACTGCAGGAGGAGGAGAAGGACGACAGCGACGCCTTCCGCCACAGTTACCACGAGGAGCAGCTTCTCATGCAGGCGATCCGCGAGGGACGGCCGGAAGACGCTGTCCGTTATGCCGAGAATATGGACCGGGACAGCGGACAGCTGTCCAAAGACTACCTGCGCCACCGAAAAAACCTCGCCATGATCGGCATCGCCCTCTGCGCGCGCGCCGCGATCGACGGCGGTCTGGCCCCTGAAACGGCTTACCGGATCAGCGGTTATTATATCGAAAAGTGTGACGCCACCGAAAATGCCGCAAACATGCTCCTGTACCGCAATCAGGCCATCAAGGAGATGGCGGGCCGGATCCGGGAGAAGCTCTCCCGCCCCGCCGCCTCCAACTACACGGAGCGGTGCAAGGACTATGTCCGAAAACACTACCGCGAGAAGATCTATCTGCAGGATATCGCCGACAGCCTGGGGCTCAGCCCCTCCTACCTCTCCCGCCTGTTCAGCAGAGAGACCGGCGAATGTGTGCAGGACTATATCAACCGGATCCGCGTCTACCACGCCTCCAACCTGCTTCTCTACTCTGACCGCCCGCTGCCTGAGATCGCCCAGTACGTCGGTTTCCCGAACCAGAGTTACTTCGGCAAGATCTTCAAGAAGCTCAAAAACATGTCGCCCAAAGCCTATCAGGACAGATACCGCAGTACGGAATACAATGAC
>CAMOJW010000165.1 GCA_946617225.1 uncultured Lachnospiraceae bacterium
GTTCATCGTATGTCTCTCTCATGTCTGAAATAGGTCATCATGTTTTGATCAGTTTCTCCAGCGTCGCCCGATGGCGCTCTCCAGTTCCCTGCGGTACTCCTCCTTCTCGTCCTCCATGACAAAACTGTGCAGGACACACGTCCCCAGCATGTAGCCCATCGCGTAGAAGGGCATGAGGGGATAGAAGAAATTGATCAGGATCACCGTGATCTCGAACCCGAAGAAGATGCGCCCCGTGTGGAACAGGATCTTCTCGAATCCGCTCCTGCCGCCCAGATAGGAGATGACATACTGGGTCCCGGGGAGCTCTCCGCTGTGCCAGAGGATGTCCCGGTTGCTGATGAGCAGGATGATGGCTGCCAGTATTCCGATGATCGAATAGGTCATACTGCGATCCTCGCTGAAAAACTACTGATTTATCTTATTATACTGTTATAATACTGATTGTACAGCAGACAGTTATCTGACCGGGGAGGCATTACTATGGCAGACGGTAAGTTGATGATGAAAAAATGGGCAGCTGCCCTCCAGGAATTCGCACAGAAGACTAACCGCGATTTCATGAAAGATCCCCAGGGAACGATCCGGCGGCTCCAGCCGAAAAATGCGATCGCCTTCGAAAAGGTCTACAAACAGTATCTGAAAGACTGCGGTCTGGAGGATTTCCTGGGGGAATGCAGGGTCGAACAGTACGAGATCTATACAGAGGGGCTCTTCAGCGGCCGCAAAGTCCTCGCCATCTCCACGGAGATCGAATACGGTCACTGGAACCACATGCCGCCGGACCTGATCAAGAGTTCCTGGCTGTTCACCTCCCCTGACCTGAAGTCCGCCATCGGTATGGTGGTCAAGCTCACGGATGGAAAGGGCGGATACCGCAAGCTCATCCTGGGACAGAAGGAAGGGGACACCTGGTCCATCAGCCAGCAGGAGTGGGACGGGATCATGAAGAAAATGTGGATGTACAGTGAAGCAGAAGTGATCTACTACATGTTCCTGCAGTTCCTGATGCCCGACGTCTGTCCGAAGAACATCAACAAGCTCAAAAACGGCAGGCTCTGCTGAGCGCGTCTTCAAGACCGGAGGAGGGCTGTCGCATTATACACGGCGCATTTTCTTCTGTACCTGTTTCCGCGCGGCTTTCACTTCCTGCTGCCACTTCTTCAGCTTGATCTGTTCTGTGAACGGGAGCTGTCTGAGGATCTCGCGGGCTGACACGTGTTCCAGGATGCTTTCGCAGATCTGCAGGCGCAGGTCCGCCATCTCCAGGTGCTTCTTAAGGCCGGTCCGTTCCAGGATCTCCGCCTGGTTCTGCAGCATCTGCGCGACGATCGCCATCGTGCGATAGGAATCCTGCAGCCTGCGCACGTAGACCAGGGAGTTGTCAAAGGCCGTTTCCATGATGCCCCGCGTCTGCTCTCCGCCGATCTGCGAGGCCAGGATCCCCATCCTGTTGTAGAGCGTCATTCCCATCATAGGCTCTGCCACGGTCTCTCCCGGCATGTCCTGCATTCTCTGCAGGTACCCGGCACCATCCAGAAGTTCCTGCAGCCCCTGCCTCAGCGAAGCGCCGGTGCCCTCCTGCTCCAGCAGGCGGGCTGTGTTCATTTTCTGGGCCGCCAGCGCCAGGCACAGTTCCCGCGTGGGACTGCTCTGCAGTGCCCGGCCGTACATCTCCTGGGCGGCCCTGCTGTAGACGAGTGCCTGTCTTCTCCTGTCTTCCGGGATCTTCTCTCCTTTGTAAGCCCGGGAGAGCCGGGATGACTCCGCAGTGTAGAAATAAGCGAGTGCCAGCTGCACTCTCTCATCCTCCGTTATCTCCGGATGCTGCTTCAGCACCAGTTCTATCTCCGCGGCTGCGGAGAGATCGCTCTTCCTGAGCCCTGCGGCAGCCAGGGAATACTGCTGTACGGTCGCCAGGCCCAGCACTGCTTCCGCAGGAAGATGTTCTCTGACCCATGCGCTGCGGCACAGATCCCACAGCCTGTCACGGACAGGGTCCGCTTTCTCCAGGACGCTTTTATCGCCGTTCATGTTCAGACCCGTCGCATACTCATTCAGCTGCGTCGTCAGCACGGACAGATACGCCGCTGCCTCCTCCGGATCCGGATCCTGCCCGGCGGAAGCACCTGTACCCCGCCCGGCGGAAGACGCCGCATCACGCACGGCGAACGGATCCTGCTGCGAATCCGCTTCTTTCTTCCTGTACTCCGCGGCCCGGGCCATATCTCCGCGTGCAGCATAATAGTCGGCCAGGACGCGGTCGGTGTCATCGATCCGCAGGTCCAGGCTGTCCGCGTACTGCGCGCATTTTCCGTCTCTCAGGGCAACGGCGGCGTTCGCGTATGCCTTGATGATCTTCTCATACGAGGGATCGGTGCGGTAATGATTCGCAGCCGTCATCAGGAGCACCCACATGTCCAGGAAATACGGCAGATATACTGCATTGCGTTCGGCCAGGACGCGGGTCGTATCGATCCACGAGCGGAGCTGCTCCTCTCCCTTGAAGATCCTCCCTCTCCACAGCGCGTAGGCCGCCTGCTGCAGGAGCCTCTCCGTCTCATCCCCCGCGCACCGGCTGATATAACGATAGACCGCCGCATCCGTGAACTTGAAAGCCTGGAGGGCATAATACAGCAGGTACCGGCTGCGGTAGTCGTCCTGCTCGGGAAGGCTGCACAGGTGGGTGAATATGGCGGAGGCATATCGCGCAGGCTCATCCATGTGCTCGAAATACCCGACCGCCGCACTCTCGATCTGGAAGGAGATGCGCCCGTCCGACGTGATCAGGAAACACTCGTCCCACGAGTGGAGCAGGGCCGCCAGGTCCAAAGCGCTGTAGCGATTCCCCAGGATGGCCGCCAGATCGGATTCCCGCAGGCCGAAGGGGGACAGCGTCAGAAGGCTGCAGACCTCCTCCGTCAGCTGCGGATTTACGGCAGAGCCGATATTGCGCATGATCTGGTACGCCAGTTCATCCGGCGACTCCGGGCATCTCTCTATCAGTTCCTCCTGATAGGCATTGATGGCGGCCATCCCTCCGCCGCGCCTGTTGATCTCCCGGAAATCCTCTCCGCTCATCCGGATCAGACGCTTCAGGAGCATCGACGTGTACAGAAGGCCGCCTCTGCGCGCCTTCTGTGTCAGCACAAACTGTACCTGCTCGGACAGCTGTCTGCCGTAGTATTTCATCAGGCCGTTCAGGGCCATCTGCCGCTCGCGCAGAGTGATCACTGCCGGATCGATGGCCGTTCCGAAAGGGAAGGAAAAATCGGGACGCGCTGTCACCAGCATCGCCACGCCTTCAGCACCGGAGGAGGGAAGGCAGACCATGCTGTCCCTGTCAGGCCCCGGCTGCAGCTTCTCGGCGCCGTCTATCAGGATGAAGACCCTGCGCCCGTTGCTCGTCAGATGTCCGATGAGCATCTCCAGGCGTTCCCGGTACTCCGCGGGTCCGGCGGCACCGTCCCTGTCCTCATCCTCCATGGGGGAGATCCGCAGATACTCCTCCAGCGCGTACACCTCTGTCTTCAGGATCTCCAGGGCACTGGTGCTCGCCGGCGTGAGACCGGCGGTGCAGGCGAGCACGACATTCCGGGCGCTCTCCCGCAGGCGCTGCGCGATGCGGGTAAGGAGCATGCTTTTGCCCGTGCCCTCCCCGTTCAGGAACAGGGACAGGCCAGCGTAGGGCGAAACTGTCTGCCTCGGCTGTGAGGCCGCATCCGTGAGCGCCTTATAGATGCGCTCCTCGTCCTCGCTGACGGAGGCATACTGCCGCAGCCGCTCCTCCAGGTAGTTCCGCTGCAGTGTGATCTCTCTGTCCCGGGGGCGCAGACGCGAAAACTCCTTCCACCGGGGCAACAGGACCCGGCAGATATCCTTCTGCAGCATGTCGGCAAAAGCCTGCAGATCAGCAGGATCGGGCCCCTCCGCACCGTACCGCACCCTGTAGGTGCGGATCTGATCGCCGCAGAGGCTGCGCAGCCGCGCCTTCAGTTTGTTCAGTTTGGCCCTGTGCTCCGCATCCTCGGCCCTGCACTCCGGCGGGACGGTGCCGACTGCCTCCCGGAAATAGACGAGGGGCGTGAACCTGCGGCAGAAAGCGCCGTACTCGATCTCGAACGCCGTGACGCTGATCTGATAGTCCTCCAGCTGCATCTTCCTGCGCGCGGCCTGCGACCGGATCAGCCCCCGGTCAGGGATCCAGCCGTAACGCTCTCCCAGCAGGATCACGAAGGGTGGCCTGCTCCGGTCGATCTCTCCCAGACAGACGTTCAGGACCCGGGTGTTCGCAGCACTCTCCGACAGGTCTGTGGTGTCCACGCCCCAGCGCAGGTCCTTGCACCAGATGCTCTCGCCATAGGGAGCCGCGGCTGTGTTGACAGCCGGGACTACTCTCTGCTGTATGATGTCCCGTTCCGCGTTCATGTCGCGGAAAGTGCTGGATACGAACAGAGTCTGCATAGTTCCTCCTTGTCACTTCTGTTCCCTGATCGGAAAGAGACTGCCGCATTATTCTTTTATCATACATAAACAGTTCCGAGGGGCCCGCTTTCGCTCAGTCCTCGCTGCAACGGTACTACGGCTCGACAATACCTCGCCGAGTACCGGCGCTGCGGAAGACCCCTCGGAACTGTTTATGCATAGAACTGTATAATGCGACAGCCCCTTTTCTCAAATCTCTGCTCAGAAGCTCAGCTTGTAAAACAGGTAGCCGCAGGCTGCGCCGACCGCAATCAGCAGGCCATAGCCGATCACTGCCCAGAAGGGCTCCCAGTGCTCCCTGCCGCCGCGCTCTTCCAGTCTGGTCCAGAGGTCGACTCTCTCGCCGCGTCCCCGGAGCAGTCCGGCGATCAGGACGATCACGATGGCGGCGCCGATGACGATATTGGCGCCGATGCTGCCCTCCACACCAAAGCCGGTGTTGTAGAAGATGCCGTCCCTTGCGGACGCCGCTTCC
>CAMOJW010000166.1 GCA_946617225.1 uncultured Lachnospiraceae bacterium
CGCTGCGCCCGCAGGCTCGCGTATGACCTGGTTCGCCCCCCCCCCCACCACTGCGCGTCCCTGGCCATCACTCTTGACGCCATCTGCGTGCACTATCTCGCCTCCGCGCGGGAAGTCGCCCTGGTCAGGGAGATCTGCGCCATGTTCCGCGAACAGGCCTCTTTTCTGCTGGTGGATCCCGTCATGGGGGACCATGGCAGGCTGTATTCGGGTTTTGACGACAGCTACGTTGAGGCTCTCGCTTCTCTGTGCGCGGACGCGGACGTGCTCATCCCCAATCTGACCGAGGCCTGTCTCCTGACCGGCACACCGTATCCCGCGCAGTCGGACGCCCAGGCGGATCCCGCCTTCCGCAGCCGTCTGCTGGAGCAGCTCCGCAGCCTGTGCCCCGGGCTCTGTGCCATCACAGGCATTCAGACCGAAGAGGGTCTGACCGGCTTCTGTGCCGCAGACTCTTCTGCCGCGCCTTTTCTCTACCAGACGGCCCGGATCCCCGCGTCGTACCACGGAAGCGGGGACCTTTTTGCCGCCGTGACGACAGGCGCCCTGCTCTCCGGTCTGAAGCCGGAGGCCGCGCTGCGCCTGGCCGCAGACCACACCCGGGAGACCATCCGCGTCACTGAGTCCCTGCACCGGGATCCGCGCCTCGGCCTTGCCTTCGAGGAGACGCTGCCCGCCCTTATGCAGGGTCTGCAGACGCACAAAGATTCTTGTCCCGCCTGACGGGGTGCGGTATACTGAAAACATATCAGGGTCCGGCAACGTCATGCCGGCTGCAGGTTCACTATGGAGGGATGTAAAATGGCCAAAAAATACACCATCTGTCTGGATATCGGCGGGACCAAGGTCCTCGGCGCGATCTTTGACGAGAACAAAGAGATCATCTACCGCCTGAAGAAAAAGACTAAAGAAAGCGGCGACGACAGCGCCAACGTCGAACAGGTCATCATCAGCGTCGTGGACGAGATGATCAAGGAAGCCGGCATCAAGAAGGGGGAGATCAAGGGCATCGCGGCCGGCGCGCCCGGCGTCATCGATCAGTCGAAGGGTATTGTCCTGACTTCGCCGAATCTTCCTTGGACCAACTATGATATCAAGACACCTCTCGAGAAGAGGTTCGGCGTCCCCTTCATGATCGGCAACGACGTGAACGTCGGCGTCCTCGGCGAGTACAAATACGGCGCCGCCAAGGGCTATAAGAATATCGTGGGATTCTTCGTGGGCACCGGCATGGGCGGCGGCCTGATCCTGGACGGCACGCTCTTCACCGGCAACCAGTTCAAAGGCGCGGAGTACGGCCACATGATCCTGGATCCGGAAGGCCCTCTCTGCGGCTGCGGCCAGCGGGGCTGTCTGGAGGCCTTCTCCAGCAAGAAGGGCATGTCCGCCTACATCCTGCAGCAGGCGCGCCGCGGGCGCGAGTCCATGCTGTCCGACAAGATCGAGAACGGCGTCTTCAAGAGCAAATATCTCAAGAAGGCCCTGAAAGCCCAGGATCCGGTGACCATGGAAGCCGTTGACCGCGCCTGCCATTACCTGGCGGTCGCCACCGGCAACATGATCAACACGATCAGCCCCGACATCGTCGTCTACGGCGGCGGCGTCATCGAGGCCGTGGGCGATATCTTCCTCCAGAAGATCCTCGCCGAGGTGGACCGCTACTGCATGCCCGCCATCCGTCCCAGCGTCGAGCTGAAGACGGCCGCCCTCGGCGACGACAGTGTCATCTACGGAGCGCTGGCGATGCTGGAAGAGGCGTGATCGCGGTACAGTCTGCTGTTTTCATGGAACGATAAAACGGCGGAAATAACGTTCCCGTGTTGGGTCCGTTATTTCCGCCGTAATTCATGTATGACAGACTTGGTATTGATTACCGCCTTTCAGGCCAGCTACAGAAGCTGATAATTGCAGATTTGTAGTGACAGTCTCTCACTACAAAGGCTGATTAATGCATGGGTGTAGTGTTGCATCAGTCAGGTCCTCACTACAGAAGATAATAAATGCAGGCTTGTAGTGACAGCTTCTCACTACAAAGGCTGATTAATGCATGGGTGTAGTGCCGCATCAAGTCAAGTCCTCACTACAGAAGACAATAAATGCTGGCTTGTAGTGACAGCCTCTCACTACAAAGGCTGATTAATGCATGGGTGTAGTGCCGCATCAGTCAAGGCTTCACTACAGAAGCTAATAAATGCCGGCTTGTAGTGACAGCCTCTCACTACAGAGGGTGGGATTCGTGTGACTGTAGTGATTTTAAGGCTGGACTCCCTCACATCCCCAGTTTCTGCATGTCGTCCAGAGCCCTCTGCACATCCTCCGCCTCCGACTCGCCGGGGGCGTCGGCAATGTCGGGCTCATCGGAAGCTTCCTCGGAGAGGTCTTCCCTGCCCTGGTCGAGGAAAGGCGCCATGTCCGGCAGCAGCAGCACAGCGCCCAGCATGGCGATGGCGCCGAATCCGAAGAAACACCACAGAAAAGCATACAGCGGCATCATCTGCGGATCGGTATAGGTCAGATACAGCGGGAAGACGTCAAAGAAGACGATGACCGGGATCTTCCACGGCCTGTGCATGGCAAAATACAGGCTGCTCCGCAGCAGGTGGGGAATGGTGTCGGCAAACGCGGCCATCGTGGGAAACAGATACAGCACCAGGATAAGTGCGCAGATGCCCATCGCCAGAATGGGATAGCGGAGGAAGGCAAGCGCAGAACTCCCCGATGCGGAGCCGGAAGCCCCCGCCGCCGCGATGATCCGCAGATCCGCTGCGCCGAACAGGAAGAGGGCTATTGCGGCGATCCAGACGAGCGTGGCCTGTTTGAAATTGGATCGGAAGCCCTCCCAGAAGGTGCGGAAAGGGTTGAGTTCCCCGTCTCCCCGGAGCGTCTTGAACATGACGTGGTAGAGTGCCGCAAAGGAAGCGCCGACCGTGACCAGCGGCATGCTGAACAGGACGAACATGAGGTTCGCTCCGATGATCACGCCGCACCGGGTCATCAGCCGGCCGAACGGACTGTCATTGCTGAGAAAACTGCTCATCAGTTCCCGCATAAACTTCTGCTCCCTTCCCTGTCCCTTCTCGTACACTCAGGGATCACTTCGGAACAGGTCCGACGTGATCCCTCTTGCCGTTTCCGTGCAGGTTCACTCCAGGTTCAGCTCCAGATTCACTCCAAGATCACTCCAGGATCAGCTCCAGAAATCTCTCCACTTCTTCCACGCGGCTGCTGAAGGCGCTGATCCCAAGCACGCAGCCGTCCTCTTCGGTGTAGATCTGATACTCCCGCATCAGGACACTGTCCGAGATATCGATCCCCACCGGGACCGGACTGTCGCTGTACTCTGTGTCAAGTGGTGTGGTGTAGACAAAACGGTCCCCGTACCGGGCTTTCAGAGAGGCGCAGGCCTCGCTGTCCAGATCCAGGAGCCTGCCGGTGGCCCCGAACTGGATGAGGGCTTCTTTGGGCATCGTCACCGCATCCAGCACGCCGGCGTCGATGTAGGAGACAAATACGTCGTAGTAGCGGTTTCCTCGGCCCTGGTTCAGCGCGTAGTCGAAATAAGCCGCCGCATTGAATTCCACGGCACCGTCCCGGCTGTCCTGACCGTCCTGCTCCTCCAGGGCTTCCGTATATTCCCTCCAGAAGGCCGATCCCGTCCCCACGTCTGCGCGGGTCCCGGCAAAAGTGATGTAGAGGCGGTAGTCCCGCACCCCTGCCGACAGATGGACTGCCAGGTAAATCACCATGAAGAGCAGAGCTCCGATCCCGATGATCCACAGCTTATAGTAATCCCAGATATATACGGCAGCGCTGCGGGCATCCATGCGGCGGATCTTGGCCATCTCCAGCGCCGCGCCTCTGCGCAGCCGTTCCCTGCGGTCACTCATGAGACGCGTACCAGGTGCACCTGGGCAGCGGGATAATCGCCGTACAGCAGGGGGAACGTGTAGCCCCCGTACATCAGCGCCGAACCTGAACACAGGACACCTTCCTCTTCGTTCCGGTAGACTGCCTCAGGGTCCAGACCCTTCAGCCTGACATGGGCCAGAGGCGCATTGGGAAGCGGATCTGTAGCCACCAGATTCACGAGGCTCTCGGAGCGGTCCGGCGACACGAACTGCCAGGCGGTGTAATAAGAGCTGCTCTCCGCGTAGGATCTGCCCGTCTCCGTCAGGCGGTAGTACGTGCCGTTCCTGATCAGGTCAGCATATTTGTGGAAATCTCCTATCTGCTTCCGGATCTCCTCCTTGTCCGCATCACTGAGGATATTCAGGTCCAGTTCGTAACCGAAAGTACCGGACATCGCCACCACCGCGCGGGTGTTGATAGGCGTGCTGCGGCCGGTCTGATGGTTGGGAGAGGCGGACACATGTGCTCCCACCGCGGAGATCGGATACCCGAAGGAAGTGCCGTACTGGATCTTCAGCCGCTCCACGGGATCCGTGTCATCGCTGCACCAGATCTGGGGCGAATAGTAGAGGATGCCGGCGTCAAAACGTCCGCCGCCGCCCGCGCAGCCCTCGAACAGCACATCGGGGAACTCCGACGTCAGTCTTTCCAGCAGTCTGTACAGTCCCAGCACATAGCGGTGGCGCACTTCTCCCTGCCGGCTGGCGGGGAGGCCCCGGGAGAAGACGTCCTCCATCGACCGGTTGAAGTCCCACTTGATATAATCGATCCCGTTGTCGCGCAGGATGCCGGACAGGGCACTGTACAGATATTCCCGCACGTCCCCTCTGGAGAGATCCAGCACCAGCTGGTTCCTGCCCCTCACAGGCTCGCGCCCGGGAACAGTGAAGGCCCAGTCGGGATGCGCTCTGTACAGGTCGGAGTCCTCATTGACCATCTCCGGCTCCACCCAGAGGCCGAACTTCATGCCCAGGGCATGGATCTGCTCCGACAGGCCAGACAGGCCGCAGGGCAGCTTGACCAGGTTGACCTT
>CAMOJW010000167.1 GCA_946617225.1 uncultured Lachnospiraceae bacterium
TGCCGCTCGTGCAGGATCGCATTCTGTTCAGTCTGTCTGTTGTCCGCTGACTGCATCTGTTTTCTCATTGATCCATGTATTTCCGGAAATCGCTGCCCGCGTGATCCAGATCGTAGGCATCGATATCCTCATAGTTGAACCCGGAGGGTCTGACCGTTCTGTTCTGGTAAGCCCTGTCCCTGCGGACGCGGGCCTCTCTGCCGGGGATGTCCGCATATACCGGCCGCTCGCTCTCCTGCCGGTAGCGCTCCAGGAAGAGACGTCTCCTCTCCCCGATCATCATGGCGCCGGCATCCGCCAGTCCCAGCAGCAGGATCGTGGACAGGACGCTGCTGCCTCCATAGCTCACGAGCGGCAGTGTGACGCCGGTGAGAGGGATAAAACGGGTCTCTCCGCCCACCGTCAGGAAAGTCTGGAAAATGAAAGTGATCCCGGTCCCGAAAAGAAACAGTTCGAGGAAGCGGTCCTGGTAATACTCCACCGCCTCTCCCGACAGCAGCACCAGTTCCAGGAACAGCAGGAGGCATACGGCCAGTATGCAGCCGGCCGCGATCAGTCCCAGCTCCTCCGCGATGGCAGCAAAGATGAAATCCATCATCACGAAGGGGATCTTCTGCGGCGCCCCCTGGGTGAGCCCGGCCCCCCACATGCCGCCGAAACTGATGGCAAAAAGGGACTGGACGATCTGATAGCCGCTCCCGTCGATGTACGCGAAGGGATCCAGGAAGATCAGGACTCTGATCCGTATGTGCTCAAAGAGCAGATAGCACAGCACTGCGCCGGCGGCGCCGGCGCCCAGACCCGCGAACAGGTAGACCGCCCTGCCGGAGGCGAGATACAGGACCAGCAGAAAGACCACGAAATAGATCAGCGCGCTGCCCAGGTCCGTACTCAGGATCAGCATCCCCACGTGCAGCAGGGAGGCCGCGGCGACCAGCAGGATCTTCGGGATGCCCGGTTCCGCATTGCCCAGGGCGCCGGCCAGAAAGACCGGGAACAGGATCTTCACGAACTCGGACGGCTGGAAGGACATGCCGGCTATGTCGTAGCTGAGTTTGGCACCCAGGAACTCCGAACCGAGGACCAGCACGGTCCCCAGCAGGAGGATCCCAAGGACCCCCCAGACCGCGGAGAGGCTGCGGAGAGAAAACAGTCTGTCCCTGTAGTACACTGCCAGAAACATGATGAAAAACCCGACCGACGCGATCCCCGCCTGTTTGACCGCGGACCGGATCTCGATCCTGGCTATGACCATCAGGCCGATGCTGAGCAGCAGGTACATGTGCAGCAGGATCTGCAGGTCCGCGTCCGGGAAGGTGTGCCTGTAAAGACTGAGATACAGCTGTATGAGGACCGTCTGCAGGGACCAGAACAGCATCATGGCGGGCAGGTCGTTCTGCAGCATGCCTATGGTGATATAACCGTTGAGAGTGATCAGAGGGACCAGCAGGCGCTGTACGGCCTCGGGGACGACGCGTGCCCGTGTCCTGCGCAGGAACATGCGAAACAGAGCTGCCAGCGCATAGGCTGCCAGCGAGATCGCTATGATATATCTGGAATAAGATGTCACATAAGCGTGCATGATCCGATCAAAGAGCTCCCTTTCTGTGGTGGCCCGTAGTGTACTCTCCCCGGCGCAGGCTCTCCGGCATGGATGCCCCCGCGGGGTCCCGGAAGAAACGCAGGATCTCTCCCGTTTCCGTCCCGTTCTCCGTCGTAAACGCGCACAGGAGACTTCCCGCCCGTGCCGGTCCCCTGTCCCCGAGCTGTCCGTGCAGGGACAGCGGGACTGTATTATAGATCACGTTGCCGCACTCTTCACAGCACAGCTGTACAGGAAACAGCTTGCCTCTCCTGTCCCGGAGCTCCCAGAAGCGGCCGGTCCTGCTGACCTGCCGCATACCTGCTCCGCTGCCGGCGCACTGTCCGGCGGTGCGGCGCACGCAGCCCGCCGTGACCATGAGGGGGGTCCGCCCGTACACCATGCGGATGACCGCATGCGGCGGGAAAGCCTCGCCCAGCTGCTGCAGGGCTTTCTCTCCCGCCTCCTCGGGCAGGACCAGGGCACTGCTGTGCCGCAGCAGGAAGCGGGCACTCTCCTCGTTCCAGGCGTACAGGGAATCTCCGCAGAGGATCTCCCCGTCATAGCCCTGCACCAGGGCCAGTTCCTCGGGAGTCCGGACGACGACGCCTGCCAGGCCTCTCCTCCGCGCCTCCGCGAGCAGATCCCGGATCTTCTGTCTGCAGGCGATCCGGAACACAGGGGGCAGAGCGATGTACAGCGGGACCGCACAGCCGTCCGTCACCCGGGCAGGCAGCATGCGTTCCATGAGGATGCCGTCCGCGCCGGCTTCAGCTGCGGCGATGAACTGTTCTTCATTCTGTACCTGCGCCAGGAGGCGCTGCCCTTCCCCGGGTGCTGATGCCGACGCTGCGGACCTCTCCGCAGAAGGTGCATCCGGCGAAGTGCCGCTTCCGGGTGCTGCCCCCTCCTCCGAGGCGATGTCCGACGTATAATGCGCCAGAATATCCTCTTCCAGTGCCTTCAGTGCCAGCCGCCGCAGCTCCTGCAGCCGGCTGACGGGGAGGAAGATATCGTCTTCCATGATCACCTGCAGGTCCGAGAAGACGAAGGCAGTCTCCCCCGTCCTGCAGATCCTGCGTCTGACTTCCTCCTCTTCCAGCGGTCTGCTCCGGGCCGCCTGCACCGTGTCCCCGCTGACGAAGGATTCTCCGAAGGGGCCGCGGTCATCCGCTGCAGTCACTGTGAGCTGGGCGGGCTGTCCCTTGAGGAGACAGACCGTGCCCGTGACCTCCCGCCGGCTTCCCGCGGGGAGATGGTCCGGGTCCAGGTACCTGTCCCGGATCGCGGTGAGGATCTTTTCGTCCGTGCCCGCGTAGCCCGGCTGGGTCAGCGTGACCGGAGCATGCCCCGCATCCGCGCGGTAATAGCCTTCACAGCGCTCCGTGCGGATATACAGGGAGTTCAGTTCCTCCAGATCCGCGGGGGATACCGCCCAGTCTTCCGGCCGGCCCTCCCTGCGGAGCTTCAGATAGAGATCGATATATTTCCTGTAGAGCGCCGTCACGCCGGCGGCATATTCCGGCCGTTTCATGCGGCCTTCGATCTTGAACGAATCGACGCCCGCCTCGATCAGGGAGGGCAGGATGGGCAGCGCGCACATGTCCTTCATGGACAGCGGATAAGTCTCCTCCGCGGTCCCCAGCATGTCCCTGCCTTCCGCATCCAGCACCCGGAAGGGCAGCCGGCAGGTCCCCGCACAGCGCCCCCTGTTGCCGCTCCTGCCTCCCAGGAAGCTGGAGAACAGGCATCGGCCGGAATAACAGTAGCACATGGCGCCATGGATGAAAGTCTCCACCTCCATGCCGCTCTCCCTGCGCAGGGCGGCCACTTCTTCCAGGGTCAGTTCCCTGGCCGGCACGACGCGGGATACGCCGAGTTCTTTCAAGAGGAGCGCGCCTTCCGATCCTGTCACCGACAGCTGCGTGCTGGCATGGAGCGGCAGTCCCGGGCAGCTTCTGTGCAGCGCGCTGAGCACGCCCAGATCCTGCACGATCACGCCGTCCAGACCGGCGTCAGCCAGTCTGTCGACAAAAGCCACCGTCTCCGCCAGTTCCTCCTGTCTGGTGAGGACATTGGCGGTCAGGTAGATCCGCCGGCCGAGGAGGTGGGCCTCCTTCAGAGACTCGATGATCTCTTCTTCTGTGAAATTCTGTGCATAAGCACGGGCACCGAAACGCTGTCCCGCCAGATAGAAGGCGTCAGCGCCTGCCCTTAAGGCGCCCAGAAAGGCTTCCCTGCTCCCTGCGGGGGCGAGAAGTTCCGGAGCGCACAGAGACACCTGATCCGTACCTCCCTCGGAACGGATCAAGTGTCTCCCCCCTGATGATCTCGAGATTGACCGCATGGCGTTCATTCTCCTCCGGCTTCCATCTTCATCTGAAGAGCCACGATCTCATGCTTGAGATCCGCTATCTCCCTGGCCCTCTCCTCTGCCAGCACGCGGAGTCTCTCCACCTCTCTGCGCGCCTTGTGGCAATCGTCGGAGATATTCAGCTGAAGAAGGATGTTCCGCATGTCCAGCGGGATCCTGGAGTAGTCCTTCTCCGCCTTCAGTTCGGCGATCTTCCTGTTCAGATAGGCTGCGATCTCCTGCAGATAGGTCTCGCTCTCATAACCGCTGAGTGTGTAGGTCCTTCCGTCGATGGTGACATGTGCGTCTGTCTTCTGTGCCATCTTCCCTCCTCAACTGCGTGGAATAAGATGTGGTTCACTCCTGTACCGTATAGGGGAGCCCCAAGTGCTCGTAGGCCATCCTGGTGGCGACCCGGCCCCTGGGCGTCCGCTGCAGCAGCCCGTTCTGGAGGAGATAAGGCTCCACCAGATCCTCCAGTGTGCCCGGGTCCTCCCCGATGGAAGCTGCCAGCGTATCCAGTCCTGCCGGCCCTCCGTCAAAATTCCGGATCAGCGTCAGGAGGAGGCCCCTGTCGACCCGGTCCAGTCCCATCCGGTCGACATCCATCAGGTTCAGCGCCGTGTCGGCCACTTCCCTGGTGATCACGCCGTCGTATCTCACCTGCGCAAAATCGCGCACCCTCTTCAGGATCCGGTTGGCCAGTCTCGGTGTCCCGCGGCTACGCCTGGCCATCTCCAGCGCTCCGTCCGGATCTGTCCTGACTCTCAGTTTGTCCGCGGACCGGAGGATGATCTGCTGCAGTTCCTCCTGTGTGTAGAACTCCAGCCGGTGGATCTCCCCGAAGCGGTCTCTGAGGGGCGGGGACAGAAGGCCTGCCCGCGTGGTTGCTCCCACCAGGGTGAACCTGGGGAGGTCGAGGCGGATCGATTTGGCGGCTGCCCCCTTGCCGATGAGG
>CAMOJW010000168.1 GCA_946617225.1 uncultured Lachnospiraceae bacterium
AATGGCAGTAGAAATCAGAGACGGCAAGAAGATCCTGGTCACCCCTGTTTCCGCGGAGGACCTGAAAGATATCCATATCGGCGACATCATCTATCTCACCGGTGATCTCACCACCTGCCGCGACGTGGCGCACCGCCGCGTGGTGGAAGAGGGCAGGCAGATCCCCGTGGACGTCCGCGACGCGGCGATCCTGCACGCGGGCCCGATCATCCGTCCCCTGGGCGATGACAAGTATGAGATGGTCTCCGTCGGACCGACGACCTCCATGCGCATGGAGAAATTCGAGTATGAGTTCGTGAAGATCACCGGCGTCCGCGTCATCCTCGGCAAGGGCGGCATGAGAGAGAACACGGAGAGGGCCTGTAAGGAATTTGGCGCCATCCACTGTGTGTTCCCCGCCGGAAACGCGGTCGTTGCGGCCACCGAGGTCGAGGAGATCGTCGAGGCCCAGTGGAAGGACCTGGGCATGCCCGAGACCCTCTGGCACAGCCACGTGAAGGAATTCGGTCCCCTGATCGTCTCCATCGATTCCTACGGAAGAAACTATTTCGAAGAGAAGAAGGTGGAGTATAATAAAAAGAAAGATGAGCAGGTCGAGCTGATCAGCAAACAGGTAGGATTCATCAAATAAAGAGTATAAAAAACGCATAGCTTCTGTCGGTCAGACCCGCTTCGGCGGGCCTGGCCGCTCAGGCGTTACAGGCAGGTGAGCATCACCTGCCCGGCAGTCTCCGGGGGATCGGCTCAGTACAGAAGGAGGAACACATGGATATTTACAGGATCGCGGTGGTCGCGGGCGATGGGATCGGTCCCGAAGTCATGGCGGAATGCGTCAAGGTACTGAAAGCAGCAGCGGAGCTGGACGGCAGCTTCCGGTTCGAGTTCACCGAGTTCCCGTGGGGATGCGAGTATTATCTGAAGACAGGGAAGATGATGCCGGATGACGGCATCGAGATCCTCGGACAGTACGATGCGATCCTGCTGGGCGCCGTGGGCTACCCCGGTGTGCCGGACAACATCTCGCTGCGCGATCTGCTGCTGCGGATCCGTCACGATTTTGACCAGTACGTGAACCTCCGGCCCGTGCGTCTCCTGAAAGGCGCGCCCTGCCCGCTGAAAGATGTGAAGCAGGAAGACATCAACATGACCTTTGTCCGCGAGAACACAGAGGGCGAGTACTCCGGTTCAGGCGCCTGGCTCTACAAGGGGCAGCCGAACGAGGTGGTCATCCAGAACAGTGTCTTCTCCCGTAAAGGGACGGAGCGCGTGATCCGCTACGCCTACGAGCTGGCGCGAAAAGAACACAAGACCCTCACCAGCATCAGCAAGGCCAACGCCCTGAACTATTCCATGGTTTTCTGGGACAGCATCTTCAAGGAGGTCGGCGAGGAGTATCCGGACGTCGAGACGCACTCCCTGCTCGTGGACGCGGCGTCCATGTTCATGGTCAAGGACCCGAAGCGCTTCCAGATCGTGGTCACCTCGAACCTCTTCGGAGACATTCTGACGGATCTCGGCGCGGCCATCGCGGGCGGCATGGGCCTGGCGGCCGGCGCCAACCTCAATCCCGAGCGGAAGTTCCCCTCCATGTTCGAGCCCATCCACGGCTCCGCACCGGACATTGCCGGCCGGCAGATCGCCAACCCGCTGGCGGCCATCTGGTCCGCCTCGCAGCTGCTCGATTTCTTCGGGCACGAGGACTGGGGCGCGAAGATCCTGGATGTCATGGAGGACATGCTGGTGAACCACCGCGAAGCCCTCACCCCCGACCAGGGCGGGAGCGCGTCCACGGCGGCATGCGGCGACATGTTCGTGGAGCTGCTGAAGAAATGAAGACAGGAGCCTGCTAAAAGGCATAAAAAAGACGCTCCGCACTCTCCCGCAGGAGGGCAGCGGAGCGCCTTCATGTCACAGATCTGTTCACAGGTTCGCTTTGATCTTGTCGATCAGTTCCTGATATTCCGCATCGGTGAGTTCCTTCTCGTGCGGGTTCATGGCGAATACGCCGCCCCACTCGTACCCGTCCTTATATTTGGGGACGAGATGGAAGTGCAGGTGGTGCATGGTGTCGCCGTAGGCGCCGAAATTGATCTTGTCCGGATGGAAGACCTTGTGCAGGCACACGGCGGTGCGGTTGATGTCCTCGATGTACTGGCGGCGCTCCTCCTCCGTGAGCTCCGTGATGTCGTCGACGTGTTTCTTGCAGGCGACGATCACGCGGCCGGGGTGACTCTGCTCCTTGAAGAGGATGACTTTGGACATGGGCAGTTCGCAGATCTTGATACCGAAAGCGGCGAGCAGCTCGCCTTCTGCGCAGTAAGAGCAATCTTCGTGCAGCATGAATACCTCCATTCCAGGTTTGTTCCCGGTGGGAGCAGGCCTTTTCATATTAAGGGATGTCTACAAATTGATTATAAGGCAAAAAGAGGGCGGTGTCATTCAAAGTTCCGGTTCTTCGGGAGAGCGGGGACCTTCTCCGACGTTGCCATTCCCATCTCCCGTCTCGACGAGCTGCGGCGTCCGCCTGCGCAGAAATGCCGGTACACGTTTAGAGAAGTCGATGCAGTGGCCGGCCCCGCAGATACTGACCGGGACGGACTCCTCAAAAGAGTACACATGCAGACCGGCTCGGTCCCCGAACTCCTCCCCGAACAGGTGGACATAGACCCGCTTGTACTCCGGATCCACGGCCCAGAACTCCCGCACGCCGGCCCGCTCATATTTGTACCGCTTCAGGAGCTGGTCCTTGCTGCGGGTGGACGGTGACAGCACCTCGATGCACAGATCCGGGGCTCCGAAGCCCCTTCTGTCCGTGACACGGTCCGGGTCACAGATGGCGAGGACATCCGGCTGGACCATCGTCCTGTCGTCGCGGTCCAGCTGGACATCAAAAGGAGCGCAGAGGACCAGGCAGTCACAGCCCTCCTCCTCAGAGAAACGGTACAGCTGGTGCATGAGAAAAGCGACCAGGTTTTGATGCTCCGCCGTCGGTGCCTCCATCCGGAAGATCACGCCGTCGATCAGCTCAAAGCGCTCCTCCTCGGGGAGAAGCTCCAGATCGGAGACGGTGTACATGCCCTGTGGTTTTTTCGGAAGAATGTGCCGGTCGTCCTTCCGGCGCTTTCCATACACAGGTGCTGTCTCACGCAGGACAGAAGGATGCCGGGGAGCAGGTTCAAAATCCAGGATCTCCGCATCCTCCGGAAACAGGATCTCCTCGATCCTGCGCAGTGTCTCGTACCGCGGCGAGACCGTCCTGCCCGAGAAGATCTTCTGGAGTGTGGGAACGGGCACGCCGCTCCGCGCCGAGAGCTCCGCATAAGTAAATATTGCGGTAAAGGTTCTCGCAGATCAATTCTGCACAGCACAATATCCTCAGATATACCATACCGGCAATTCCAGAACATTTTCCCTGAGCATGCCCGGGGCGGGGCACATGCTGATGACGGCACCCATGCCACGCTTTTTGTCCGGGACCTTGTCCAGGACCTGGAAGGCGGCTGCGGCATAAGCTTTTTCAGAGGTATTCTTCTTGACCTCGATGGGATATAATATGCCGTTCTCCTCGATAATAAAATCGATCTCCCCCTCCACTTCCGTCAGGGCTCCGTCCTGTCGGATCTTCCTTTTATCCTTGCCCCTGTAGTAGGAGATGCAGTAGCGATAATCGATCCCCTGGTTGGAATAGGACTTGAGGATCTCGGAGAGGACATAGGTCTCGAACATATTTCCGGCCATGGCGCCGTATGCCAGCGTCTCAGGGGTGAGCCATCGCGTCAGGTAGGACGCCAGACCGGTGTCGCGGAAATAGACTTTGGGTGTCTTGATCGCCCGCTTCAGGACCGAAGGTGTATAGGGCTCAAGGAGATAGATGATCCCGGAAGCTTCCAGAATGGACATCCAGTTTTTGATGGTCATGGCATCTCTGCCGACCTCATCCGCAATATTGGCGTAATTGACCATCTGTCCGGTGCGGGCTGCGACAGCGACCATAAAACGGCGGAATACATCGAGGTCATGCACAGCAGACAGTTCGCGGACATCCCGCTCCAGATAGGTCTTGATATAGCTGGCATAGAATTGCTGCCAGTCCAGGTCGGGGTTCCGATAGAGCTCAGGATAGCTGCCCCTGTGGATGATCTGCCAGATATTCTCAGGTTTCCTGGCCGTCTGCTGCCGCGCTGAAACATACTCAATGGTGGGAAGGAACGCTCTTGAGAAAAGGTCCCCCTGGATCTCCCGCAGGGAGAGACCGGCCAGTTCGACAATGGAGACACGTCCGGAGAGCGATTCGGAAACACGTTCCATCAGTCTGAAAGGCTGAGACCCGGAGAGACAGTAGAGACCGTATTCATCACGGGAATCGCATTCGATTTTGATATAACGGAACAGGTCCGGCACGCGCTGCACTTCATCGAAGACAACAGGCGGCTGGTTGAGCGTCATGAACATGCCGGCATTCCGGGCCGCCTGCTCCTCTATAAACGGATCGTCAAATGTCACATATCTTGTTTCAGGGAAGATTTTCTTCAGCAGTGTGGATTTGCCGGTCTGTCTGGCGCCGGTGATAAGGACGGCTTTGAAATTCTGTGCCGCCTTCTGCACATAAGATGTGATGCTGCGTTCGATGTAGATCATCTGGCCTCCTTTTGATTTCGACCAATCCAGAATTCAATTCTGTTTTAGTCGATTATAATAGGCGTTCAAGGAGCGTGTCAAGGCCATGAGCGACTGATCCAGAATTAATTTCAGGATCAGTCGCTCGTCCTCTGACGCAGTTACGTGCAGCGCTTGACAATAGCACGAAGATTGCATTTAAGTGACATGCTCCCGCCACTTTCGCTGACGCTTAGAAGTGGGGGCTTCCTGTTCG
>CAMOJW010000169.1 GCA_946617225.1 uncultured Lachnospiraceae bacterium
GGTGTAGACTGGTAACAGGCGCCGGACCCGCGCAGTTCCCGGAAGAAGGGACAGCGGACCGCGGCCGGAGAGGACGGAAGATGAGTTATCGGTTTGTGATCGGGAGCGCGGGTGCAGGCAAGAGCCGGGCCCTGCGGGAAGAGATCATCGCCAGGGCGGAGAGATCCATGTCGGATCCCGGCGGTGACAGCACCAGATATATCTATATGGTGCCCGAACAGTATAATATGCAGACGCAGATGGACCTGGTCCGCGCCAGCAGCGCGGGCGGGATCATGAATATCGATGTACTGGGTTTCGGAAGGCTTGCCTACAGAGTGTTCTCGGAGACCGGCACGCAGACCGGTACCGTCATCGATGAAATGGGCAAGCTCCTCGTCCTGCGCAAACTGGTGGGGGACGTGAGGGGACAGCTGCGCGTCCTGCAGAGATCCATACACAGGCCAGGGATGGCATCGGAGATCAAATCCGTCATCTCCGAGTTCATGCAGTACGGCATCGGACCGGACGAACTGGAGGAGCTGATCCGCTATGCCGGGGGAAGGGGACACGGTGCCCTGCAGGCGAGGCTGGAGGACATCCTGGTGATCTACAGGGCATTCATGTCTTTCCGGGAGAGCCGTTTCGTCACCGCGGAGGAGACACTGGACCTTCTGGCCGACCGGATCGTACAGGCGGAGTCCCTGCGCGGGGCAGTCATCGTTTTTGACGGGTTTGCCGATTTCACGCCTGTCCAGTACAGGGTGATCCGGGAGCTGCTCCGCTGTGCGGGGGAAGTGATCTTCAGCATCACAGGTCCCACGGAGGCGGGCAGAGGATCCTGGGAGGCTGCAGCCGCGGGCAGGACGGGATCGGAGCAGGATCTGTTCTACGTGAGCAGGAAAACGGTGCGCGACATCGCGGCGGCAGCCCGGTCAGTGGGCGCCGTGCACGGGACAGATCTGTATCTGGAGGGCGGTGCCCGGTTCCGGGACACACCGGTGCTCGGACAGCTGGAAGCACAGATCTTCCGCCGTCCCGTCACACCCTGTACCGTCGATCCCGATCCGATCCTCCGATGCCTCCAGGCCGGCAGTCCGGAGGAGGAGGTGCAGGGGATCTGCACCAGGATCCGCAGCCTGGTCCTGGAAGAGGGCTATACCTACAGGGATATCGCCGTGGTGACGGGGGATCTGGAGACGTACGGACCCCTGTTTGAGAAGACGGCCCGGAGGAGCGGCATACCCTTCTATCTGGACCGCACTGTCAGGATCCTGCAGAATCCTCTCACCGACGGTCTGAAGAGTGCGCTCTCCATCGTCTCGGAGAGTTTTTCCTATGAGAGCGTGTTCGGTTATCTGCGCAGCGGCCTCAGCCGGCTGACGCAGGAGGAGACGGATCTTCTGGAGAACTACTGCCTGGAGCACGGCATAGCCGGAAGACGCAAATGGGCTGCCGCTTTTGACGAGCAGACGGAACCGCTCCGGCAGAAGCTCCTGAAAGAGCTGGAGCCCCTCACAGGTCCGCTGGAGGGACTGCGAGGGGAGAGACAGCGCCGCCCTGGCGCCGGCAGAAAGACGGGACAGAGGACCGAGGAGGTCTACGCCTTTCTGGAGGGGATCGGAGCCGGTGAGCGCATGGAGGAACTGGCGGACGCTTTTGCGGAACAGGGGGACGCCGTGCAGGAGAGGATCTGCCGGCAGATCTACCGCTCCCTGCTGGTGCTTCTGGAGCAGATCTGGGGGCTGCTGGGGGAGGAGGACATCTCTGCCGCGGAGTATCAGGAACTGATAGAATCCTGCTGCAGTGCCGTCCGTCTGGGAACACTGCCGCAGAAGGCGGACCGCATCCTGATCGGAGATATACGCAGGACAAGGCTTCCCGAGGTGCGGATCCTTTTCATCGCAGGCGTCAACGACGGGATCATACCGCCCGCCGCCTCGAACGGGGGGCTCCTGTCTGATCTGGACAGGGAGTTCCTGAAGACGTCCGATCTGGAACTGGCCCCGTCTCCGAGGGAGAGGATCTTCACGCAGCGTTTCCATCTGTATCAGAACATGACCAGGGCGGCGGAGCGGCTGGTATTCTCCTGGTCTGCAGCCGGAAGCGACGGAAGGAGCCTGTATCCTTCCTATCTCATCGGGCTGCTGAAGGAGATCTTCCCGCTCCTCGAGACACAGCCGGCCCTTCCCGCGGCGCTGTGGGACAGATTCAGCTCCGTGCGGGACGCTCTGCCCGGCATGAGCCTGCTCCTGCGCGCATATGCGGATGAAAGGGCGGACAGTGAAGCACTGACACTCTACCGGGTGCTCTGGGAGAAGGGAACAACAGAAGAGAGAGACCGCCTTCATGGACTCGGAGAGGCCGCATTCCTGCGCTACAAGCCCGTCCCCATCGATCCCGGGACAGCGGCGGGACTCTACGGACAGACCCTCACCGGCAGTGTCACCATGCTGGAGCAGGCCGCCCAGTGCATGCTGCGGCAGTTCCTGCAGTACGGGCTCCGCCTGAAGGAGAGAAAACAGTTCGAATTCAAGCCCGTGGACGCAGGCACGGTCCTGCACAGAGGACTGGAGCGATTCTCCGGCAAGGTCCGCAGCCGCGGACTGAACTGGTCAAAACTGACCCCCGAAGAGCTCCATGCCCTGGCGGAGGAATCACTGGCGGAGGAGGCCTCCACCTACCACGACCTGATCCTGTACGCCACCCACCGCAGCCAGTACAGACTGCAGGTGCTCCGGAGGATCCTGAACAAGACCGTGGAAGAACTTCAGTTCCAGCTGCGGCAGGGAAGCTTCGAACCCTGGGCCTACGAGATGGTCTTCGGAGGAGACAGGAATGGCAGGGATCTGTATTTCCCTCTGTCCCGGGGGCGCGAACTGCGCCTGCGGGGCAAGATCGACCGCGTGGATCTGTGCAGGGAGCCGGAGGGGACCTATGTCAAGATCATGGACTACAAGTCCGGCAGCCGGGATCTCGACCCCGCGGAGATCGCAGCGGGAAGACAGCTGCAGCTGATCCTCTACATGAATGCTGTCCTGAAGATCCTGCAGGAGGAGAAGGAGGGAGAGGTCAGCCCTTCAGCCATGCTGTATTACAGGATGACCGATCCGGTCATCCAGGAAGAGGGAGACGATCCGGAGAGCAGGGAGAAAAAACGACGCAAACTGCTGCGCCCCACCGGCCTGGTGCGCTCCGACGGAAGAGATGTGGAGCTGCTGGACGGGTCCGGGGACAGCGATTCGCTCGTCATCCCGGTCTCCAGGAAGAAGGACGGAGGACTCAAAGCGCACTCCAAAGTCTACAGCCTGGAGGAGTTCAGGGGACTGACGGCTCTCGTCAATGAGCGCATATGCGCCATGGCCGAGGAGATCCTGGACGGTTCCGTGGAGGCTCTGCCGTATAAAGACAAGAAGACGACAGCCTGTACCTGGTGTCCCTACAGGGAGGTCTGCGGTTTTGACCTGAAGACTCCCGGTTATCATTACCGCACATGAGGACGGAGACAGAATGGGTATCCGATTTACTGACAGACAACAGAGAGTCGTGGACGCGAGAGGCCACAATATCCTTGTCTCGGCGGCCGCGGGCAGCGGCAAGACGGCCGTACTGACGGCCAGGATCGTCGAGATGGTCAGTGACAGCCGCCATCCGGTGGATATCGACCGCCTGCTGGTGGTGACTTTTACCCGGGCGGCCGCCGCAGAGATGCGGGACCGCATCGGCAAGGCCCTGGCTGCCAGGCTGGCGCAGGATCCGGAGAACCGTCACCTGCAGGCCCAGGAGACGCTCCTTCAGAGGGCCCAGATCACGACCATCGACAGTTTCTGCAACTATGTGCTGCGCAACCACTTCAGTGCCATCGACCTGGATCCCGGATTCCGCGTCATGGATCAGACGGAAGCGGAGCTTCTGCGCGCCGACGTGATGGATGCGTTCCTGGAGGAGATGTACGGAGAAGGGGGCCCGGCTTTCACCGAATGTGCGGCTTATTTCTGCCCGGAGGGAGATGACAGCGGTCTGGGCGCGATGATCCGGGACCTCCTGACCAGGGCGGAGAGCCAGCCTGTGCCAGAGCGCTGGCTCAGACAGCACCGCGAGGACTACGCGTGCGAAACGGTGGAGCAGCTGGAACAGTCGGCCTGGATGGCGGGCTGGCTGGACACCCTGTCGGAGACCGCCGACAGGATAAGGGCCGCCTACGATACCATGCTGGAACTCTGCGCGCTGCCGGGCGGACCTCATCCGTATATGGATTTTCTCCGTCAGGAGAAGGAGGAACTGTTTGCCGGCTACAGGGACGGCAGACCGGAGGGGACGGAGGCCATGCTGAAGGCGCTGCGGATCCTGTCGGGGCACAGTTTTGCCCGGATGCCCGCCTTCCAGGCCAGAAGATATCCCGAGGTGGACGCCGGCCTCCGCGACAGGGTCAAGGACCTGCGCACCGGGGCCAAAGATACCGTCTCCGGACTCACCGTCTGCATCCCGGAGGAGATCCTCGAGGAGATGCGGACAGCGGAGGGACCGGTCCGGACGCTGTTCGACCTGACGCTGGCCTACAGAGACAGGCTGGCGGCAGCCAAGAAAGAGAAGAATATCATCGATTTTGCGGATCTGGAGCACTATGCCCTGAAGATCCTCACGGAGGAGACGGAGGACGGACAGCTGGTGCCCTCCGCCACGGCCCGCGCATACAGGCAGCATTATCAGGAGATCCTGATCGATGAGTATCAGGACAGCAATGAGGTGCAGGAGGTACTGCTCAAAGCTGTCTCCGGGGAGGATGAGGGCCGCTACGACCGCTTCATGGTGGGTGATGTCAAACAGAGCATCTATCGCTTCCGTCTGGCGAGGCCGGAGATCTTCATGGACA
>CAMOJW010000170.1 GCA_946617225.1 uncultured Lachnospiraceae bacterium
TGCGCGGCACCCATGCCCCTCAGGCAGGCCCCGGAGATGAGCGCGCCCGTCACACGGCTGTCATGTCCGACGCCGATCTTGAGCTGACCGGCCTCTCTGCCCGTCCTGTCCGCGAGCCACTCCGTAAAGGCGGCTGCGATATACTGCACCAGATCCGGTGTCAGCGTCCTCTTCTCCGTCTCCGTGGCAATGGCTGCGCCGCGCACGTCACTGCCGTTCTGCAGCCGCAGAAAGACTCTCTCCATCTCCATGAGATCACCTCCGTATCTGTCCCCGGCGGACAGCCCTTTTCCCGTCACTGTCTACGGATTGCAGTCAAAATGCACGATGCGCCTGGGATTCCGGGATGCCTTGGTCAGTTTGATCCCGCTGAAAGTACACTCGATGACATAGCCGTCCCCCACGTACAGAGCCACATGGGCACTCCCCAGTTCCGGCTTGCCCGTACAGATCACGTCGCCGGGGCGGGCTTTGCTGAGATTGCCCTTGACGACGTGCGCGCCGGGGTACTGTTTGGAGTCCTCACCCCACTTGGTGGAACTGACAAAATGGTTGACGTAGCCGAATTTCTTCAGGATGTTGTACACGAACCAGGAGCAGTCCGAGCGTCCGTTTTTCTTCAGATAGTGGAAGGATTTGGAGCCGTCATAGTATTTACTGTTCTTGGATACCCAGGATGTGCCGTACCTGACGCCCTGACCGCGCCACCACTTGGCGTACTCCAGCATCCGGTTCACATCGTCCGCCGTGCGCTTCGTGTAGGGATCGAAGGGCATGTCGTCCCCGTTGTAGATGTCCTCGTTCAGGTCGCTGGTCAGTGCAAGTACCATCGGCCTCTCCGCGGCCGCATCCATGAGACTCTGCACCATCGCATCCGTTGCTGCCGAAATAGCCACGTCGTTCTCCACGCCTAGGAGCAGCTGTCTCTCCTGCTCCCGCAGTTCCATGGAGACCAGGATGTCGGCGATTCCTTTCTGTCCGGAGGATCCCTCTTCCTGACCGTCCGGGGCCGCATCCTCCGCGGCAGCTTCCTGCGCGGGATCCTCGGCCGCATCAGTCCCGTTCCCCGCGGAGTCCTGCTCCGTGGGATCCTTCTCTTCCCTGCCATTCTCCGTAGAGCCCTGGCCATCAGGACCGGCATCCGGCGTCTCCGCTTTCGGAACATCCTCTTCCGGGATCTCGACCGCTGACCCGGCCTCCGCGCCTTGCTCCTCCGGTGTCTCTTCAGACTGTCCGTCCTCCCGGGTCGTCTCTTCTGACGATCCTTCCGCGGCTTCCGTCGTCTCCGTGACTTCCTCCGCGGCAGCTGTCACTGCCTGACCGGGCCAGACCGCCCCGGACAGCAGGATGACGGCCGCCATCAGAAGCGGCAGGGAACTGGTTCTGGTGAGTATCCTGTGATTCTTATCTCTCAAAGCTGCAGATCCTCCGATTGGTTTGTACTGTTTCCGATGACCCGGCCCGGCAGGACTATCTCGTCGCCGCTGTGCACGTACCGGAGCTGGTCTTTCATCAGTTGCTTCATGATCAGATATGCCTTCTCTCCCGTGCAGTGCCCGGTGTAGAAGAGTGTCTCCGTCGCCCGCAGGCGCAGGGCGGTATCGATGATCATGGCTGTATCGTCTTCCGAAAAGTCGCCTTTCTTCATCATGTGAAAACCGCTGATCACGGCGTACGGATCCGCTCCGTACAGTTCCCGGCATCGCTCCATGACATTGAGGATGCCGTGGTGGGCGCACCCTGACAGAAGCACGCTGCATTCCCCCTCCGTGACCATCAGGCACTGCTCATGCCGGAAATCGTCCCGCACGAGGCCCTCTTCCGTCCGCACCATCAGGCGGTCGTTGGCTGAGGGCACCGGCAGGCGGTTTCCTATCCCGGACCAGATCGACAGTTCGCCGTCGATCCTGTAGATACCGCTGTCCGCGCTGCCTGAATCTCCTCCCAGGAGGACCAGACCGGGGAGCTCACGGACACCCTCCGGCAGGCCGATATAATGAGGTATGCCTTCGCTGTCAAGGGAACAGTATTCCCGGAAGGCGCTCTCCTGCGCATAGATACGCGCGCGGGGAGCGATACCGGCAAAATACGGTATCCCGCCGCCGTGGTCGTAGTGACCGTGACTGAGGACCAGCGTGTCCACGGCTGTCAGATCGATGCCCAGCCTGTCTGCATTGCGTAGGAACAGGTCCGACTGGCCCGCATCCATCAGGAGCCTGTGATGTTCTGTTTCGATGTAGAAGCAGAGGCCATGTTCACAGCCGCATCCCGATGCGCCTTCTGTGTTTTCTGTGAGGTTTACGATGCGCATTCCAGTGTTCTCCTGTCCGACTCTTCCGGCAGCTGCTGATCCGCGGAATGCCCGGATCAGCCCACGATGATGCGTTTGGCGTACTCGATGGCATCCTCGTTGTACACCTCGTCGTTCCCCTCCTGGGGCCGCTCTCCGGGCGTCAGGGTCCTGACCACCTTGCCCGGCACGCCTACCACCAGCGAATAGGGGGGGATGACTTTGTTCTGCGATACGAGAGCGCCGGCGGCGATTCGTGAGCCCTCGCCGATCACGGCCCCGTTCATCACGATGGAGCCCATGCCGACGATGGTGTCGTCCTCTATCGTCGCGCCGTGTACGATGGCGTTGTGCCCGATGGACACGCGGTCGCCGATGCGCACAGGATTGTCATAGTCCGCGTGGAGCATGCAGTGGTCCTGCACATTGGAATACCTGCCTATCGTGATCGGGCCGACCTCGGCGCGGATGACAGCATAAAACCATACGGAACTCCCCTCGCCTATCGTCACGTCCCCTGCTATAGTGCAGTTGTCCGCGATAAAAGCAGCCTGCGATACATCCGGACGCATCCCCTTGAATTCCAGCAGCATAAAGTGTTCTCTCCTTTCATCCCTGCTTCAGCCGCTCTTTGTTCTCGTACATGGCGGCATCCGCTCTCTCAAACACATCCTCCAGACTGCGGTCAGTGCCGGGCACAAAAGCGGCACATCCCCCTGCCACGATGACTCCGCCCTTCTGGCGGTTGCCGGCCGAGCGAGCCATCAGATTCCACAGAAGTGTTTTTCTGTTCTCGTAGTCATGTCCCCGCAGGATGGCGACGAATTCATCGCCGCCGATCCGGAAGACCGGACTGTGTTTGAAGATCTCGCAGATGATGGCGCAGGCGTCCATGATATAACGGTCCCCTGCCTTGTGCCCCTGGGTGTCGTTGACCTTCTTCAGGCCGTTCACGTCGCAGACGGCGACAGCGAACGGTTCCTGGGTGTCATTACTGACAGCCTCATTGATCCTGACTTCCTCCAGTGTATACGCGTGCTTGCTCTTGACGCCGGTGAGGGGATCTCTCTCCGCCGCCCTCCGGACGCTGTTCAGCTGCTCGGTCATGGACTGCTCCCGCCGCTTCTGGGCGTCCACATTGTTGACGCCGATGACGATGTGCGGATCCCCCAGATCTGTCATGCGGGACGCCTTCATGCGGACATAAGCGGGGACCCCGTCGAACATCAGCCGGTAATCCAGCGAGAAGGTGCCGTTCTTGTCCAGCTCGCGCAGGATGTTCTCCTTGGTGAAGACCCGGAGCAGCTCGTCGTGGTCATCGGGATGGATGACGCGCAGGATGTTCTTCCTGCTCAGGTTGAAGAAATCGTCGCCGCCCTTCTCGATGTTGAGCTTCTCGTAACCCGCGTGGGAGCTGTACTCGATGAACCTGTCCGTGGTGGTGTCCACATAGTAGATGCTGAAGTAGTCCGCCGCCAGCGCCTCCGCGATGCTGGCGTAGGTGACGACCTCCTGTCTTCTCTTGATCTCGTTGTGGACATTGTTGACGCCGATGACGATGTGTTCCCTGTCCCCGTCCTCCAGGCGCATGGCCTTCATGCTGACGTACGTGGGCACGCCGTCGAACAGCAGCCGGTAGGTCAGGGTGAAGGAGCCGTTCTCGTCCAGCTCGCGCAGGATGTTCTCCTTGGTGAAGACGTCGGGGAACCAGCTCTGGTCCTCCGGATACATGACCCGCCGGATATTCTCCAGGCTCAGGTTGAAGAAATCGTCGCCGCCCTTCTCGATCCCCAGCTCGTCGTATGCCTGGTCCGCGCTGAACTCGAGGAACTGGTCCGTGACGACGTTCACATAATAGATGCTGAAGTAGTCGGCGGCGAGGGCCTGCGCGATCCGGGCGTGGGTCAGGCTCTTCTTCATGGCCTCCTCGTACTGCTGCTCCTTGCGGACCTGGTCCTCGATATTGCTCATGCCGATGAGGATGTGCTCCCTGTCGTCCGCGAGACGCAGCGCCTTGACATTGACGTGGACCGGCACGCCGTTCTCCAGGACCCGGCAGCGGAGGGAGAAGACCTTGTTCAGGTTGATCGCCGACATCAGGTTGGTCTCTGTGAAGGCCTCCGTGACCTTCTCGCGGTCCTCCTCCGGGATCCTGTCGGGGATCTGCTCTGCGCAGTCGCTGAAGAAATCGTCCCCGGTGGTGACGACCTTCAGCCTGTGGCCGTCCCCCTCCATCCGGTACACCACGTATCTGCGGGAGACCACATTGATGTAGTAGACGGCAAAATAGTCCTGGGACAGCGCCTGGGCGATCCTGGCGAACGTGAGCGTGCTCTCGTACTCCTCGGAGTGGTCCCGGGCCATGCTCAGCAGCTCGTCGCCCTCCACGTTCCGGAGCGTGCGGCCCAGCAGATCCTGGTCCATGTCCTCGGCACTGCTGACGCCGATGATGATGTGGGGGTCATCGCTGCCCTTGGAGCGCACCGCTTGCAGCAGGCAGGGCTTCTCCTCCCCGTCGATCATCAG
>CAMOJW010000171.1 GCA_946617225.1 uncultured Lachnospiraceae bacterium
GTCCACCAGGGTGGTGATGCCGAATTTTTCCAGATATTCATATCCCTTGGCGGGCCCGATGTCGGTGAGCGTCTTGACCGTGATGATGTTCAGGGAATCACGGATGGCGCTGCGGAAGGTCTGCCTGCCGCGATAGCCGGAGTACCAGTTGCGGCACTGCACGCCGTTGGCGTACTTAAAGGGCTCGTCGATCTGGGAGGAAGCCAGAGTGTACTTGCCGCTGTCCAGAGCGGGAGCGAAGGTGGAGAGCACCTTGAAGGTGGAACCGGGCTGGCGCGTGGTATCTGTGGCGCGGTTGAGGGTCATGTTGGCGCTCTTGGTGCCGCGGCCGCCGACCATGGCGACGATGTGGCCGGTCTTGTTCTCCGCTACGGTCAGGGAGATCTCCGGCTGAGGGGCCAGATCGATCACTTCCGCGTAGTTCTGGCTGTCGCCTATCAGAGATTTACGGAAAGCGTTGCAGTCCTTTTTGGCGGCGTCCTTGGACGTATATTTCAGGTCGTGTTTCTTGCCCTGCGCCTTCAGGTAATCCACCAGATTGCCGCTGTAGTACGAGTTGGTCGTGCCGTCGTCGTTGATGACGGTCAGGCTGTAACTCATGTAGTAGGTCACATAGCTGGGATAGTTGCCGGAATTCTCTGCGCAGGCCTTGTCCGCGATCTTCTGGATCTTGGGGTCCTGGGTCGAGTAGATCTTGATGCCGCCGCTGTAGATCAGGGAGAGGGCTTCTTCCCGGGTGTATCCCGCGTCGTCCTGCAGGTCGTTCAGGACCTCCTCGATCAGTGCGTCGTCAAAATAGGAGTTGATCCGGTTGTCTTCCTTGACCTTCTCAATGTTGATCTCTTTGATCCGGTCATAGACGTTGTCGGCCATGGCCTCATTGTAGGCGTCCTTGGTGATGTAGCCCTGCTTCAGCATGTAATCCAGAACGGTCTGCCGGCGCTCGGCGTTCTCCTCCGGATAGATGATGGGATCGAACTGGGTGGGGTTCTGCGGGATGGCCGCCAGGACCGTGCACTCGGAGAGGGTCAGATCGCTGCAGGATTTGTCGAAGTAGCGCTGGGAAGCGGCCTCGACGCCCAGGGTGCTGTGCCCCATGTTGATAGTGTTGAGATAGTTGAGCAGGATCTGCTCCTTGCTCATGGTCTTCTCAAGACTCAGTGCCAGATACTGTTCCTGGAATTTGCGCTTGACGCGCTCCGTGTTGGTCTCGTCCGTGAATTCGGGGAAAACGTTGTTCTTGATCAGCTGCTGTGTGATGGTACTGGCGCCTTCGTTGAAGTTTCCGGTCGAGAAGCCCTTGACCGCCGCGCGGATGATGCCGGGGACATCGATGCCGCTGTGGGTGTAGAAGCGCTCATCCTCGATGGAGACAAAAGCGTGGGCCAGATCGTCCGTGATCATGTCCTGGCTGACCGGAATGCGGTTGGAGTCGGAGGAGACCAGCTTGGCAGTCTCGTTGCCCGCCGAATCATAGATAAAGGAGGAGAAGCCCTTGGGACTCACATCGATGGAACCGATATCCGGGGAACTGTCGATGATGCCCCGGAAGGCACCGTATGCCAGAAGGCCGCCGGCGACGCAGACACCGATGAAAGCGACCAGGACCAGCTGCAGCGAACCGAGAGCTATCTTCCGGAAACGCTTGCCGGTCTTGGAATCCAGCCGGTCCTCACGGTCCTGAATGCCTCTTTTGCCAAAATCCATAGGTTATAACCTTTCCTTTCGCAAAGTCTTAATGCGTATAAAACATCACTGTATTATAGCAGAAGTAAGTCAAATGGAAAAGCCTTTCACAAAAAGTTCAGACTTCCAAAGAACGTGGGACAGAGGGCGCCGGAGGTGGTATACTAAGGCAGGAAAGCGGGAGAGCGGAGAACGGAGAGGCTGAGAGGACATCGATGACGGCGGAAGGATATCTGACGCCGGCCGGAACGGGCCGGGGAGAATATGAGGAGAAAAGATCCCGCTTTCTGGGGGAGGTCCATCCTGTGCATTCCGAGGAGGAGATAGAGCAGATCCTCCGCGGGATCCGGAAGGAGCATTACGATGCCCGCCACCACTGCTACGCCTGGATCCTGGGCCCGGACAGACTCCGGAGACGCAGCTCCGACGACGGAGAGCCGTCAGGTACGGCCGGCGCACCGATCCTGAAAGTCCTGGACACAGCGCAGGTGACGGATGCCCTGCTCGTGGTGACCCGCTATTTCGGCGGAACGCTCCTGGGCACCGGCGGGCTGGTGAGATCCTACACCCAGGCGGCTGCGGCCGCGCTGGCGGACGCCGGTATCGCGCGCATGTGCCGCTGCCGGGTCCTGGCTGCAGAAGTGCCATACAATGCCCTGGACAGGATACGGTTCATGCTGGGGCAGGAGGGCATCGAGCCGGATGAGATCAGCTACGCCCTGAACGTTACGATACAGCTCACACTGCCGGTCCCGCAGGCGGAGACCATCCGGGACAGGATCATGACGATCACGGCCCGGCAGGCGGAGATCCTGGAACTGGACGAGGGGTTCTACCCCGTCAGACAGCTGCAGGAGGCGGAATGACTTCCGCAGGACAGGAATAAGCTTGAGAAAGGAGGCAGCCTATGGATTTGGACGAGAGATATGAAGAACAGGAGAGACAGGAGGAGTTTCTGAAGCAGCTCCTGGAAGAGAGACAATATACCCGATTGCGACAGGCTGCCATGGAGATGAACTCCGCAGACCTTGCGGCCATCATGGATGACATGGAGGACGAGGATTCCCTGAAGATCTTCCGCCTGCTGCCCAAGAGCATGGCGGCGGATGTTTTTGCCGATCTGGAGATCGATGACCAGCAGTATATCATCGAGTCCCTGTCCGATAAGGAAGCTTCCACCGTCATCGACAACCTGATGGCGGATGATGCGGCGGATTTCCTGGAGGAGATGCCCGCCAACGTGGTCAAGAAGATCCTGGCCAATGCCCGTCCGGACACGAGAAAAGACATCAACCACCTGCTCCGCTACCCGGAGGACAGCGCCGGCAGCGTGATGACGGTCGAGTATGTGGACCTGAAGGAAAACATGACCGTAGCGGATGCCATCGAGCGGATCCGCAAGGTGGGCCTGGACTCCGAGACCGTCAACGTCTGTTATGTCCTGGACGCCCAGCGGGTCCTGATCGGAACAGTGGCCCTGCGCTACCTGGTCATCACTGACCCCGACACGCTGATCGGGGATTTCATGAACGAGCATGTCATCAGCATCGGGACCCTGACCGACCAGGAAGAGGCCGCCCGCCTGTTCCAGAAATATGACTTCACCGCGATGCCCGTGGTGGACAACGAGGGACGTATGGTCGGCATCATCACCATCGACGACGTGGTCGACATCATCCAGGAAGAGGCCACCGAGGATATCGAAAAGATGGCAGCTATCATTCCTTCCGACCGCCCCTACTTCAAGGTGGGCATCCTGGATACCTACAAGAACCGTATCCCCTGGCTGCTGCTCCTGATGGTCTCGGCGACTTTCACCGGCGCCATCATCACCAGCTACGAGACGGCGCTGAGCAAATATGTGATCCTGACCGCCTCGATCCCCATGCTGATGGACACGGCCGGTAACGCGGGCTCCCAGGCCAGCGTCTCCATCATCCGCGGTATCTCCCTGGGAGAGATCGAATTCAAGGAACTCTTCAAGACCCTCTGGAAAGAGGTGCGGGTCGCCGCCCTGTGCGGTATCACCCTGTCGGCCGCCAATTTTGTCAAGCTCATGGTCTTCAACCACTATCAGATCCAGATCGCCTTCATCATCTGCGTGACCCTTCTGATCGTCGTCCTGATCGCCAAGACCATCGGCTGCACACTGCCGCTCTGCGCGGCCCGCCTGGGATTCGACCCGGCCGTCATGGCCAGTCCCCTGATCACCACGATCGTCGACGCCGTCTCCCTGAGCGTGTACTTCATGATCGCCACGAGGGTGCTGCATCTGGCGGGGTGAGAGAGTTATTAATGGTATACTGTCACTGGTTAGATTGCTTTGAATGATATTGTTTTGGATATAGGAAAAGCTGTGTTCATGCCTGGAGGATGAACACGGCTTTTCTTATAATATAAGCGGTTGTTTTTTGTGCCTGTTCTGGAGATAAGTCATGTTGACCACCTTCCGGGGCAGCTGTCAAGGAACCGGCAAGCCTCGCCGGAGGCGTCCTTGACAGCTGCCCCGGAAGGTGGTGGTTTATAGCCAAGAGCTGCTGACGCAGCTCTGCCCCTAAAGAGGCCGGCAAACGTTGTATCTGCCGTGAAATAAAGAGAATATCACGGAGGAAACAACGATAATGCTGGCAAACGTTATATCTGTCGTGAAATAAAGAGAATATCACGGAGGAAACAACGATAATGCTGGCAGACGTTATATCTGTCGTGAAATAAAGAGAATATCACGGAGGAAACAACTATAATGCTGGCAGACGTTATATCTATCGTGAAATAAGAGAAATATCACGGCAGAAACAACGATACTGGCAGCGGGCGTTATATTTGCCGTGAAATAAAGAAAAAATCACGATAGAAATAACGACAGGGAGGGAGAACGTCATCACCCGCGTGAAAAGTCACTCCAAGAGGTGAGATTCAGCAGCT
>CAMOJW010000172.1 GCA_946617225.1 uncultured Lachnospiraceae bacterium
ACGATCTTGTCGGCAAATTCCCTGTAATTATAGAATCCGTCCTCCGTGCCGTCCGGATGCTTCATGAAGGACCCGATGTGGCACTCATAGATGGCCATGGGCTCCTTCTGGGGATCCTTCTTGTCCCGGGCGTTCATCCAGCGCGTGTCCGTCCAGTGATAGCCGGACAGATCCGCCGTCCTGGAGGCGTTGCCGGGGCGCAGCTCCGTGGAGAATGCGTAGGGATCGGCCTTGTACAGTCTCTCCCCGTCGGGTGCGATGATCAGATATTTGTAGAGTTCGCCCTCTCCGACACCGGGGATAAAAGCCGTCCAGATGCCCCCGTCGTTGAGTTTGGTCATGGCCCCGTCGTACTCGTTCCAGTTGTCCCAGGTGCCGAGGACGTGGACTTCCGCCGCGTTAGGAGCCCAGACCGCAAAAAACATGCCCTCTACGCCATTTTCCACTGAGGGGTGGGCGCCGAGCTTTTTATAGATCTGGTAATGCGTCCCGTTTCCGAACAGGTAAGCATCCTGATCGGAGATAAACACTGTTTCGCGCTGGTCCTTGTTCATTACGATTACCTCCCTTGTTTCAGTAATGACGGAAATCCCGGTCTCTGAGCGTCAGCCTTTCCTGCTCTGTTCCCCGTCTGCTGACTCTCCCCACCAGATTCTCCAGTGACATGCGGCCCGCGTAGTAGACCGCTTCATCCACCATGGTGCGTACATCCCTCAGTGTCGCGTCATATCCCTGCTCCCGCAGGATATCGATGTGTTCCCTCAGTGCCTCGGCGCCGCCCGTATCGATGACGCAGTCCTGCTTGTCCGCGTAGCGGCGGGCATAACTCAGGAGAGCGCCGTCATCCAGCGGTGCGATATCTATCCTGGCGGGGAACATGGCTCCGAGGCCCGGATTCCTCGAAAGCAGTTCCTCCATGTCCCGCCTGCGGTCGATCAGCACCACGATGATGGACCGCCCGGGGCTCTGCAGTGCCCTCTGCAGCGCTCTGGCGGCGCTGTCCTGCATGGCAGAGGCATTTTCAATGATGAGGACCCCGAAGGGAAGCCTCGGAATGGCCCTGGACAGATTGTCCGGGTTGACACCGCCGCCGGTAGTCTTGGCAGTCCGGCCGACAAAACTGCGGTTGACCTGCCGGAACCTCCGGAGCAGCTCCCGGGTGAGCCGCAGGGCGCCGGCGCCTTCATCTCCCGTGACCAGCACGTTGCCGGCGGCGGCCTCCAGCCGCATCTTCGGGACCGCCTCTTCCATCTGGCGGATATTCTCCGGCGACCGCAGGATCGGTGCCGTGTCCTCCTGGCCCATGGGCCGGTGCGCGCGCAGGTCAGGATGGGCGTTCTCTTCCTCTTCCTCCTGCGGCACGGGCAGTCCCATGTTGCCGGGCTGTTCCGTGATCTGAGCCGGGGCGGGATCGTCGTAGAGTTCTTCCGACGTCTCCTCCACAGCAAAGGTGGCCGGGAACTCCCTCACGTCCTCCGTCACGAACAGGTGGGTGTCAAAACGCACCCCTCTGTCATCCTCTTCGGTGCTGTCGTCCTCCCGCGGAGTGCGCAGTGCGCGCCGCACTTCCCGGGGGTCCCAGGATTTGGTCCTCGCGCGCCGCAGGTCCGTGCCCGGCGGCGTCATCACCGCGTCGCGCTGGATCTGCTCCACACTGGCGGGGTCCATGTTGTTGTCTTCGATGAACTGGCGGATGATGGGGCCGGTGTTCTCGATGACCCTTTTTCTCACCTCGTCGGAGCGCTTCTGCTCATTCTCCCTGCGGACCCGGTTCCACTGTTCCATGATCTCCGTCAGACTCAGCTGACCTGTGATCTGCTTCTCCGGTTTCTGCTCCTCCTGGATGACCATGGCGTACTGGCCATCGGTCTCCTGGCGCAGGTAAGGGTCGTAGTCCTCCATGTCCCGGACGCTGCGGGCGATGCTCTCCTGCAGCTTCTGGGCAAACATGTTGTCTTCCATCCCGCTCACGCGGCGGTCCTCCGCCTCGCCGGGCAGGTCCGCGTCCCCGACTTCCGTCTCGGGGAAGAGCTCGGCCGGCATCTCTGTCTGGCCTTCCGGAAGGTCATCATGCCGGTCCTCCTGCTCCCCCAGCGCGGCCGTTCCGTCGGCGGCAGCTGCATCCTGTCTCTCCGCTGTCGGAACCGTATCTGCCTCCGCATCGCCGGCCGATCCCGCGTCTGCGTCTGCGGAAGCGGCTGTTTCCGTGTCGGCATCTGTCCCTGCGTTATGATCCGTCTCCGCAGCTCCTGCCTTCTCTTCCGGAGCGGTATCCGTGCCCTGTTCCCCGGAAGCCTCTTCCGGCCCGGTGCCGGCGGCCTCCTCGGGCTCAGTTCCGGCAGTCTCTTCAGGGAACTCCTCGTAAGGGAGGTCCTCCTCTTCCCGCTCCAGTTCTCTGCCGGTGAGACGCTTATAGCGCTCAGCCTGTTCGGGCGTCACGGGCGTCAGCGTATTCTTCAGTTCGAGAGCCCTGACTACATAGCGGCCGTCGCCGAAGCAGGCGATGATCTCGTCGCAGGCCGAGATGCAGAGGGCGGTCCTGCCCGCCTTCGCGTAGAGCATGGCCAGTTCGAAGGCCCATTTCTCGCGGAAATCGTGGCGGTTGAACTCCTCCAGTACGGCGATCTGCTCGTCCAGGCTCACATTCTGCGCCTTGTAGAGTTTGTACTGCAGGATATATCTGTCGGGATCGTGAGGCGCCACGCCCACATATTCATTATAGAGCTTGAGTGCCTGCACGTAATCGTCCAGTTTCAGTTCCAGCTCGCAGAGAGAGTACAGAATATGACGTCCGCGGGGATACCTGTCGTAAGCCAGCTCCAGGAGCTCCGCGGCGGTCTCATAACGTCTGCGCAGCTTGTAGAGGTCGCTGACTTTGCAAAGCGTCCGCACACTGCTGACACGGCTCCAGTCCACCGTGTCCGCGATCTCCACCGCTTCATCAAAATTGCGTTCGGCGATCAGCGCTTCGATCTCGCCCAGCGTCACCTTCAGTTCGTATCGGTCCAAACCCGTCTCCTCATTCAGTTCATGACGATGCATCTATGCGGCACCCGGCAGAACTCTCCGTGCTCCGTATAACAGCAAGACACTATGATTGGGCATAATGCTAAAAAAAATATAGCATTGCCCCATCATAGTGTCAAAAAATTACCGAATATTTCGCAGCTGTTTCACCGCTGTTTCGAAGACTTTTCAGAGCTGTTGCGTCCTGCCGTTCATTCCTTCCCGGCCGTACTGATACGGACCAGAGCGCGGTAGAGTCTTGCCTCCGCTCTGACGCGGGCCTGCTCCTCCAGATACTCCTCCTGCAGGACCTTTTCGGCTCGCTCTTTGGCTGCTCTGGCGCGCTCCAGATCGATGTCCTCGCTCCACTCCCAGGTGGTGGGAATGAGGCGGCAGACGTTGTCCATCATGGAGAGCATACCGCCGATACAGGCCGCCTTGCGGCGGGTCCCGTCAGCGAGCGTCACCTCGGCAGTGCCCATGCCGACGGCGGTGCAATAGTTCATGTGCCTGGCGAGGATAGCCAGATCTCCGTGGATGCTGCGCAGTTTGATGCGCTCCACTTCACCGTCAAACTCGAGGCCGTCCATGGAAACGACCTGTAAGCGGAAGGTTGCCATGGCACTTACCTCCCTTCTTACTTGACCTTGGCGAATACTTCGTCGATGCTCCCCGCGAAGAGGAAAGCGCTCTCCGGAAGGTCATCGCACTCACCGTCCAGGATCATGCGGAAGCCGCGCAGCGTCTCCTTCAGAGGGACATACTTGCCGGGCATGCCTGTGAACTGTTCCGCCACAGAGAAACTCTGGGACAGGAAGTTCTGGATCTTTCTGGCGCGGTAGACGCTCAGCTTGTCCTGGTCGGACAGCTCGTCCATACCCATGATGGCGATGATATCCTGCAGCTCCTTGTAGCGCTGCAGCACCTGCTGCACGCCGCGGGCGATGTCATAGTGCTCCTGGCCGACGACCTCGGGGGAGAGGATGCGGCTGGTGGAGTCCAGCGGATCCACGGCGGGATAGATGCCCTGGGAGGCGATGTCACGGGACAGGACCGTGGTCGCGTCCAGATGGGTGAAAGTGGTGGCCGGCGCGGGGTCGGTCAGGTCGTCCGCAGGGACGTAGACCGCCTGCACGGATGTGATGGAACCGCGCTTGGTGGAAGTGATGCGCTCCTGCAGCGTGCCCATCTCAGTCGCCAGTGTCGGCTGATAACCGACGGCGGAAGGCATACGGCCCAGCAGTGCGGACACCTCGGAACCGGCCTGGGTGAAACGGAAGATATTGTCGATGAACAGGAGCACGTCCTGGTTCTTGACATCCCGGAAGTACTCCGCCATGGTCAGGCCCGAAAGGCCCACGCGCATACGCGCTCCCGGCGGCTCATTCATCTGGCCGTAGACGAGGGCGGTCTTGTCGAGAACGCCGCTCTCCTTCATCTCGCCGTACAGATCGTTGCCCTCACGGGTGCGCTCGCCGACGCCGGTAAAGACGGAGATGCCGCCGTGCTCGGTGGCGATGTTGTGGATCAGTTCCATGATCAGAACGGTCTTGCCGACGCC
>CAMOJW010000173.1 GCA_946617225.1 uncultured Lachnospiraceae bacterium
AGGTGGACGGGACTTTCAGCCCTGCTTTTTCAAAGAGATCTCTGTTGATCAGCATGCCATAGGTATTGGAGAAGACCGGGACCATCGGCAGCGTCCCGTCGTCTGTATTCAGGATGATGTTGCTGCGGATACAGTCCAGATCCAGACCCAGCGCAGGATCGGCCAGATCCTCGGCGTGATCGATGGAAGACTGATACTGCTCCCGGCCGTACATCCAGGAGTAGTTGACATAGATGTCGGGGGCATCGTTTCCGTTCAGGACCGTGCCGATCATGTTGCTATAGTCATCGACCTTCGTGAACTTCAGCTCCACGTTGGGATAAAACTCGTTGAAGCTGTCAAATTCTGCTTCCAGCGCCTCGAAGTTGTCGTAGCCGCCGGCGACGGTGATCTGGCAGCCGGCGGAAGTATCCAGGGAAGGCTGGAATCCTTCTTCTGCTGCAACCGTCTCAGTGTTTGCAGGCGCCTCAGCCGCCGCCTCCTGCTTCTCTCCGCCGCATGCGGCCAGAGTCAGGATCATCAGTACCGTCAGCAGCATACAAATCGTCTTTTTCATGATTATCCCCTTTCATTCATGATCCTTCGGATCTCTTTGATGACCAGTTTTATATCGACCGGTTTTGCAATATGCCCGTTCATTCCCGCATTCAGGCACTCTGTGACGTTCTCGGAGAACGCGTCCGCCGTCATCGCGACGATCGGGATCGAGGATGCCCAGGGATCCTCCAGTTTACGGATCGCTCTGGTCGCATCCAGGCCGTTCATCTCCGGCATCTGTATATCCATGAAGATCAGTGCGTAACTTCCCTTTTCCGCCGTGCGCATCATATCCACACAGATGCGTCCGTTCTCCGCGCGGTCGGTCGTGATCCCGAACATGCCGAGCAGGGTGGATATGATCTCCCAGTTGATGGGATTGTCCTCGGCTACAAGGATATGCAGTCCCTGCAGATCGGAATAATCATCCTCGGGCTCAAGGGATGCGGACTCATGTCCTACCAGGTCGTTGATCTTGTCATAGAGCGTGGAGCGGAAGAGCGGTTTGCTGACAAAACCGTCCGCACCGGCCTCTTTGGCCCTGTCCTCGATATCCGACCAGTCATAGGCGGAGATCAGAAGGATGGGGATCTTTGTTTCTATCTCCGAGCGAATGCGCCGGATGGTCTCAATGCCGTCGATCTCCGGCATCCGCCAGTCAACGATGATAACATTGTAATCCCGCCCGGAGAGATGCCTGTGTTCTATCATACCGAGCGCTTCCGTGCCGCTTCTGGCCTGCTCCGCTGACACGCCGAGAGATTCAAGGGCGTCCAGAGCCGTCTTCAGCATGACCTCATCGTCATCGACGATCAGGACGTCCATGGGCTCCAGCCGCATGTCATCCCGCTGTCTGTCGGCTTCGGGGATATCCAGTACGACAGTGAAAGTCGTCCCCTTGCCCTGCTCGCTCTGACAGTCGATCGTTCCGCCCAGCAGGTCGACCATCTGTTTGGTGATGGCCAGGCCGAGGCCGGTCCCCTGGATGCTGTTGACGCGGCTGTCTATCTGACGCGAGAAAGGCTGGTACATGGTCGCCATGAATTCCGGACTCATGCCGATGCCCGTATCCGCCACCACATAGGTCAGACGCACGCAGCCGGGTACGGTGCTCGGTTCCTCACGCAGGTCTACACTGACGCGCCCGCCGGGCTCCGTGTATTTGATGGCGTTGGAGAGGATATTGATATAGATCTGATTCAGACGGAGCTGGTCAGCGTACAGATACTCCTTCTCCACCTGATTGATGTGGAAACTGAATTCGATATTCTTCTCCTTGATCATCGGCTGGGAGATGTTGACCAGGTTCTCGACCGTCTCCACGATGGAGAAAGTCAGAGGACTCAGTTTCAGCTTGCCGCTCTCCACCTTCGAGATATCCAGGATGTCGTTGATCAGTGTCAGGAGATGGTTGCTGGCGAGACTGATCTTCCGGAGGCTGTCCCGTGTCGACTCCGTGTCTCCGAGGTTCTTCTCGGCGATAGTCGTAAGACCTATGATGGCATTCATGGGAGTGCGGATGTCGTGCGACATGGTGGAGAGGAAGTCGGTCTTGGCCTTATTGGCGGATTCGGCTTCCCTGGCTGAGATCTGAAGACGCTTGTTCAGATACAGCATATAGAACAGGTCGAAGAGGAACAGGACCAGCAGACCCGCCGAAACGACTCCGAACAGCAGCCAGTTCTGGGTGTCTGCATGGAGGTCATCCGCCGGTACGAGACCCAGCATCGTCCAGCCGGCCGTGGCCGAGACAGGGGTGAAGGAGAGTATGCACTCCTGTCCGTGCGAATTCATCATAGGGACGGAGCCAGTCGAAGAAGTGATCCTGCTGAACAGTTCACCCGACGACACAGGGTCCGTAGAATTATAAGATTTGTAGAACTCGAAAAAACTGGAGTTCTTGAAGCTGTATCCTTTGAGGATATAATCACCGCCGGCATCGATCATGGCCAGTTCGGCGTTCACCAGCTCTGTCTGGGGAAAGATCCACTTCTGTTCCAGCACCGAGAGGGGGATCACCCGCAGCAGGACGGCATCGCCGGAAGTCTCGCCTGAGGGATCATACAGGGTGATCCTGTTGCAGAAAGCCAGTGACTGCTCACCGTTCATCGGGTTGGTGTAAGCGCGGGTTATATTGATCGACTGTCCGATCTCATTGATCCAGCTCACGTCCTCCAGGAGAGCGATCCGTTCATAAGAAACAGCATAGTCGTCGGTCGTGCCCTGTTTCGGGCGCGTGGAGAGACCTGTGAGCGTGTCGAGGGAGACCAGGTGCGCAGAAGTGTTTTCCAGTACATGGGATGTGCGGACATACGCGGCCGCCTCTTCCATAGTCATGCTGCTGCTGTTGATATAGTGCGCCCATACGTCGCAGATCCTCTGTTCCCCCTCCAGATAATTCTCTGTCACCTGTTCCATGGTGACCGTCGTGTCTTCAAAGTGTTCTACCTGCCTTCGGTAAGAATCCCTGTTTTCAAATCGGGAGTAGAGAACGACATAGAGCAGTATGGCAGCTATGATGATAGCGTTGACTATAATGATGAAGGCTTTTTTCATGCTCTGATTACCCACAGTACGCCGGCTCACGGATCTTCAGTGTTCGATCACAAGGACTGAACGATACGATTATACTATCACATTTTACAACAAACTTACATCAATCTGTACATTTCCGCTCATATGAAAAAGCGGCCATATGAAAAAGCGGCCTAAAAAAAGCCGCAGAAAGGAGCATATCACATTATACAGTTCTATGCATAAACAGTTCCGAGGGGTCTTCCGCAGCGCCGGTACTCGGCGAGGTATTGTCGAGCCGTAGTACCGTTGCAGCGAGGACTGAGCGAAAGCGGGCCCCTCGGAACTGTTTATGCATGAATAAGTATTATGAGTATAATGCGACAGCCCCTTGATCTGTGATATGTCGGACTGCGTTACTTATGCGGTGTAGACGGGTATTTTTCCATGGCCTCTTCGATGGTCATACCGCCGGCGACAGCTGCGCGGCGCCTGCCGTTGACCTCCTGGATCTCCTTGACGCGTTCGCCATCGAGCTCATATCCGGTCATTGACCAGAGAGTGAGGGCCCATGCGCACATCGGGACGATGCAGAAGAGAAGGATGACGACGACGTTCATGCCGGGCGTGTAGGGCGTGGTCTTGGTCGGGAGCGCGTCCAGACCGATGATCGTGACAGCCACACCGACGACGGTCGCCGACAGGGAGGAGACCAGCTTGTCCACCAGGGAGAAAAGGGTCCCCATGATGCCGGGGATGAACTTGCCGGAGCGGTAGGTCTCGTAGTCCGCGCAGTCCGCCACCATCGGGATCGGCATGTCCGCCGTGGCGTAGTAGGCGCCGTAGCCGATGCCGAAGCAGAGGATGAACAGGATCGTGTACAGGTTGAGCGCCAGATGCCCGTCCTTCAGGATCTGCATGTGCATGCCCGTGTCCGGGTTCCACAGAAGGAGCAGTGCCAGCACGCCGATGTAGCAGACGAAAGCGACCGCCACGTAGCGCATGAGCGAAGCCTTCTGGCCTTTTTTCTGGGAAGTACGGACAGTCAGTGCGAAGAAGGGCACAGCGAACACATAGCCGAGCACCATCATGGGCATGTACAGGCCGTCGTAGTTGCCCATCATGCAGGAGTAAAGCATGATCAGGACGGTGATGTTCGTGGCGATGGAGAGAGCCAGTTTGCAGGCGCCGCCCGCGATCATGAGGCGCTGCAGAGGCTTGTTGGCACCGATGATCTGCAGGTACTCGGAGACCTTGACTTTCTCTTGTTTGCCGCCGCCGATGCCGAAGTATTTGGGCTGGTCCTTCTCCCAGATGCCGATGATCGCGAGGATCGTCAGGAAGACGGAGATGGCGATGCCGATGGGGGTGATCGCCGCGAACCAGCTGCGATTGTAGTCGCCGAAGATGCTGTCCCGGGCGAGGATGGGACCGATGAACTGCATCACGCCCATGCCGGCGAGGGAGCCGATGGTGTTGAAG
>CAMOJW010000174.1 GCA_946617225.1 uncultured Lachnospiraceae bacterium
GCCGCAGCCGGAGACGCAGCACTTGCCCATGCCGCGGGCAACGACGGCCGCGTGGGAGGTCATGCCGCCGCGGACGGTCAGGATGCCCTGTGCGCTCTTCATGCCGGTGATGTCCTCAGGGGAGGTCTCCAGACGGACCAGGACGACCTTCTCGCCGCGGTCATTCCACTCCTCGGCATCCTCAGCCGTGAAGACGATCTTGCCGCAGGCAGCGCCGGGGCTGGCGCCCAGGCCCTTGCCGATCGGTTTAGCGCTCTTGAGCGCGGCAGCGTCGAACTGAGGGTGCAGCAGGGTGTCGAGGTTGCGGGGATCGATCATGGCGACCGCTTCCTCTTCGGTGCGCATGCCCTCGTCCACCAGATCGCAGGCGATCTTCAGGGCAGCCTGGGCGGTACGCTTGCCGTTGCGGCACTGGAGCATATAGAGCTTGCCGTTCTCGACGGTGAACTCCATATCCTGCATGTCGCGGTAGTGCTCCTCGAGCTTCTTGCAGACGTCAACGAACTCTGCAAAGGCCTCGGGGAACTTCTCTTCCATCTGGGAGATGGGCATCGGGGTGCGGACGCCGGCCACGACGTCTTCGCCCTGGGCGTTGGTCAGGAACTCGCCCATCAGCTTCTTCTCGCCGGTGGCGGGGTCGCGGGTGAAGGCGACGCCGGTGCCGGAGTTCTCGTTCAGGTTGCCGAAGACCATCGGCATGACGTTGACGGCAGTGCCCCAGGAATAGGGGATGTCGTTGTCACGGCGATAGACGTTGGCGCGGGGGTTGTCCCAGGAGCGGAACACGGCGCGGATGGCTTCGTACAGCTGCACCTTCGGGTCGGAGGGGAAGTCCTCGCCGATCTGCTTCTTGTACTCGGCCTTGAACTGCTCGGCCAGCTCCTTCAGGTCGGCGGCGGTCAGCTCGACGTCCTGCTTGACGCCGCGCTTTTCCTTCATCGCGTCGATGAGCTGCTCGAAGTACTTCTTGCCGACTTCCATAACGACGTCGGAGTACATCTGGATGAAACGGCGATAGCTGTCATAGACGAAGCGCTCGAACTTCGGATCCGGGTTGCCCGCGATCATGGCGGCGGCGACCTCGTCGTTCATACCCAGGTTCAGGATGGTATCCATCATGCCCGGCATAGAGGCGCGGGCACCCGAGCGGACGGAGACGAGCAGAGGATTCTGCAGATCGCCGAATTTCTTGCCGTTCATCTCTTCCATCTTGGCGATGTACTTCAGGATCTCCGCCTGGGTCGCCTCATTGATCTGACGGCCGTCCTCATAGTACTGGGTACAGGCTTCGGTAGTGATGGTGAAGCCCTGAGGGACCGGGAGACCGATGTTGGTCATTTCGGCAAGGTTGGCGCCTTTGCCGCCCAGAAGGTTGCGCATGCTCGCGTTGCCTTCGCTGAACAGATATACTCTTTTGTTCATATTACCTCCTTTTATTTGCACTCCTGTTTCTGGAGCCGTTAACGATGTTCTCAGGACTGGTCCGGCAGGAATCCCTCGAAGATATACTCGTCAAAATCCCCCCGGCTGTCATCAAGCTGACGCTGGCTCCTGATGGTCCAGACCACCGCCCTGCTGCCGTATAGTTTCCTGCACAGTCTGCGCGACAGATTGCCCTTGTACTCGTCGTTGTAGGCGATGAAATCAGGGGCTGTGACACAGTTGAAGAGCAGATACTCAAATGCGGCGTACATGGGAAGTTTGACGGAATGCCGGTAGGAAGGGATCCGCGTGTACCCGTCGGAGAGCTGTCCACGCACCACGTCGTTCCTGTGCCTCCTGTACCAGAGGAGGACCAGGGGATTGAAAGACTCGATGCAGTAGCTGCCCCGGTAGGCCTGCAGCAGGGGGTCCGTGATCTCACAGACCGTCATGTCGCAGTCCTCGGATTTGTATTCCACGATCAGCGGGACGCGCCCGTCGACGAGATCCAGTACCTCCCGGAAGGAGGGGATCGTCTCCCCGCTCCCGCAGAGCGGCATCGCGTGCAGCTCCTCGAAGGTATAGTCCGCGACCCTGCCGCGGATACCGCAGACCCTGTCCAGGGTATCGTCGTGGAAAACAACGGGGACACCGTCTCTGGAAAGCTGGACGTCCAGCTCGATCCCGTATCCGGCTTCACAGGCCAGGTCAAAGGCTTTCAGGGAATTCTCCGGTGCGTCGGAAGTGTTGTCGTGCAGCCCCCTGTGGGCAAAAAAATGCCCCTTAAAGGGGGTGTCGTCCGCCCTTCCGGCGGCAGCCGGTCTGATCGCGAGCAGATATGCGCCCGCTGCGCCGGCGATCATCCAGAGTGCTTTCCTGTTACCGATGGCCAATGTCCTGTCCTTCCGTCTATGTCTCAACCAACAAGAAAAGTGTAGCATACAATCGTTAAAATGACCACTTAAACATCATAAAAAATCTATGATATGACACAGTCGGACCCACTGGCGGCGCTTCTCTGTTCTGTGCTATTCTGGATGCAGATATTCCCTGTTTCCGCGCTCGTCCGGGATCGGGAAATGCGGTCAACCGTCCTGCGGTTCACGCGGTCAGAAAGGACATCCATGAGACAAGAGATCATCGACAGGCTCCGCGTCATCACAGAAGAAGAAAGACAGATCCTGGAGGAGGGCAGCGACGTCCGGCGGGAGCTGTACACCACCGGGAAGGCTTTTGTCGTCAACAGTCAGAAGCTCCTGGAGAAGGGGCGGCTCATAGATATCCGGCCGCATACCCGCTTTGTCCATTTTCCCCGGCACAGGCACGACTATGTGGAGATGGTCTACATGTGCGACGGCTCCACGACGCATATCGTGGGGGACGATGACAGGATCGTCCTCGAAAAGGGGGATCTCCTGCTGCTGAGCCAGCACGCCTGGCACGAGATCCTGCCTGCCGCCGAGGGCGACATCGCCGTCAATTTCATCATTCTCTCCCCGTTTTTCGACCGCGCCCTGGCCATGGTGGAGAAGGAGAACATCCTCCGGGACTTTCTGATCTCGGCCATCTCCGGCGAGACCGCTTCCGCAGGTTATCTGCACATCCGCGCGGGGGATATCGTTCCCATCCAGAACCTCCTGGAAAACATGATCTGGTCCCTCCTGACAGGCGGCAGAGCGGATTCCAACACGATCCAGCAGACCACCATGGGGCTCCTGTTCGTCCACATCGCCCAGTATCTGGACCGCATTGACCGGGACGATCCAGGCCAGAGAGAGGAAGTCTGCCTGTACAGTGTCCTGAATTATATCGACAGCCATTACCGCACCGGTACACTGGCTGAAGCGGCCGCGGAGACCGGCCTGCCCGACTATACGGTCAGCCGTCTTCTGAAGAAACGGACCGGCATGAACTTCCGGGAGCTCCTGCAGAAAAGGAAACTGGAACAGGCCGCGTATCTCCTCTCCAACACGCCCATGTCGATCGACCGGATCCTGGAAAGCATCGGCTATGACAACAGCAGTTATTTCTACCGCCGTTTCAGGGAGAGATACGGCCTCTCCCCCGCTGCTTTCCGGGAACAGAATATGCGCTGACGCTCCCGGCTATTGCTGACGCGCCCGGTTATTTTGGAATCAGCACTTGCGGCTCCCCGCAGTGTCCATTATGATAGTGACATAAAAATAGGAAAGGATAACACACCATGATCCAAGCCAACAACGTCACCCTCCGCCTGGGTAAGAGAGCTCTGTTTGAAGATGTGAACATCAAGTTCACGGAAGGCAACTGCTACGGCATCATCGGCGCCAACGGCGCCGGCAAGTCAACCTTTCTCCGCATCCTGTCGGGGCAGCTGGACACCACCTCCGGCTATGTCTCCATCACGCAGGGACAGCGCCTCTCCTTCCTGGAGCAGGATCAGAATAAATACGACGGCGAGGTCGTCCTGGATACGGTCATCCAGGGCAATCACAGGCTCTTCGAAGTCATGCAGGAGAAGGACGCCCTCTACGCCAAGGAGGATTTTTCCGACGAGGACGGCATCCGCGCCAGCGAGCTGGAGACCGAATTCGCTGAGATGAACGGCTGGGAAGCGGAAGCTGACGCCGAGTCCCTCCTGAACGGCCTCGGTATCGAGACGGAGCTGCACAGCTATCTGATGAGAGAACTGACCGGCGCCCAGAAAGTCAAGGTCCTGCTGGCCAGGGCCCTGTTCGGCAACCCCGACATCCTGCTGCTGGATGAGCCCACCAACCACCTGGATCTCGACGCCATCGCGTGGCTGGAGGAGTTCCTGATCAATTTCCCCAACACGGTCATCGTGGTCTCCCACGACCGCTATTTCCTGAACAAGGTCTGCACCTATATCGCGGACATCGATTACGGCAAGATCACTCTGTTCGCCGGCAACTACGACTTCTGGTACGAGTCCTCCCGTCTCCTGATCCGGCAGATGAAAGAGGCCAACAAGAAGAAGGAGGAAAAGATCAAAGAACTGAAAGAGTTCATCTCCCGCTTCTCCGCCAACGCCTCCAAATCCAAGCAGGCGACGAGCCGCAAGCGCGCCCTCGAGAAGATCCAGCTGGAAGAGATCCGTCCCTCC
>CAMOJW010000175.1 GCA_946617225.1 uncultured Lachnospiraceae bacterium
CGTGCGTGCCGAGATGGCTCATGATATCGAAATTGGTGTGGAAATCCGGGATCGGGCCGCCGGTGTTGAATCTGTAGAGTTTGCATCTCCGGGTCTCAGTTGCCGGATCCACCAGCTTGGAAAGATCGACCAGTCGAAGGCCGCCCCCCATGTCATAAACTACGCTCATAATTACCTCCTTAGATGATATGGTCCCCCAGTTTCTCTGCTCTTATTGCCTTCCTGTCTGCCGACTTGCACAATCGGCAACAATTGAGCATAGATCTACATGTGCTTATTATACAATAAATGTTTCAACATGTGTATCTAAAATAACAAACTGCCGCATTATGTTTTCATAATGCGGCAGTTTCCAGATACGGTCGCTTTTTTCATCGATGATCCCCTTCTCACACAGATCCGTGAGACATGGGCAGCTCCCATTTGTATCTATTATAGTATTTCTGTATAATCATAATAGCATGATCTAAATATCGTGTAGTAGTTTCTCTGCGTCCAGAAAAAAGTCAGGAGGCTCCTTCAATGATCATCTTAAAACTATTAGGTATCTGCTTCTGCGGCATGCTGATCGGAGGGACCTGCGGGCTCCTTCTTGAGCACAGTCCGGGCGCCATCTTCCGCCGGCCGGAGGACATGCTTCTGCCCGGCCTGATCCTGACGATCGTGTTCACACTGATCTTTACTTTCCGCACTCCGCTGGGCAGGATCATCTTCTCCGTCCTTGACAGCGGCAGCGGTGGGACGTTCGTCATATTCGGCGGCCCGGTGCCGGTGCCGATCTCTGGCGCTATCCTATGTTTCATGCCGCTGATCTTCCTGGGGCTCGCCGCTGCCATCATCGTTATGTGCCTGCTGGACATCCTGGTGGGTCTCTTCAAGAAGCGCTGAACGATCCCACGCATCACCCCATAAAACACTGCACTACACACAAAGAACACTTCACTACTCACAAAGAACTCTTCGTTACTCACAAAGGGATCCCCGCACTGCGAGAGCTCTGCGGGGATCCCTTTTGTCTGTATCCTTTTATTTGAGTGCATTCTCCATGATCAATTCAGCGCATCCTGCGGGGTCTGATGCATCGTACACAAAAGTGGTCTCGGGCGCGCCTTCTATAACATGGTCGACGCCTATCATAACGCCTGCTTCCTCTGCATACTGCAGAGTCTCCATAAGATCCTCATCGGTGAATCCGTATTCTTCGTTTACAATGATGAACGCCATCTTCTCACCCTCCCACATGACGGTCATATTCTTTAAGACCTCCAGGAGAAAAGCGGCATCCTCGTGCACATCCTGCTGGAAAACTTCACCGATCTGATCCGCATACTTTTCTGAAAGATCATCCTTGACAGCCTGCCAGAACTCAAGCGAATCCGTTGCGCCTATATTCCAGGCCAGGATCCCGACATAGACTGTGTCGACAGCATCCTCTGAAGACTCAGATGTCGTATCTGCTGTTTCATTTGCTTCCGTCTCAGGTGCCGTTTCCTGTTTTTCCTCACTGTTTTCTTCTGCAGGAGCCTCAGCCTGTGCTGACCCGCCTCCGGCACTTCCTGCTGAAGAGCCACAGGCCACAAGGAACGCGCAGAGGCCAAGTGCCAGGAACATTGCAAAAAGCTTTCTACACTGTGTCATAGTTGATCCTCCCTTTGATTATGTGCCGGCAGTCTGAAAAGGACTGCCCCGATGATGACTGTCCTCTATTATACCATATCAGCCTTCCAGCTTGTCCAGTTCCTCCCTGGAGATGACGATCAGGAGGGGCTCCTCTCTGTGGATCACCATCTCCTTGGCGTCGAAATGGGTGATGGGATGGACCTTCTCTCCCCTCCGGACGGCGATCACGTTGATGCCGTGCCTGACGCGGAGCTCCAGCTCAGAGAGCTTCCTGCCGTCCCATTCCTTAAGCGGCACCATCTCCACGAAGACCAGGTCGCTGGACAGGTCAAAAAACTGCATGATATCGCGTGACAGCAGCCGGAATGCCGTACGGGTCCCGCTCTCTCTCTCCGGATAGACGATATCTGTTGCGCCGATCTTTTTGAGGATCTCTCCCTTTCTCTGGCTCTCCACCTTGGCGATGATCTTCTTCACGCCGCACTCTCTGGCGGCCATCACGCACATGATGCTCGCTTCGAGATTTTCGGACATGCCGATGATGACGGCGTCCATGTTTTCAAGGCCGAGCTGCTGGATCTCATCGCTGTCAGTCAGGTCCGCAATGATGGCCTGCGTGTATTTGGAGGCATTCTGCTCGACCACCCTCTCATCCTTATCGACGGCGAGGACTTCGGCTCCCCGCTCTGCCAGCCCGTCCGCGACTCCCCTCCCGAACTTTCCGAGCCCAAGCACTGCGAATGTTTTTCTGTTCATCGCTCATCTCTCCTTCTATCTCATCACCCGATCAGGTATCTTCCCCTGGAATACCGCACAGTTTCTCTGCCGCGCCCTCCCATACTGAAAAACAGCAGCATGGAGATCGGCGCTATCCTTCCGGCATACATGGCCAGGATCACGATCATCCTGCCCTCGGTGGTCAGTGTCGGCGTCAGCCCTCTGGACAGGCCGACGGTCCCCGTCGCACTGAAGACCTCATAGACCGCCGAAAGGGCGGGAGCATCGTCCGTGAGCAGCAGCCCCAGGGTAAAGACCATCGTCATCAGAAAACTGACTGTGACTACGGCGATCGCCTTGGAGATCATCTGGTGGGTGATCCTCCTCCGGAAGATCACTGTATCCCCCCTCTGACGGACATAGGCGAGTGTATTCAGGAAAAGGATCGCCGCGGTAACGGTTTTGACACCGCCGGCAGTCCCCGCGGGAGAGCCGCCGATGAACATGAACAGAAGACCCGCAATACATGTAAAGGGAGTCAGGGCCTGCTGGGGCACGGTAGCAAAACCCGCTGTCCTGAAAGTCACCGACTGGAAGAGGCTCACGAGCATTTTGTCCCCGAGGGAGAGACCCCCTATGGTCAGAGGATTGTGAAACTCCCCGGTCAGGACGATCACAAAACCTGCCGCGATCAAGACTGCCGTCGAAACGAGCACCAGCCGGGAATGCTCATGCAGCCTCAGGAACCAGGTGCGGACACCGCACCGGATCTTCCTGCAATCGCGGAAAGTCCAGTAAATATCGAACCACACGACGTACCCCAGACCTCCGAAGATGATCAGCAGCATGGTGGTGATATTCATGAGCAGATCCGTCTGGTAAGGGATCAGACTGTCCGGTCCCAGGATATCGATGCCCGCGTTGCAGAAGGCGGAAACAGCGGTAAAACCCGCCTGCCACAATCCTCTCAGGAATCCGCTCTTCGGAATGAAGACCAGGCAGTACAGCAAGGTGCCCGCGCCTTCTGCAAGGAGCGTTCCTTTTATAACGCCCCTCATGAAACGGGACAGGCCCTGTACCGAATCCAGGTCATAATAATCGCGGATGATCAGCCTCGATTCAAGGCTCAGCTGCCTGCGCAGGAGGACCATGAACCAGCCCCATATGGTGATCACTCCCAGGCCGCCGACCTGGATCAGGATCAGGATTATGATCTTGCCCAGAAGGCTCCAGTAGGAAAAAGTATCCACGACCACCAGGCCTGTCACGCAGACACTGGTCGTCGACGTAAACAGAGCCGTCATAAAGGGAGCCCGTTCTCCCGAGGCCGTCGCTGCGGGGATACTTAGAAGCAGCGTCCCCATGAGGATCATGCCGACAAATGTCAGCATGATGATCTGCGTACTGGTCAGATGGACTTTTCTCAATACTCGTTTCAAATAACGCTGAGCGTCTCCACGCATACCCGCAAACCCCTGGCAATTGCCTCCAGCTCCATGGCCGGCTGTCCTTCTTTCATTCCGACACTGTAGGGAACGTGGACAAAACCGGCCTCGATCCCGCTTCCCTTCGCCGACCTCATCAGTTGATAAAACACTTCATTGCACACAAAAGTCCCTGCACTGTAAGATAACTCGGCAGGGATCCCTTTTGCCTGCATCCGGTCGACCATAGCCTGCACAGGAAGAGTGGATAAAAGTCCGTCCTCGCCCTTGGGATCGATCCTCACCCACCTGGGCTGCTGCCCCTTGTTGTCCGGGATCCGGGCGTCCTTCAGGTTGACAGCGATCACTTCCGGTGTAATGGCGCGGCGACCGCCTGCCAGCCCGACACAGATCACTGCCTGCGGCCGATGCGTCTCTATTTCACTTTTCAGGATCTCCGCAGCCTCTCCAAATACGACCGGCAGCCGGCATCTGACGATCCTGGCCTCGCCGATCAGGTCCGGCAGCATGCGGACCGCCTCGTAGGAAGGATTGATCATGTCGTCCCCAAAAGGCTCAAATCCTGTGATAAGTACTGTCATTACAGTTCCCTCAGAAAATCCCTCTTCCTGTACACTTTCCAGTGTCCGTCCACG
>CAMOJW010000176.1 GCA_946617225.1 uncultured Lachnospiraceae bacterium
TCCGTCTCATGGTGCTCGAAGGAGAGATCGTCCATGTAGAGGATGAAGCGGTAGTTGCGGTTCTTGACATAGTTGATGACCGTCTGGATATACTCCAGCTCGTGCTTGTAGATCTCGATCATCCGCAGTCCCCGGTCATAGTACCGGTTCAGGATGGCCTTGATGCTGGTGGACTTGCCGGTGCCCGCGTCGCCGTACAGCAGTACATTGTTGGCAGGTCTCCCGCTGACAAAAGCCTCTGTATTGGCGATCAGCTTTTCCTTCTGGATCTCATAGCCGATCAGGTCCTCCAGCATGACGTCGCTCGTGGCCGTGATAGGTATGAGCAACTTGTCCCGCAAGCTCTCCTTAAAGACGCCGTAATCGCCTGCCGGTGAAACGCGCCCGGGCGCCCCGGAAAGGGCCGCTGTTCCGGGCTTTGCGGCCACTGCCCTCCTGCCGAGCCGGAAGGCCTTGTTCAGCCCCAGCGTGCCCACACCGTAGTCGCGGTAGAAATCCGTGACGATGCGGTAGAGGGCTTCTTTGGTCGCTTCGACCTGTGCGGATGCTGTCTGTGCAGCTGCGGTATCCGTGGCCCCGGCCTGCGGATCAGCGGGCAGCGGCACTGCGGCGATCCGGTCGCTGAGAAGGCGCACTTTCTCGCTGACGCTGCGGTTGTAGAACCGGTCCGTCTTGCCCACGGAGCGATAATCCGTGATGGTCGAGAACACATCCGTGCCCAGGACCGCCTCCAGAGGGGCAAAATCATAATCGAACAGTTTTCGGAAGATCCACAGGTCATTCTTCACAAGCGTATTGACCGATCCCTCCACGGCACCTCTCTTCTCCGCCACCAGGGTAAACGGCGTCTCGGTCGTGGCCAGCAGGAAAGCCAGATAATCCTGCCAGAGATCCCGGTCAAATCCGTATTCCGTGGCGACATCCAGCAGCCGGTGCACCTGGTCCAGGGCCCTGGCTGCCAGCGCCTCTCTGTCCGGATCAGGCTGCTCCGCATCGCGGCAGAGCGAGGCGATCTGCTGCAGGATGCTGTTCTGTTCGATATTTCTGTAGACGATCAGTCTGGATGTGAGTCTGTACATGTGGATCTCCTGCTTGAATGCGTTAGACCTGTATATTCTTATATTTTGACTGCTTTTGGGAAGAACGTCAATTATAGAATGTATATGCTGACTCCGCGGATCTGCTTTTTTTCGCTCTGTGATCGAACGCCGCAGTAAACCCGCCGTATATTGAACCGACGGCCGGTGTCCGATACAATGAGGAGGAATCATCCATGTGCCATCTGGCACTGACAGACAGCAATGATCACGGAGGAACTGTATGCCCGTACGATTCGATCCGCTGCCGGACAGGACCGGCAGCAATCTCTACGAGACCGACCGCGCCGCGCAGACGCGGGTGATCCTGGTCGGTCTCAATACATCGCAGAAGCCGGAGGAATACGCCCGCTCCATGCGTGAACTCGAAGCCCTCGCCGAAGCTCTGGATCTGCAGGTCGTCTGGACGATGGTGCAGAACGCGGAAGCAGTGACGCACGCCACCTACATCGGCAGCGGCAAAGTGCAGGAACTGAAGGACGAGATAGACATCAACGATGCGGATCTGGTCGTCTTCAACGAAGCCCTCTCCCCGCTGCAGACCCGCAATCTGGAGAAGATCCTCGACACAGAAGTCATGGACCGCACCGGCCTGATCCTGCAGATCTTCTCCCGCCGCGCCAGGACCCGGGAGGCCCGCCTGCAGGTGGAGAGCGCCCAGCTGAAATACATGCTTCCCCGCCTCATCGGCCTCGGACAGAAGCTCTCCCGCCAGGGCGGGGGCAGCGGCCGTCTGTCCAACAAAGGCGCCGGCGAACAGCAGCTGGAGCTGGACCGCCGGCACATCGAGCACCGCATCGCCCAGCTGCGCCGGGAGCTGGAGTCCATCGACCGCGAGCGCTCCACGCAGCGCAGCCGCCGCGTGCAGTCGGGTCTCCCGAGGATCGCCCTCGTGGGCTACACCAATGCGGGCAAATCGACGCTGCTGAACGCGTTGCTGCGGATGGGGGCTGAGAGCGGTCAGACCCTCAAGGGCCCCGGTGCATCAGGAACCGGTGGCTCTCGGGCATTCGGCGGATCCCGGTCAGATGGCAACAGCATTTCCGGAGATCTGGAGAGCAAGCTCGTCTTTGAAAAGGACATGCTCTTTGCCACCCTGGACACCTCCGTCCGGCGTCTCGCGATCCCCGGGCATCTGCCGTTCCTGCTGGCGGATACGGTCGGTTTTGTCTCGCAGCTGCCGCACGACCTCGTGCAGGCGTTCCGCTCCACGCTCGAGGAGGTCTGCGACGCCGACCTGCTCCTGGAGGTCATCGACTGCTCCGACCCGGACCACGAGATGCACCGCAAGGTCACGGACGACACGCTCCGCGAGATCGGCGCAGGGGAAGTGCCGCGCCTGTACCTTTACAATAAGGCGGATCTGGCAATGACCGTACGCCGCTCCATGGAAGGGTCTGCCTCACAGGATGATCTTCATCCCACTTCGGATCCTTTCCCTTCATCGATTCCGTTCATCCCGGAAGGGCACAGGGACACGATCTACCTCTCCGCCAAACAGCAGATCGGCCTGGAGGAACTGCTCACGCTGATCGACGATGTGCTGTGTGGAGAACGTGTGCGGTGCCGTTTTCTCTTTCCTTATGCAAAGGCCGGCATGATGCAGTCCCTCAGAGAGTGCGCCGTCATCGAATCCGAGGAGTACACGGAGGAAGGCTGTGTTCTGCAGGTGCTCTGCCCGCGGAAGGAGGCACAGAAGCTGAAGGAGTACCTTTTCTGAGGGGGCTGATAAATTATAAAAAAGAGTTCTTTTTGCTTCCTTGATGGTCTATAATAATTCGCGTATGAGTTTTTGTACCCGCAGGAAAGGACGGCAGGAAAATGCAGATCGGATTTGACAATGAGAAGTACCTGAAGACCCAGTCCGAGCACATCCGGGAGAGGATCTCCCGTTTCGGCGGCAAGCTGTATCTGGAGTTCGGCGGCAAGCTGTTCGACGATTTCCATGCTTCCCGCGTTCTGCCCGGCTTTCACCCGGACTCGAAGATCCGGATGCTGAAGGAGCTGCGCGACCAGGTGGAGATCGTCATCGTCATCAATGCCGGCGATATCGAAAAGAACAAGGTCCGCGGGGATCTCGGCATCACGTATGACGTGGATCTGCTGCGTCTGGTGGATGCTTTCACCTCCCAGGGGCTCTTCGTGGGCAGTGTCGTGCTCACGCGCTTTGCGGAACAGCCCTCCGCGATGGCCTACGAGAAGAAACTCACAGCGCTCGGCTTGAAAGTCTACCGGCACTACCCGATCTCCGGTTATCCCGCCGACGTGCGCCTGATCGTCAGCGACCAGGGGTTCGGCCGCAACGACTATATAGAGACTAGCCGCCCACTCGTCGTCGTGACGGCCCCCGGTCCCGGCAGCGGCAAGATGGCCACCTGCCTGTCCCAGCTCTACCACGAGCATAAGCGCGGCGTGAACGCCGGTTATGCCAAGTTTGAGACCTTCCCCGTCTGGAACCTGCCGCTGAAGCACCCGGTGAACCTGGCTTACGAGGCAGCCACGGCGGATCTCGACGACGTCAATATGATCGACCCCTTCCACCTGGAAGCCTACGGCAAGACCTGCATCAACTACAACCGCGACGTGGAAGTGTTCCCGGTGCTGAACGCGATCTTCGAGCAGATCAACGGTTCCTCGCCTTACAAGTCCCCTACGGACATGGGCGTCAACATGGTCGGCATGTGCATCTGCGACGACGATGCCTGCTGCAAGGCTGCCCGCCAGGAGATCATCCGCCGCTACTACCAGGCTCTCTGTGAGAAGCGCAAGGGCAACGCCGACGGCTCCGCCGCCTTCAAGATCGAGCTTCTCATGAAGAAGGCCGGCATCGACCTGGCCGAACGTCCGGTGGCCATGGCCGCCAACGTCGCCATGGAGAAGACCGGTGCCCCCGCCGCCGCCATGGAGCTGCCTGACGGCACCATCCTCACCGGCAAGACCTCCGAGCTCCTCGGTGCCTCCTCCGCTCTCCTCCTGAACGCCCTCAAGCGCTTCGGCGGGATCCCGGACGAGATCAAGCTGATCTCCCCCACCATCATCGAGGCTGTCAAGGATCTCAAGATCGACCACCTCGGCGACCACAGCTCTCTCCTGCACCTGAATGAACTGCTGATCGCCCTCTCCATCGCCGCGGTCACCAACCCCACCGCCAAGCTGGCCCTGGACCAGATCCCCAAGCTGGCCGGGCTGGAGGCACACTCCAGTGTCATCCTCTCCCAGATCGACGAGGGCGTCTTCAAGAAACTCGGCGTCAACCTCACCTGCGAGCCCATCTACGAAAACAAGAAACTGTATCACAAATAAT
>CAMOJW010000177.1 GCA_946617225.1 uncultured Lachnospiraceae bacterium
AAGCAATTCATCCCAGCCACCTTAGAGGATGGGGGAATTCTTGCTATAATATGTTTAATATCACTTCGGTAGAACACATCGAATTCTACCTGATAGACCGCACAAAGAAGAGGGTGTCGCATCTGCGACACCCTCTTCTTTACTGTTGATCTTCAGAGAAAGGCGGAGATCACTCCTCCTCGCTCTCCTGCTGTGCCTTGCGGATAGCGGCCTCGATGTCGAAATCGACAACATCAGCGTTCTCTCTCTCCTTGGCACGCTCAGCCGCGCGGCGAGCCTTCTCCTGGTCCATCAGGAGAGCCTTCATGCTCAGGCTGATCTTCTTGGGCTCGGTGGCGTCGTTGAAGTCCACGACCTTGGCGGTGACTTCCTGACCCTCGGTGAGAACATCGGAGGGCTTCTCAATGTGCTCTCTGGCGATCTGAGAGACATGAAGCAGGGCGTCGATGCCGGGCTCGAGCTCGACGAACGCACCGAAATCGGTCATTCTGGCGACCTTGCCGGTGACGACGTTGCCGACAGCGTACTTCTCAGCAGCGCCTACCCAAGGGGACTGATCGTCAAACTTCATGGACAGGGCGATCTTGGTGCCGCGATCGTCGGACTTGATGTTTTTGATGCGGACACGGACCTTGTCGCCGGACTTGACGACTTCCTTGGGATCATTGATGCGGCCCCAGCTCATCTCAGAGATGTGGAGCAGACCGTCTGCACCGCCCAGATCGATGAAAGCGCCGAAGTTGGTGACGTTCTTGACAACACCTTCCACGATATCATCTTTCTTGATGGTCTCAAACAGTTTCTTGCGCATCTCCTCACGCTTCTCAGTCAGCAGCACCTTGCGGTTGCCGATGAATCTGTGCCTGTGAGGATTGTACTCGGTGATACGGAACTCGATCTCCTGATCAAGATACTTGTTGAGATCGCTCTCGTAAGTATCGGAGACAAGGCTGGCGGGGATGAAGATCCTGACTTCATCCAGGACAACGCTCAGGCCGCCCTTGAGGACCTGATTGACCTTCGCGCAGAGAGTCTCACCACTATTATAAGCTTCCTCGATCCTCTTGTTGCCGCGGTCAGCCGCAAGCTTCTTGTAGGAAAGGACTACCTGGCCCTCGCCGTCGTTGAGCTTAACGACCTTGACTTCCAGCTTGTCATCCACGTGCAGCACTTCTGTAAGATCGACGGAACTGTCATTCGTATATTCATTGCGGGTAAGGATACCTTCGCTCTTGTAGCCGATATCCAGGATAGCCGAATCAGGCTTCACATCGATGATCGTGCCTTCCACTGCCTCACCGGCGTGGATCTGCTTGTAACTCTCGTTGAACAACTCTTCAAAACTCTGCTCTGACATGTAACTGAACCTCCTCAATGATAGTTGACGGGACTGATGCCCCGGCGGTGATTCCCACGACTCCGTCTCCACCCGCCGGAGGGAGCTGCAGGTCTCGCCATGACTGTATGAATTGGGTGTCAGGGCATTCCTTACGGCATATCTCATAGAGCTTCGCAGAGTTGGAACTGGAACTGTCACCTATTACTATCATGGTGTCCGCGATCCTGGCGATCTCCCTGGCTTCCGCCTGCCTCTCATGCGTGGCACTGCAGATAGTATTCACACAAAGTATATTGTAGCCTCTTTGCTGTAAAATAGCAATAAAATCTTTGAATTTATTTGCATTGAACGTTGTCTGCGCCACGACGCAGATCTGCCCGTCCCCTCTGGGTATGTAGGAGCGTGCCTCCTCCTCGTTCGAGATCACCGTCACCGGAGTATGGGACCATCCCATGATCCCCTTCACCTCGGGATGGTCGGGATTGCCTATGATCACGATCTCGCTGCCCTGGGCGCTCTCCTTCTCCACGGTGCGGTGGATCCTTTTGACAAAAGGACAGGTGGCATCCACCACCCTGGCGCCCGTACGGCGCAGACGCTCCTCCTCCGCCCTGGAGACGCCGTGGGATCGCGTGACGATGACGCCGCCCTTCACCTCGGCCAGCTCCTCCTCGGAGCGCAGTACGCGGACGCCCTTCTTCTCCAGGTCCTCCACCACCGCCTGGTTGTGGATGATGGGGCCGTAGGTATAGACCGGCCCGGGCCCGCCCGCCTCGCGGTAGACGATGTCCACGGCCTTGCGAACGCCGAAACAGAAGCCGGCGCTCTCCGCAGTCACGATCTTCATGCTGTTTTCTCCCGGATAATAGCGAGGATCCTGTCCGTGACCTCCTCGATGGTCATCTCCGAAGTGTCCACCAGCACGGCATCCTCCGCCTGCTTCAGCGGCGCGATCTCGCGGTGCATGTCCCGGTAGTCGCGCTCGATGATCTCCTGTTCGATCTGGTCCAGATCCGCCGTCTCTCCCTTCTGGATCATCTCCAGATATCTGCGCTGTGCCCGCACGCGGGTCTGCGCCGTCAGATAGATCTTGACCTGCGCATCCGGCAGGATCACTGTCCCGATATCGCGGCCGTCCATCACCACGTTCTGTTCACGGCCGAGCTTGCGCTGCAGATCAGTGAGCCTCGCCCTTACATCGCCGTTGACGCTGCTGATGGAAGCCATCTGCGAGACCTCGGGCGTGCGGATCAGTCCGTTCACGTTCTCGCCGTTCAGGAGCACATTCTGCTCGCCGTTCTCGTGCGTGAGTGTGATATCCGCTTCCCTGCAGCGTGCACTGATCGCGTCCATGTCTCCGGCATCCACGCCGCTGCGCAGCAGATACAGCGCCATGGCTCTGTACATCGCGCCGGTATCCACATAGATGTAGCCCATCTGCTCCGCCACTCTCCTGGCGATGGTGCTCTTGCCGGCTCCCGCAGGGCCGTCTATCGCAATATTGATCATGTTCACCTCTTTCCGCCGCGGACCTCCGCGGCGATTCCTACGATAGCATGAAAAGCGTCAGCCCGCAAGATATCACTGAATGCTCGCTCCTGCCAGGTGACCTGTGGACCACGCGATCTGCAGGTTGAAACCGCCCGTGTGGGCATCCACATCCAGCACCTCACCCGCCGCATACAGGCCGCGGATCTTCCGGCATTCCATGGTGGAGGGATCGAACTCCCTGACCGAGATGCCCCCTCTGGTGACCACCGCTTCATTGTAGCCCCTGGTCCCCGTCACCGTCATTGGCAGGCTCTTGAGCATCGATACGATCCTCGCCCTGTCGCTGCCTGACAGTGACGCATTGTTTGCAGGAAGAGCCGATCCTTCCTGTTCGATCAGTTCGAGAACGGTCTCCGCAAGTCTCGCGGGCAGAAGCGTGCGCAGGAGGCTGGCCGGTGATCTCCGGGGACCCGCCTCCACTTCCCTGTCGATCCTGGCCCGGAGCTTTTCCTCGGGAAGGGCGGGTTTCAGGTCTAACAGTGCGCGGTACTGCGGCACTTTCTGAAAATCGCAGACACAGGAGGCCGTCAGCACCAGCGGCCCGCTGATGCCGAAATGCGTGAACAGCATCTCACCGAACCCCTCATAGACCGGCTTCCGTTTACCCGGCTCCACGATCTTCAGGGAGACGTTGCGCAGGGACAGGCCGCTCAGCCTGCCGCACCACGGTTCCCGCACGACGAAAGGCACCAGAGAGGGGGCTGTGTCCGTCACTTTCAGCCCCAGATCCGCAGCCATCCGCAGGCCGGCCCCGTCAGAGCCGGTGGAGGGATAGGACAGGCCTCCGGTACACAGGATCACGGCGTCGGCCGTCAGTCTCTCCCCGGTGGATGTCTCCACGCCGCAGGCCCTTATACCGCTCTCCGTCTCTTCGGTCAGGATCCTGCTCACCTCGGTATGGTATCGGTACCGGATCCCCAGTTCCCGGCCCCTTCTGAGCAGTGCGGCTGTCACATCCGAGGCGTGGTCACTGACCGGAAAGACGCGCTCCCCTCTCTCCGTCTTGAGGGGACAGCCGCAGGACTCGAAGAACTCCATGACAGCGCTCTGGTCGAACTGATAGATGCTGCTGTACAGAAAGCGCGGGTTCCTTACCACGTGGTCAAAAAAATCCGCCGTCTCACACGCATTGGTGAGATTGCACCGCCCCTTTCCGGTGATGTAGATCTTTTTGCCGGCTTTTTCATTTCTCTCCAGTACCGTTACGCTGCAATCGCTCTGTGCCGCGGCGACTGCAGCCATGAGACCGGCAGCGCCGGCTCCGATCACTATGACTCTGCGGGATCCGTTCATCCTCATTCCTCTTCCGTTCACATACTGCGGACCGCCGCACTGTGCGCGGCACAGTACAGCGGTCCTCACTGCGGCAGCACCGGGACACGGGCTACCGGATCACTCATGAAAAGACGTTCATCTGTTGTAGTGAACGATGTTTCCGAAATCTTCCTTCAAGGAAGCGCCGCCGATCAGGCCGCCGTCGATGTCGGGCTGAGCGAAGAGCTCGGGA
>CAMOJW010000178.1 GCA_946617225.1 uncultured Lachnospiraceae bacterium
CGCCGTGTACCGAACGGTACGCACGGTGGTGTGAGAGGTCGGAAATTCCTCAATCCGAGGAATTTCCTCCTACTCGATCATTCTGTAAGCTGTCTGCCCGGTCCGCCGGCAGGAAAGTTTTCTCCTGCGGTGCGGGATTCCATAGTATAATGATAAGACCTGTTCGAAACAGTATGCCTGCACAGGAGGGACCTGATGAAGATACACGGACTGCAGAAAATGACGCTCCTCGATTACCCGGGGCATGTGGCGTGCACGGTCTTTCTCGGGGGCTGCGACCTGCGGTGCCCGTTCTGCCACAACTACGAGCTGGCGATCGGGACGGCGCCGGCGGTCATGGACGAGAAGGAGCTGCTGGCGTTCCTGGAGAAAAGGCGCGGGATCCTGGACGGCGTCGCCATCACCGGCGGCGAGCCGTGCCTCAGACAGGATCTCCCGGAGCTGCTCGCCCAGATCCGGGAGATGGGTTACGGCACGAAGCTGGATACCAACGGCTTCCACCCCGAGATGCTGCGCTCCCTTCTGGAGCGGGGGCTGGTGGACTACGCGGCCGTGGACATCAAGAACAGTCCCGCCAAATACGCCCTGACGTGCGGCGTGGACAGGGTGGATCTCGAGGCGCTCTCGGAGACGATAGGGCTCCTCATGGGGAGTTCCATCGACTACGAGTTCCGCACCACCGTGGTGAAGGAGCTGCACACCGCGGAGGATATGCACTGGATCGGCGGCCTGATCCGGGGCGCCCGGCGCTACTTCCTCCAGGCGTTCACCGACCGGGACACGGTGCCCTTCGAGGGTTTCCACGCCCCGGACAGGGCGGAGATGGATCACTATCTGCAGATCGTGCGCGAGTACGTCCCGGCGGCGGAGCTGCGGGGGGTAGAGTAGGAGAGAGATCGGGAGGCAGCATGGCAGACAGCAGCGATTTGACGAAAGAGGAGGTCCGCGCGCGGATCCGGGCGGCCGGGGGAGATATCCTGGAGTCGGAACGGTTCAGGCGGGGCTGGTCGGTGCGGCATCACAATACCACCGTGGCGCAGCACAGCCTGCGGGTCGCTGCGGCAGGGGTGAGACTCTGCGACATGCTGCGGAAACGGGGGCTGGAACCCGACGAGCGGGAAGTGATCCGGACCTGCCTCCTGCACGACATCGGTATGACGGAGGAGGCGGTCCACGGGAAGATGCCGTGGAGAAAAGCCTACGAACATCCCCTTGAGAGCGCGCGGATCGCTGAGGAAGAGTTCGGTGCGACCGAAGACATGAAGAACGCCATCCGGCGGCATATGTGGCCGGTCTGTGTGGTACCGCCCGGGCATCTGACCGGCTGGATCCTGGTCACGGCGGACAAGATCGCCACTTCGCAGGACTACAGGAAGAAAGACGTCTGAAGGGACAGACGCTTAAAGAAAACAGATGTTTAACAGGAAACCGACGAGAAGAAGGGAGCCGATATGGGCAGCAGTACGAACAGCAAGCCGCTGGAACATAAAGCGGGAACCAAGAACGGCATCAAGCGTCTGATCTTCACCGGGATCGCCATCGTGCTGGAGCTCCTGCTGATCCTCCTGATCAATTTCCGGGTCAGCGAGCACGCGGAGTGGATCGCGATCATCACCAGGCTGATGGCTGCGGCACTGGTCCTGTTCATCTATAACCAGAACAAGACCTCCTCGCTGAAGATGCCGTGGATCATCCTGATCATGCTGGCCCCGCTCCTGGGCGTCACGCTGTATCTTCTGACCGGTCTCAACGGTGGGACCATGAAGATGCGCCGCCGCTATGCGGAGATCGACCGCAAACTTTTCCCGCTGCTCCCGGACCAGACGGACGTGCTGGAGCGGCTCGATGCCGAGGACCGGCGGTTGGCGGGTATCGCCCGGTATATCCATAAGCGGGCGGGCTATCCGGTATACGACGGGACACCGATCACTTATTACAGCGATGCGGCCGAGGCGCTGGAGGCCCAGAAGGCGGATCTCCGGAAGGCGGAGCGCTATATCTTCATGGAATATCATGCCATCGAGGAGAAGGAGAGCTGGCTGTCCCTGCAGGAGATCCTGGCCGAGCGGGTGGCTGCCGGGGTCGAGGTGCGGGTCTTCTACGATGATATCGGAAGTATCGGTTTCATCAGTACCGATTTTGTGAAGAGGCTGGAGGCCCTGGGCATCAGGGCCAAAGTCTTCAACCCGGTCGGACCGGGTCTCAACCTGTTCCTCAACAACAGGGACCACCGCAAGATCACGGTCATAGACGGGAAGATCGGCTACACCGGCGGGTACAATATCGCGAATGAGTATTTCAACATCACGCATCCCTACGGGTACTGGAAGGATACGGGCGTCCGTTTCACCGGGGACGCCGTGAAGAGCCTGATCATCACTTTCCTCGAGATGTGGAACGCCGTCAGCGACCAGGACGTGGACGATCAGGATCCGGCGCAGTATCTGCGGACCGGGCAGGAGGCGCTGCCTGCAGACGCTGAGGTGCCGGCGGCGATGCAGGAGGCGCTGCCGCCTGTAAGGACGCTGCCCGTGGCAGAAGGCGCCGGGCAGGGCGGTCAGCCCGCAGAGGACGTGTCTGCCGGTCAGCAGGCGGAAGGCTACGTCATCCCCTACGCGGACAGTCCCATGGACGACGAGCATGTCGGCGAGGACGTCTACATCTCGCTGGCGGAGTACGCGCAGAACTATGTCTGGTACATCACGCCCTATCTGATCCTGACCGACGAGATGATCCACGCGCTGGGCCTGGCCGCCAAACGCGGCGTGGACGTGCGCGTCATCACCCCCGGCATCCCGGACAAAAAGCTCGTCTACTCCCTCACCCGCTCCTATTACCACAGTCTGGTGCGGCAGGGCGTCCGGATCTACGAGTATACGCCCGGTTTCTGCCACTGCAAGATGTGCGTGACCGATGACACCGCGGCCACCTGCGGCACCATCAACCTGGACTACCGCAGCCTCTACCACCACTTTGAGAACGGCTGTCTCTACTACGGCTGTGAGGCTGTGCTCGACACCCGTCGGGACTTCGAGGAGATCATGGCGCAGTCCCGCGAGGTCACCGAGGACTACCGCGATCCGGGCTCCGGCATGCGGCTCATCCAGGCGATCCTGCGGCTGTTCGCGCCGCTGCTGTGAGGAGAGGGGTATACCATGACGATCTATGATATAGCGGAGAAAGCAGGCGTCTCGGCCAGCACAGTCTCCCGCGTGATCAATGACAAGCCGGGCGTGGGGGAGAAGACCCGCAGGAAGATCCGGAAATTGCTCGAGGAGTATCACTACACACCGGATATTGCGGCCAGAGGCCTGGTGATGCAGTCTTCCCGCATCATCGGGATCCTGATCGAAGACATTCGGGTCTCCCATCATACGGACGCGATCTACAGGATCGAACAGGATATGTCGGAGCACGGCTATACCTGCATCACGCTGAGCACCGGCGCAGAGCCGGAGAAAAAGCAGGCCTATATCCGGATCCTGGAGCAGCGGAAGGTGGAAGGCGTGATCATGATCGGCTCCATGTTCGGGGAGGATTCTCTGAAAGAGGAGATCCTGCAGCATCTGGCGGATACGCCGGTCGTCCTCGTGAACGGAGATATGGACCTTCCCAACGTCTACTGCGTGATCGCAGATGAGGAGCGGGGCACAGAGGAATGTGTCTCCTACCTGGTGCGGAAGGGATACAGACAGATCTCCTATATGAAGGATGCGGAGAGCCCTTCCAATAATCGGAAGCTGAGCGGATACAGGACCGGGATCCTGAAGAACGGGCTGAAGGAACAGATCTTCCAGGCGCCCGGCAAGGATACGAATCCGCAGGATTCCGTTGACAGGGGATATGCAGCGGCGCAGGAGATCCTGAACCTTTATCCCGGAACCGATGCGATCCTCTGCGGAACGGACATGCTCGGCGTCGGGTGCATGCATTACCTTCGGGAAGCCGGCAGGGAGATCCCCGGGGACATCGCAGTCATGGGAGTGGACAATACGATCTTCGGAAAGATCGTCACACCGACCCTCTCTACGCTGGACAACAAGCTGGAGGAGTCCTGTCAGAATGCCGTCCGGATCCTGCTGGAGGCGATCGACGGCAGGAGCTCCAGCCGCAAGGTGATCCTGCCCACAGAGATCATCGGGAGGGAGAGCACCGCAGTATCTTCATAACGGAACGGAAAAGAGCTTCTGCCGCATCGGGAAAAGATCCGGCAGAGGCTCTAATTTTGAGAGATTAAACAATCGATTGCGCATATATTGCCGTAAAGAGGCGCAATTTTGGGAATAATGAACAGTTCGCGGATCTCGTTTTTGTAGAGAAATGATAATTGTAAACAATGTCATTAACTTAATAAGACAATATACTCGAATACATAGTGCCAGGTA
>CAMOJW010000179.1 GCA_946617225.1 uncultured Lachnospiraceae bacterium
GGTGGGACGGGTCTTCTCGGACATCGTTTTCGGCCTGTTCGGCGTCATGGCATATCCGTTCCCGTTCGCGGTCTTTCTCCTGGTCCTGTTCATCGTGTCCAACAGGACGAGCAGCACTCTGTGGATCAAGGTCCTGGCCCTGCTCGGACTGTTCCTGAGCGCGGATATGATCGCGGAGCTGATCAGCGGCCGGATGCGGGCGGAGGCCTTTGATCCTCATTCAGTGTACCTGCAGTCCGTGCAGACCCACAGCGGAGGCGGGATCATCGGCGGCAGCCTCACGTGGCTCGTCTACCATGCCCTGAAGATGGGGGGCACGATCCTGGTGCTGGCAGTCATCTGCGCGATCTGTATCCTGCTCCTGACCCAGCGTTCCCTGACGGCATATCTGCGCGACCGCAGGGAGGAGCGCCTGGAGAGCGACCGGCCCGGTCTGCTGGAGCGGGGCAGGGATCTCTGGGAGCAGCGCAGACTGGAGAGCGAGGAGAGAAAACTGCGCCGCCGACAGGCGGAGGAAGAGGAGATCGCCCGCCGCAAGGAGGAGCGCAGACGCCGCCGGGAAGCCCTGGAAGAGGAGCGGGAGCGGCAGATGCTCCGTGCCTCCCGCAAGGCGGAGTCCATGGACCTGGATGATCTGTCGCTGAGCGGCGGAGAGGAGATCCCCGCAGACGATCTGCCCGCGGACGGCTATTACGAAGAGCCTGACGAATATGAAGATTTCGGACTCGGCTACGAGACATCGGGCCGGGAGACGGATCCTGCGCCTTATCGCCCCTATGTGGAAGCGGAACCGGAGGAGATGACCTCCGAGCCGGAGGAGGATCTCCGGACCTACCGGACAGACGAACTGCACGAGATCCGCCCCACCGAAAGTGCGGCCGCGGAGGGTCCCGTGAGGCGCGTGAGCATCTCGGTGCAGCCCCGCAGCACTTCTACGGGACGGGTGGTCAAACGTTTTGGCGCAGGCGGAGATTTCCTGGGAGGACGGGAAGTCTCCGAGGAAGAGTATGCCGCCGAACAGGCCGCGCTGGAAGCCGGTCTCGCACCTGAACCAACATCTGTTCCTTACACCTCAGTACAGACAGAACTCCCCGCAGCTGAAATGACTGTCGCCGCTTCACAGGCGGAACAGTATACAGCTGCTCCCAAGACAGACACAGCTCCCGCTGTTTCACCGGCAGCTGACCGCACCGCGGCTCCGGCTGAGATGCCTGCGCCTGCCGCGCCGGCTGTAGACCGCGCAGCGGAGCTCGCCGGGGTCCCCGTCGACAGGGACCGCGGGGAGAGCGGACCCGGCAGGACGGGTACTGTGGGGAAACACTCTGCCCGCAGAGGGAAGAAAAAATATGTCTTCCCTTCCACGGATCTCCTTCCCAGGACGGCAGGAGGACGCAATCCCGAGAGCGACAGGCAGCTCCGGGACACCGCCGCGGAACTGCAGGAGACGCTTCGGACCTTCGGGATAGAGGTGACGATCACCAACATCAGCCAGGGACCTTCCGTGACCCGTTTCGAACTGCAGCCCGAGCAGGGCGTGAAGGTCAAAAAGATCGTATCTCTGGCGGACGACATCCAGATGCGTCTGGCCAAGGAGTTCCTCCGGATCGAAGCTCCGATCCCCGGCAAGCGCGCCATCGGTATCGAAGTTTCCAATTCCGAAAAGTCCATGGTAGGCCTCCGGGAGCTCCTGGAGAGCAGGGAGTTCCGGCATTTTGACGGGAATCTCGCTTTTGCAGTGGGCAAGGACATCACCGGCCGCAACGTGATCGCGGACATCGCGAGGATGCCCCACGTCCTGATCGCCGGTGCGACAGGCAGCGGCAAATCCGTCTGCATCAACACCATCATCATGAGTCTCCTCTATAAGTACCCCCCGGAGGAAGTCAAGATGATCATGATCGATCCCAAGGTCGTGGAACTGAGCGTCTACAACGGCATCCCGCACCTGATGATTCCCGTGGTCACAGATCCCCGCAAGGCCTCTGCCGCCCTGGGATGGGCGGTGGCCGAGATGTCTAGCCGTTATGATAAATTTGCGCGGCTCCAGGTCAGGAATCTGAAGGGCTATAACGCCGCTGTTCGCGAGATGATCAAACGAGGCGAAGAGACGGAATTCGAACCGATGCCGCGTCTGGTGGTCATCGTAGACGAGCTGGCCGATCTGATGATGGTGGCCAAACAGGAAGTGGAAAAATCCATCTGCCGTCTGGCCCAGCTGGCCCGCGCCGCCGGCATCCACCTGATCATAGCCACGCAGCGGCCCTCCGTGGACGTCATCACCGGCCTGATCAAGGCCAATATGCCCAGCCGCATAGCCTTTGCGGTGACCAGTCAGGTGGACTCCCGCACGATCCTGGATATCGTAGGGGCAGAGAAACTGATGGGCAAGGGCGACATGCTCTATCATCCCCAGGACGCCCAGAAACCCATGCGGATCCAGGGCGCCTATGTGGATGAGGACGCGCTGCCCGCCGTGGTGGATTTCATCAAGGAACACAATGCGCCGGATGACGACGGAGAGGACATCGCGGAGGCCATCGACCGAATCGCGGCGAACGATGGATCTTCAAACGCACTTGGTATACCCGATGTGAACGGCCAGAGCGCGCACGACGAGTATTTTGTCCAGTGCGGCCGTTTCGTCACCAAGAACAAAAACGCCACCATCGGCAGGCTGCAGAGACTCTGCAGCATCGGTTTCAACCGGGCGGCGAGGATCATGGACGAACTGGCCGAAGCGGGCGTCGTGAGTGCTGCCGACGGGACCAAAGGCAGACAGGTGCTGATGTCGGAAGATGATTTTGAAAACTATATCCGTACTGAAATGTGAAAATGTTTCTGATATAGCAGGGTCACAGGTTTAAACAGACAGACAGATCACCGGATCATGTCTAAAATGTATCTCATTTGATACAGAAGTGGTATCGGCATCGGACATCCCTTTAATTGCAATGCCAACGAGGCAATGCTATATTTATAAACAGGTAAACATGTCTTTTGACACTTTCTATGCGGCAGGAGGACAATATGTTCATAATTCTTACCAAAGAAGTCCTGGCACCCAATATCTACAAGATGGATGTCGAGGCTCCCAGAGTTGCCAGAAACGCACTCCCCGGACAGTTTCTGATCGTCCGCGTGGACGAGGACGGAGAGCGCATTCCCCTTACGATCTGTGATTATGACAGTGAGAAGGGTACAGTGCAGATCGTATTCCAGGTCATCGGCGGAGACACTTACAGAATGTCTCAGCTCGAGCCCGGTGAATGTTTCCATGACGTCGTGGGACCTCTCGGCAGGCCTTCCGATCTGACGGAGATGCCCCTCGAGGAGCTCCGCAAGATGAAGATCTGCTTCATCGCCGGCGGCGTGGGCACGGCCCCCGTCTACTGCCAGCTGAAGTGGCTCAAGAACAACGGCGTGGACGTGGACTGCATCCAGGGTGCCCGCACCCATGACATCATCATCCTCGAGGATGAGATGAAGGCTGTCTCCAATCTCCACATCTGCACGGACGACGGCTCCTACGGCATCGCCGGCAATGTCTGCGTCGCCCTTCAGAAACTGTGGGACGAGGGCAGAAGATTCGACAGAGTCGTAGCCATCGGACCCATGATCATGATGAAATTCGTCTGCCAGCTCACCGAGAAACTGGGCGTCGAGACGATCGTCAGCATGAACCCCATCATGGTGGACGGCACAGGTATGTGCGGCGCCTGCCGTCTGACGGTCGGCGGCGAAGTGAAGTTCGCCTGCGTGGACGGCCCCGAATTCGACGGCCACAAGGTGGATTTTGCCCAGGCCATGCAGAGAATGCGTCTGTATGCCACCCAGGAGGGCAAGGCATATCTGGCAGCCAAAGAGGGCGACACGCATCACGGCGGTTGCGGGAACTGCGGCTGAGTGTCCGGCGGACAGAAGGGAGAAAACACCATGGATATGATGAAAAAAGTACCGGTGCGTGAGCAGGATCCGAAGGTCCGCGCCACCAATTTCGCAGAAGTATGTCTCGGATACAACAAAGAGGAAGCCGAAGCCGAAGCTACCCGCTGCCTCAACTGCAAGAATCCCCGCTGTGTCCAGGGCTGCCCCGTCTCCATCAATATCCCCGGCTTCATCATGAAGGTCAAGGAATCCGATGTGAAGGGCGCTTATGAGGTGATCAGCGAAGCCTCCGCGCTTCCCGCCATCTGCGGCCGTGTCTGCCCGCAGGAGACACAGTGCGAAGGCCTGTGCGTCCGCGGCATCAAGGGCGAGCCCGTTTCCATCGGCAAGCTGGAGCGCT
>CAMOJW010000180.1 GCA_946617225.1 uncultured Lachnospiraceae bacterium
TCCGCTTCGAGGACGGCAAGTTCTATCAGGCGGAGATGACCTCCTGCGGCCTCAACCGCGGACCGCTTCCGGGCAGGGGACATGTCCCGGCCTACTGTGCCTGCAACGTGTACGGCAAGAAGGGAACGCGTTTCCTGAGCATGATCAAATATCCCCGCGGCGGCTGCCCGTTCCTCACCCAGAAGGGCAGGGACCGCGAGACCGGCCCCGACCAGTACGTGTCCAACTTCTGCACGGACTGCACGGTCGCTTTCAAGTATTTTGACCTCAGGGAGACCCGTTCCATCAAGGTCAATCTGCAGGGCTACGGAACCAACTGCGACGTGGTGATCCGCACCGAGGAGAAGGGCAAGGTCATCTGCCGTATCCCGGTCAGGACCTGCAAGCAGGAAGAGAGCTTCACCGGCGTCATTCCGGAAGGTCTCGGCGAGCGCGAGGCGCTCTACTTCAGCATCGAGGGCAAGGGCACATTTGACTTCGTATCGTTTGACCTGGCCTGACACAGAAAGGATGCGCATACTATGAAAGACACTTCCAGGGGCAGCATCTTTGACAAACTGCCGTCCAGCCTCATCAAAAAGAACAACGTCACGCTGATCCCCGAAGGCGTGATCGGCTACCTGGCGGGCCCCACGCTGGCGCTCCTTGCCAACTCCGTCCTGTCCAACTACTTCAACAAGTACATGTCCGATGTGCTGCACATCAATTCCTGGGCCAGCGCCTTCTTCACCTGGCTGCCCGTGATCTCCGTGATCTTCGTGGTCATCGGCAATATCCTGGTGGGCCGGCTCATGGACAGCAACAAGTCCGTCAACGGCAAGGCCCGCCCGCTCCTGCTGGTCAGTGTGCCCATCAGCCTGCTGGCCCTGCTGTTCCTGTTCGTTTTCTCCCCTTATAATGCGGCGAATACGGACTGGCACACGGGAGCCTTGATCTGCATCGCTATCGGTTATAATCTGTGGTTCGCTTTTGCCTACCCCATGTACTATACGCCCCATGCGGCCCTGGTCAGCCTGTCCACCCGCAACAGCAAGGACAGGGGCCTTCTGGCCACCATTTCCAACGCCACTATGCTGGCGGCCATGGGTCTGTCCAGCATGATCCTGCCGTTCTTCCTGAACCTGCTCTTTGTCTACGACATGAGCGGCAAGGGCACGCCCGTCACCAACGATGCCGGCGTCGTGCAGTACTATGTGGATGAAGCAGGTGCAGCGATCTATGATGCACAGGCCTCCTATGACCACTGGAAGATCTTTGTCATCGCCCTGATCATCATCACCTTCATCGGCGTCATGATCGAGTACTTCTTCACAAGGGAGCGCGTGACCGAGGAGTCCATGGGCGAGGCGACGGAGACCAAGGCGGCCTTGCCCATCGGTGAGCAGGCCAGGATCTGCCTCCATGACCGCTTCTGGATCATCATGATGGTCTTTTTCTTCCTGTACCAGTTCGGAGGCATGATCAAGAACGTCTCCCAGAACTACTTCTGCACGGCGATGTTCGCGGATTCCATGGGCAATTACACCGTCGCCTACGGCGGCCAGCTCCAGGGCACCCTGGCCATCATCGGCGCCGTCCCCACAGCTGTCGGTATGGTGATCGCCCTTCCGCTTGCCAATATCCTGGGCAGCAAGAGCAAAGCGATCCTCACCGGTGCCGTGATGGCGGTGATCGGCGGCGTGATCGGTATGATCAACCCCCACAACTTTATCGTCGTGGTGATCTCCTTCATCATCAAAGCACTGGGTTCCACCCCCGCCATGTACCTGTCGCTTGCCCTGCTGGCCGATATCTTTGACCACCAGGAAGCGGTGCACGGCGTCCGCACCGACGGTCTCTCCATGACCATCTACGGCGCCATCATGGCCGGTATGACCGGTCTCACCACCGGCGTCCTCAATGCGGTCCTCAGCGCCGTGAACTATGATGTCTCCACCCTGCAGACCAACGAAGCCCTGCGCGCTGCCATGCCCTGGGTCTTCATCGGCGGCGAGACACTGTGCTATGCGGGCATCTTCGCCATCTTCCTGTTCATGGGCGTCGAGAAGTTCAGCAAGATCGACCACACCGCGATCGTAGCGGACCAGAAGGCCGCCGCAGCCGCGGAAGGCCGCGAATACATCTCCGCAGAGGAGAAGATCCGCCGCGAGGAAGGCGAGGAAGCCTATCAGGAGGAACTGAAGAAACAGGCGGATGCCGCAGCCAAAGAAGCGGCCCGCGTGCAGGCACTGTCGCCTGAGAAGAGAAAAGCGGAAGAAGAGACTGCCGCGAAACTGCTCGCAGAGTTCAACGAACTGCGCAGACAGGCGGGAAGAGAGCCGGTCCAGGGATGATCCCGGACCTCTGACTTGCTCACGTTTCAGGGGGCAGTCACATTATACTTGTTTCATACATAAACAGTTCCGAGGGGCCCGCTTTCGCTTAGTCCTCGCTGCAACGGTACTACGGCTCGACAATACCTCGCCGAGTACCGGCGCTGCGGAAGACCCCTCGGAACTGTTTATGCATACAACTATATAATGCGACTGCCCCTTTTCTGGCACAATCGAATTGCGCACAATGCGAGAATGTGCTATATTATTGAGAACCTGCTCTGCGGTCCCGTGTGCCGGAGAGGAGACAAGAGTCCATACGTAGAGTATTAAAGGAGTAACGTTATGGAATTTACCATGATAGAAACAGGCTGGTTCTCGATCCTGCCGCCGATCATCGCCATCGCGCTGGCTCTGCTGACCAAGGAGGTCTATTCCTCTCTTTTCATCGGCATCGTCTCCGGCATGCTGATCTACGCCTTCGCCAGCGGCGGGACGATCTTCTCCGCAGCGGCGATGACTTTTGACATGATGAGCTCCAAGATCGCCGACAACGCGTATATGATCATCTTTCTGGCCCTGCTGTGGGCGGTGGTCAGCCTGGTGTCCCGTTCGGGCGGCAGCCAGGCCTACGGCAAGTGGGTGGAGACGCGCCTGAAGAGCAAGAGAGCGGCAGCGTTCGCGACCTCTTTTCTCGGCGTCCTGATCTTCATCGATGACGGCTTCAACTGCCTGACCGTGGGAACGGTCATGCGGCCGATCACGGACCGCCTGCACATCTCGCGGGAGAAGCTCGCCTACATCATCGATGCGACAGCCGCACCGGTCTGCATCATAGCACCTGTGTCCAGCTGGGCGGTCGCCGTGGCCAGTGAAGTGAGCCCCACGGACGGTTTTCACGCCTTCCTCTCGACGATCCCCTATAACCTCTACGCGCTGCTGACGATCCTCATGGTCTTCTTCATCTCCTATACGGGCAGGGATTTCGGTCCCATGAAGCGGGCGGAAGAAGAGGCTCTTCTGAAGACACCGGAGGAGGAGAAGGATACCTTCCGGGAGAAGACAAGGGGACGTGTGTATGACCTTGTCCTGCCGATCCTGGTGCTGATCATCTGCGCGATCCTGGGCATGGCTTACGTCGGCGGATTCTTCGAGGGCGTCAGTTTCTCCGAGGCCATCGGTTACAATCCCACGGCGGGACTGTCCCTCGGCGCTTTTGCCGGCCTGCTCACCGCCATGCTGCTGTACCTGCCCCGTAGGCTGATGACGCCCAAAGGATTCATCGAATGCATCGTGGGGGGCATCAGCAACATCGTGCCGCCCATGCTCATCCTGATCCTGTCCTGGAGCCTCGGAGGCGTGTGCCGCCAGCTCATCGGCACCGGCTATTTCATTTCCGGATTCGTGAGTTCCACACAGCTGCCGCTGGGCTTCCTGCCGGTGCTGATCTTCATCATCGCGGCCCTGATGAGTTTCTCCATGGGGACTTCCTGGGGCACCTTCGGCATGCTCATCCCGATCATCACCATGATCTGTGAAACGGAAGGTGCGGCTATCTACCTGATCCCCGCTCTTGGCGCGACCCTGGCCGGCTCCGTGTACGGTGACCACTGCTCGCCCATCTCGGATACGACGATCCTGGCCTCCACAGGCGCGGACTGTGTTCACATCCGTCATGTGGAGACACAGCTTCCTTATGCGACCCTGGTGGCCGTCATGTGCGCGGTCGGTTACCTTATTGCGGGCCTCATGCTGTCGCCCTGGATCCCGCTGCTCATCTCTGCCGCCGGACTGATCGGAGCGATCCTGCTGCTGAGCCGGAAGCAGACCCAGGGATAAAGCAATACATAAAAACATAAAAAGGGCGTGTGAAAAATGAGAAATTGTTTTTCACACGCCCCTTTTTTATTTA
>CAMOJW010000181.1 GCA_946617225.1 uncultured Lachnospiraceae bacterium
TGCAGATGGGCATCGGCGACGGCATCATCCCGCCGATCCTGAACCAGGAGATCTATGATCAGATCTATATCGTCACTGACGAGGAGGCCATCGAGACCGCCCGCGACCTGGCCCGCCTGGAGGGCATCATGTGCGGCATCTCTAGCGGCACCAACGTCGCGGCCGCGCTGAAACTGGCTCAGAAACTGGGCCCCGGCAAAACGGTGGTCACCGTGCTGCCCGACACCGCGGAGAGATACTTCTCCACCGTCCTGTTTGAGGAGTGAGAGGGGGACCTTCCCACGCAGGGCCCGCCTGATCCATCTGATCCGATCACTTTGTATATTTAGAGAGCACAAAAAAAGAAGGGCTGTCACATTATACAGTTCTATGCATAAACAGTTCCGAGGGGTCTTCCGCAGCGCCGGTACTCGGCGAGGTATTGTCGAGCCGTAGTACCGTTGCAGCGAGGACTAAGCGAAAGCGGGCCCCTCGGAACTGTTTATGTATGAAAAGAGTATAATGCGACAGCCTTCTTTTTATCTGTCTGATCAGGATCCCGTTTTGTCTGGAATCTTTTTTATTCGGAGCTTCCTGTCCTCTGTCTCTCCTCCTGCACTTCCTCCAGGAACAGCCCCGCCGCCGGTGACAATGTCCGGTCCATGCGCCAGGCCAGGCACGTCTGGTCCCGGAGCGGAGGATCCAGCGGCAGGAATACCGCATCGCTGTCCGGCCCCGTTCTCATCAGGCCGTTCACACCGAAGACGTACCCCATCCCCGCCAGCATCATCAGCCGGGCGTTGTAGATCAGGTTGAAGCTGGAGACGATGTTGAGCCTGTCCGGGTCCGTCCCGACCCACCGGCCGAAGAGGGACACCAGTCCCGGGCGGTGGTTGATGATGAGCGGGAGCTCCCGCACGATCTCCGGCGTCACGCTATGCAATGATGCCAGAGCTGATACTGCCGGCGCGTAGATGCCCCAGGTCTCGCCGGGAGGGATTGGCAGTGTGTTGAGGCGTGTCAGGCCCCGGGACTGCAGCAGCAGAGCAAAATCGCTGCTCCCCTTCTGGAGCCTCTCCTCGGCCACATCGCCGTCGGAACTGTGGATGTGGAAAGTGATCCCCGGCTGGGCCTCCCGCAGGCGCTTCGCTGCCCGGGCCAGGACGGCAAAGGATTCAAATTCTCCGACGCTCAGGGTGACCTGTCCCTGGACCACCTCGCGTCCGACCGAGAGCATCTCCTTATCCAGCTCATCCGCCATCTGGACCAGGTCCCTGGCGCGTCTGCGCAGCAGGATCCCGTAATCGGTCAGCTCCACGCTGCGGCTCCTGCGCACGAACAGCTGCCGCCCGTATTCCCTCTCCATGTTCTGGATCTCCCTGGAAAGCGTGGGCTGGGACACATGCAGGGCGCGTGCCGCGACGGTGATGTTTTTCTCCTCTGCGACTTTCAGAAAATAGCGGAGCTGACGCAGGTCCATATCTGTTCTCCTTCCTGAGCGGCCATCGCCGGACGGACAGGCATGCCTGTCCGCCCGGCTCGCTGCGCATCCATAGTTGTGCTCTCAGGAATGATTATACACGAAAACCTCAGACGAGGGCATCCATCAGGACCGAGATGTCGTCGATCTCTTCCATGCGGCGGCAGAGGTCGATGATCTTCTTGTACTTCTCTTCTCCCAGGTCCACAGCCGCATAGCGCGTGCAGTTCCAGAATTTGTGCTCCACTTCTTCCCAGGACATGGGGTTGATGATGTTGCCGGCGAGCTCCCTCTCGATGACCTTGAAGGTGCGGCCGTCCCTGAGCGTGACTTCGATCGGATAGTCGTCAAAGACCGGAAGGCTGAAGTCCTGCGTGTAGTGCAGGCGGCCCATCAGTTCCGTGAAGACCGGATCCGCCATGTTCTTCATGACTTCGTCCGCTTCGTAGGCATCCAGGAAGCAGTCCCCGTGGATCAGTGCATAGGCCACGGAGTACGGGTTGGAGAACAGAGCCTCCGCAGGCGTCTGCGGATTCCACTTGACGGCCGGCGGATCGATGGTGACGATGGCGCCCTTCGAGACCGTGAAATGCGCGGACTCGATGTCCTGCCAGGTAAAGCCCTCTTTTTTCATCAGCTTGAGCATGCCGTAAATAGGGGTGTGGTTGTATTTGCACCCTGCGTAGGGTTTCATGGTCACCTGCTCGCTGCTGCCCCACTCGGCGCCAGCGACAAAAGAGGTCAGGAAATCCTTGCCGCTCTTCTTCTCATCCGTCATATCGATGCCGGTCAGCAGGGTGGGCAGCACCCACTCCACGATGTGGCCGCCCTCGTTGTGGGTGTCACCGAGATCACAGGCCCTGGCGATGGTGCCGTTGGCAAAAGCCGCCATGGCCACCGGCAGTCTGTCCCCGTAGACCGGGATCCGGCAGCCCTTCTCCGCCGCGCCGCCGAAAGCGCGCACGTGGTCCATCACCTCTTTGATGGTGGGGCCTGTGGTGCCGGCGATGAAGCAGCCGATGCCGTCCAGGATGTCCTTTTTGGCATAGTCCAGGTGCTCTTCCGGAATGTCCTCAAACTTTAGGTCCGCCACGAATTCCGAGAGCTTGCCGGAGGGATCCTCCTCCACGGGAATGATATCTCTGTAATCCATTTTTTCCTCCTTTTCAAAGCAGGAAAGCCCCTGTCCGGGGGCTTTCCCATGTCGTACTCTTCTGCTGTCCGATCCTTAAGGGTGATATTTTTTCGCCGTCTCTTCCGCGATCTTGAGCAGCACATCGTCATAGACCTCGTGGATCCTGTCCTCATCGATATACCGGGAGAGGACTTCGAAGGTATCGCCGCCGACCGTCGGGCAGTAGTAGTTCTCGGGCTCTTCCAGATCGCTCATCTTGATGGGCGCTCCGGGTACCTTGAAGGTGGTGCCGTCCTTGTAGATGACGTCCACCAGCATGTTTCTGGCTGCCACCTGGGGGTGTTTGACGATATCTTCCACGTTGTTGATCTTGCCGTCGCCGCACAGGAAATCGGTGAAGGGGCTGGCGGTGTACATGCGGTTGCCCATGGGTTTGGCCACGCGGCCTTCCGCACAGTAGGCGCTGATCAGGTTCTCCATGAAGGTCACCATGACGTCCATCATGGCGATGTCCACGCGCCTGCCCTGGCCGGTGCGCTTCGCATCGTAGAGGGCGCCCAGGGTGCCGATGCAGCCCACGAGGCCTGCAGCCGCATCTGCGATGGCTGCGCCGCAGCGCACGCCGTGGTTCTCGTCCTCGCCGGTGACGGAGATGATGCCGCCCTCAGCCTGCACCGCACCGTCAAAAGCCGCGTGCGTCCTGTAGGGACCGGTCTGGCCGTAACCGGAAACGGAAGTGTAGACGATGGCCGGATTGACGGCCTTCATGGCCTCGTAGGTCAGGCCATACTTCTCGAGAGTGCCGGGCTTGCCGTTCTCGATGACGACATCCGCGGTCTTGAGCATCTCAAAGAAGATCGCCTTCTGCTTCTCGTCCTTAAGGTTCATGGCTACGCTCTTCTTGCCGCGGTTACGGGTCGTGAAGTTGGAGCTCTTCTCATTCTTGATCGAGAGGTTGTAACGGGTAGCATCGCCGAGCGGCGGATTCTCCAGCTTGATGATCTCCGCGCCCATATCGCCCAGCATCAGTGTCGCGATAGGACCTGCGAAGAACTGCGTGAAATCCAGAACGGTGATCCCTTCCAACGGTTTGCTCATTATCATGCCTTCCTTTCTCTGCTCGTATCGTTTCCTTACGAGAGTCTTCTGCCGCGCCGGGCCCCTTCAAGGCCGGCTGTACCTACTTGCCCCTGTAAAAGCACCTTCTGTGCCAGATTGATCACACCCCGGCAGGGGCTCCCGTCGTTATCTTATTGACAAAAAGCGGGGATGTCGCATTTTGGTGGTTTGCGACATCCCCGCTTTCTGTATGGTCTCCTGCCTGTGCAGTCTTGTTTCCTGTGCGTCTTCTTACCGGCCGGTCTCCTTCCCGGCCGGCGCCTGTTTTTCACTATATCTTCTTGATTACTTGCTATCGTAATGACTTCCGGCCTCCGCAAGTCTCTGGAGTTCACTACAGCTAAAGATTTCCTGTTACTGTAGTGACTTCCCAGCCTCTTCAAATCTCTGACTGTCACTACGGCTGATGGATTTCTGTTACTGTAGTGACTTCCCGGCCTCTTCAAATCTCTGACTGTCACTACGGCTGATGATTTCCTGTTTCTGTAGTGACTTCCCGGCC
>CAMOJW010000182.1 GCA_946617225.1 uncultured Lachnospiraceae bacterium
CGGGCATGCCGTGATCCGCACGGATGTGACACCTGACGAGATCAAGGCGGCTGTCAGAGAGATCAGCTATGTGGAGGACGGAGAATGAGCACCCAGTCCCGACCCTCCCGCCTGCCGGTCTGTGTGGGTGCCCTGGCTGCTGTCATAGTGCTGACGTGGGCTGACCAGTACACCAAGATGCTGGCAGTGGAGCACTTAAAAGGCAGAGACAGTCTGGTCCTGCTGCAGGGCGTGCTGGAATTGCGGTATCTGGAGAATCTGGGCGCTGCTTTCGGTGTCCTGCAGAATAACCGGACATTTTTCATCGCTGTCGCCTGCATAGCTATTCTGGCCATGGCTGTACTGTATGTCCGCCTTCCGCTGACGAGATCCGCGTCCGGCAGATCCTACTTTCCCCTGCGTGTCTGCATCGTCCTGCTGGCTTCCGGAGCTCTGGGCAATCTCATAGACCGCATTCAGCTGGTGTATGTGAGAGATTTTATTTATTTTTCGCTGATCGATTTTCCCATCTTCAATGTGGCGGATATTTATGTTACTGTGTCTGTAGCCCTTATGGTCCTCCTGATTTTCCTGTATTATAAAGAGGAGGATCTGAGCTTCAGCATGAAAACGGGAGTACAGAATGACTGAAAATCTGTTCGTCGTCGGCGACGAATATGAAGGTGAGCGCATCGACAGATACCTTGCCATGATGCTGACCGAACAGTCCCGGTCCTACCTGAAGAGCCTGATCAAAGACGGCCTCGTGACTGTCAACGATGCCCCCGTCAAGCCCAGCACGGCCGTGGAACCCGGCGACAGGGTGTGCCTGCAGATCCCCGAGCGGATCATTCCGGAGGCCCGGCCCGAGGACATCCCGCTGGATATCCTCTACGAGGACGACGACCTGCTCGTGGTGAACAAACCCAAAGGCATGGTCGTTCATCCGGCCCCCGGTCATTACTCGGGAACGCTCGTCAATGCCGTTCTGTGGCACTGCGGAGACAGGCTGTCAGGCATCAACGGTGTCCTGCGCCCGGGCATCGTCCACAGGATCGACCGGGACACCAGCGGCAGTCTGATCGTCTGCAAGAATGATCTGGCCCACCGCAGCATTGCCGAACAATTGAAGGAACACAGTATAAAACGTGTATACAGCGCGGTCCTGCACGGAAGGCTTCCGGGAGATCGTACCATCGACCAGCCCATCGGCAGGGATCCCGCCAATCGACTTCGCATGGCCGTGCGCAAGGACGGAAAGAGGGCAGTGACGCACCTGCATCCCCTGGAACTGTTCCGGGACTATTCCTACGTGGAGTGCATCCTTGAGACCGGGCGGACCCATCAGATCCGCGTCCACACGTCCTGGATCCATCATCCCATTATAGGTGATGAGGTCTACGGCCCCCGGAAGAAGGCGCCTTTTTCCACACAGGGACAGTGCCTTCACGCCGGTTATCTGGCTTTCGTTCATCCGCGTACGGGAGAAATGATCGAAACCAGAGCACCGCTTCCCACGTATTTTGAAAACGTTTTGCAGACACTCAGAGCACAGCAAGGAGGTAATTCATGAACACCATCATCACCATCGGAAGACAGTTTGGCAGCGGTGGACGCTACATCGGCAGACAGCTGGCCGAGCGCTGCGGGATCCCCTACTATGACAAGGAACTTCTGAACCGTGTTGCCAAAGAGAGTGGTTTTTGCGAAGAGTTCCTCTCCAAAGAGGATGAGCGCCCCACTACCTCCTTCCTGTACAACCTGGTCATGGACACCTACGCTTTCGGCCACAACACCATCGGCGGCGACAATATGCCGATCAGCCAGAAGGTCTTTCTGGCCCAGTTCAACACCATCAAAAAGGTGGCTGAAGAAGGTCCCTGCGTGATCATCGGCCGCTGTGCGGACTGTGCCCTCGAGGATCGCAGCGATGTGATCAACGTATTCATCTATGCCAGCGAGGACTACCGTCTCCAGAGACTCAGGACCATCGGCGGTTACCACAACGGAGAGCTCCCCGAATCCGAGGGCAAGCTCCGCGAGTATATGCAGCAGAAGGACCGCCAGAGACAGAGCTATTACAACTATTATTCCATGAAGAAATGGGGACAGGCAGACAGCTACGATCTGTCCGTCAACACGGAGCTGCTCGGTACGGACGGCACCGTTGATATGCTGATGGATGTCATCAAGCGCTTTGAAGCAAGCAAGACTGTCTGAGCTGGGACAGGCGACACAGACTGGGAAAAAAGCCTCCGGAAGTGATATGCTTTCGGGGGCTTTGATATTATAATAAAAATACAAAGAAAAATAGTTGTAATTGAAACTATGTTTACAGGAGGGGATATATGCGCACTTGGACACTGGAAGAGCGTTATCGTGTACTGGAGAGCCCGGAAGATGTCCGCGGCCTCCGCGACAGGATCGTACAGTCCGACTACCGGCAGACCTACCATGTCCAGCCGGTGACAGGCCTGTCCAGCGATCCCAACGGATTTGTGAAGTATGAGGGGGTCTGGCATCTCTTCTATCAGTGGTGTCCGTGGGGCGCTGTCCATGGCCTGAAATACTGGTATCATGTGACCAGCGAAGACCTGGTACACTGGCACAACGCCGGTGTGGGACTCCGTCCTGACCGGGACTATGACAACAAAGGAACACATTCCGGCAGTGCGATCGCCGCAGGTGATGAGCTGTACTTCTTCTATACCGGCAATCACAGGGACGAGAACTGGGTGCGCACGCCCTACACCTGTGCAGCCAGGCTGGACGCAGAGGGCAACCCTGAGAAACTGCCGGAGCCCCTGTTCGGCCCCCGTTCCGACTACAGCGAGCACCAGCGCGACCCCAAAGTGGTCTATAACGAGGAAAAGAACTGCTACTATATCCTGATCGGTGCCCAGACACTGGATAAGAAGGGAACTGTCCTCATCTACAAGTCTGAGGAGCTTCTCTCCGGGTGGACCTTCGCAGGACAGCTGCATGTGCCGGGATTTGAGGATTTTGGCGGCATGTGGGAATGCCCTTACATCGTGAAGATAGGAGGAAAAGACGTTCTGATCTTCTCCCCGCAGTACACCAAGCTGCCCGGGAGAGGAGAGAGCACGAACCACAACGTCTATTTCATCGGGAAGATGGACTACGACACATTGACGTTCACACCGGACGGCGGCTATCACCATCTGGATCATGGATTCGATTTCTATGCCGCACAGGGCGCTGCAAACGTCGGCGATCCCGACCGCGCCGTCCTGATCGCCTGGATCGGTCTGCCGGACAACCATTATCCCACGGAAGAGGAGGATTGGGAGGGAAGCATGTCGCTGCCCAGAGAACTCCGCGTGCGTGGCGGCAAACTCATTCAGACACCACTTCCTGAGATCACACAGCTGCGGGGGGCGTCCTTCTCCTGGGAGAAAGGTACGATCAATACCCTCGGGCGGGCCTGTGAACTGGAAGTGACCGCCGCCGGCGGCGACAATGAGGAACTTGTGCTGTTCTGCGGACAGGACGGCAGCGGCGGCCTGCACATCGCCTACGATGCGGAGCGCAAGGTCTGCACGGTCGACCGCATAGGTATGCACAAGCGGTTTAATGAAAAAGTCGGCGAAGTTCTGGAGATGCCTCTGGAATCCCCCCTCAGAAAGATGCAGATCTTCATCGATCACTCCAGCGTGGAGATCTTTGTGAACGATGGAGAGGAGACCTTCACCACTCATCTGTATCCTGAAGCTGACGAACTGTTCGGCAGAGCGAGCGGTGGCCTTGCGGTCAACGGCTGGGAACTGAAGCCTTCTGTGAAGGATGATTTCGTGATATGAGTAAGGGTGTCAGTCAGGGATATCAGGCTTATTGTTAAATTAATAACATTCTAAATGTAGGCCTTATTTTTGAAATCACGTTTCAGGGCTTATGCAGAAATCTTGTTCGTAGGCCCCAAACTCGAAATATCGCCACCGGGCTTACGCATGGTTTTCGATGGTAGGCCCAAATCTCGAAAAACAGCCTTGAGGGCTTACATGGTTATCTGATAAGTAGGCCCAGAGCCCTGAAAATGCGACTCTGGGCTTACGGCATTTCTAAATTTGTAAGCCCGCAGAAGGAAAAAATGGTTTCCAGGCCTACGTCTTTTGAGAGTTACAGGTTACGTCCCTATACTGGTGTAAATTAAATAGAGCCATAGGCTCAACCCTTAGG
>CAMOJW010000183.1 GCA_946617225.1 uncultured Lachnospiraceae bacterium
CGGGAACGATCGCATCTTCCAGGATCTGATCGTGCACGGCCGTGCGGATCTCGTCGTCCGTAAAGGTGTCGCCCTCGAAGTAGCGGTCCATGAACTCTTCGCTGGTCTCGGCGATGGCTTCCATCAGGGAATCGCGATAGCCTTCCATGTCGTCTGCAGCATCACCGGGGATGTCGCATTCAACGACTTCCTTGCCTTGCCATTTGAACGCCTTCTCGCCGATGACGTTCACATAGCCGGTGAGAGCGCTGCCGTCGTGGATGGGAAGGATGAAAGGAGCGACCTTCTTGCCGAATCTCTCCTGCAGAGCCTCGACGACCTGATTGTAGTTGACGTTGTCCACGTCCATATCGGAAACATAGATCATGCGGGGAAGGGAGAACTTCTCGCAGAGATCCCATGCGCGCTCCGTGCCGGCCTCGATGCCGGACTTGCCGGAGACGACGATGATCGCCGCATCGGCTACGCTGACAGCCTCTTCCACTTCGCCGACAAAATCAAAGTATCCGGGAGTATCCAGAATATTGATCTTGCAGTCTTTCCACTCGATGGGCAGGATCGCGGTGCGGATGGAGAAACCTCTCTTCTGCTCCTCCTTGGTGAAATCGCTGACCGTGTTCCTGTCCTCAACACGACCCATACGGGAAGTGACGCCTGCCAGATTCAGCATCGCCTCCGCCAGAGTCGTCTTGCCGGCGCTGCCGTGGCCGAGTAGGACGACGTTTCTGATCTTATCCGTGGTATAAACCTTCATCTCCCTTGAACCTCCAGTACTTGATATATGATTATTGATCCTCCGCATAATGCGGCAGAATAACGAAACACCTTTTCTATTCTACTAAATATGTCGGAATATGACAAGCACGAACTAACTGTTCTCAGTCGGTATTCATGAGGGCTGCAGCGCCGCACGGGGAAGTCGTTCGGCAGTTTGCCGAAACCATCCGCCCGTGGTATATTCATAAGGATACAAGCTGACCATTTTGTGTAGATCGGATGGAAACTATGGATCTGTCAACCAGAAAACTCACCTTCGGTTTCTTCGGACTGGGACTGATCGGCGGCAGCATCGCCCGCGCTGTCAGGAACACATATCCCGGTTCCAGGATCATTGCCTGCGACCCTGACCGCACCTCTCTGGCCGAGGCCTATCACGACGGCGTCGCGGACACCATCACCGACGCGCCGGGGCCCGTTTTCTCCGGATGCGACCTTCTCTTCCTCTGCGCACCGGTGGAATACAACGCCGCCAATCTCCTCGCCGTACAGCCCTATCTGGGGCCGGACACCATCCTGACCGATGTCGGCAGTGTCAAGACAGATATCCGCGACCACGTGCGAGAAGCGGGGCTGTCCTCCCAGTTCATCGGCGGACATCCCATGACCGGCAGCGAGAGGATCGGGTACCGCAATTCCCGCGCTTCGCTCCTGGAGAATGCCTACTATATCCTGACGCCGGAGCCCTCTTTCCCGGCGGAGAGAACTGCCTGGATGGAATCTTTTGTCCGCTCCCTGGGAGCCCTGCCGCTCGTACTGGAGGCTGAGCGCCACGATATGGCCACGGCTGCAGTCAGCCATATCCCCCATATCCTGTCCGCGTCGCTGGTCAGGCTGGTGCGGGACAGCGACGGGCAGGACGGCCTGCTGCGCACGATTGCCGCAGGCGGTTTCAAGGATATCACCCGGATCAGCTCCTCCTCGCCCGTCATGTGGGAGCAGATCTGTCTGACCAATACAGTCAACATCCATACGCTGCTGACTGCTCTGCGGGATTCGCTGGACCGGTTCGACGAGCTGCTGCTCTCCCGTGACGGCGCTGCGCTGCGGAACTGGTTCAATGAGGCGCGTGAGTACAGGGAATCTTTTCCCGATCTGGCATCCGGCCCTCTCGCCAGGACTTACGTCATCCATGCGGATATCGACGACCGTCCCGGCGTCATCGCGGGCATCGTCCAGATCCTGGCCGGGGCCGGCATCAATATCAAAAACATCGGCATCACCCACAACAGGGAATATCAGGAAGGTGTCCTTCGCATGGAGTTCAACGATCAGAACGCCCTCGACCGCGCAAGGATCCTCCTCTCGGAGAACGGTTATTCCTTGCATTGATGCATGGAAAGGAGTGTTCCATGACAGACCTGTACAGATCCGGTCCTCTGCGCGGCAGCGTGACCGTGCCCGGCGACAAATCCATCACCCACAGGGCAGTGATCCTCGGTTCGCTGTCCGAAGGCGTGACGGAGATCATAGGCTATCTGCCCGGGGCGGACTGCCTCAGCACGGCGGACTGTTTCCGCAGGATGGGCGTGGAGATCGAGACGGCCGGCGAGATCATGCTGGTGACTGGCCGTGGGCTGCGCGGACTGCGGCCGGATCCGCGGTTTATGGAGAACGGTCTTCTGTCCCTCGACACCGGCAACAGCGGGACCACCACCCGGATCATCAGCGGTGTGCTGGCTGCGCAGCCCTTCTCCTGTGTCCTGTCGGGAGACGAGAGCCTGAACAGCCGGCCCATGCGAAGAGTCATGCAGCCCCTCCGCCTGATGGGCGCCGGGATCACCAGCATCCTGGACAACGACTGCGCGCCCCTTCGCATCGAGGGCAGACCCCTGCATGGCATAGACTATCGCAGTCCCGTGGCCTCCGCCCAGGTGAAGTCCGCCATCCTCATGGCCGGTCTGTACGCGGACGGCCGGACTTCCGTGACAGAGCCTTCCCTCTCCCGGGATCACACGGAGCGGATGCTGCAGGCTTTTGGCGCCTCTGTGGATACCGTAGATACCAGTGATGGCGTGAAGATCTCCACGGGACCCTGTGACAGGCTCTACGGCCAGTCCGTCCGGATCCCCGGCGACATCTCATCGGCCGCTTTCCTGATCGCAGCGGCTTCCATCACTCCCGGATCGGAGATCCTGATCCGCAATGTGGGGATCAATCCCACCCGCGCCGGCATCCTGCAGGCGGCCGGGGCCATGGGTGCCGACATCCGGATCCTGGGCGACGGGCAGAATGCCCCCGAGCCCCGCGCGGACCTGCTGGTGCGCAGCGCACCGCTGCACGGGACGGTCATCGAGGGACGGATGATCCCCACACTGATCGACGAACTGCCGGTCATCGCGGTGATGGCTGCCTGTGCCGAGGGGACCACCGTGATCCGGGATGCCGCGGAGCTCCGGGTCAAGGAGTCCGACCGCATAGCCGTGATCACGGAGAATCTTCGCACCATGGGCGTCGATGTCACGCCCGCCCCTGACGGAATGGTCATAGAAGGCCTCGGCGGAGCTCCCCTGCGGGGAGGTCAGATCCATACCCACGGCGACCACAGGATCGCCATGTCTTTCGCCGTCGCCTCCCTGGCCGCCGACAGTCCCGTGAAGCTCGACGACGAGTCCTGCGTAGCCGTCAGCTGGCCGTCCTTTTTCCGGGGTCTCAGGTCGCTGCTGACGTGATCTCCGACTTGCCCGGATAGGCCCGAGGAAGGAATAGACGAGTTCAGGCCTACTGCCTTTTCAACAATGTAGGCCCAGATCCTGATAATTCAAATGCAGGCCTACTCATCTCAAGTTGAAATAGGCCTGCAGCTGATGATTTCTGTTTTCGTTGTTTCTGTCGTGATATTTTCATTATTTCACGGCAGATATAACGTCTGCTGGCAGTATCGTTATTTCCTCCGTGATATTCTCTTTATTTCACGGCAGATATAACGTTTGCTGACAGTATCGTTGTTTCCTCCGTGATATTATCCTTATTTCACGGCAGATATAACGTCCGCTGACAGTATCGTTATTTCCTCCGTGATATTTCCTTTTTTTCACGGCAGATATAACGTCCGCTGGCAGTATCGTTATTTCCTCCGTGATTTTTTCTTTATTTCACGACAGAAACAACGTTCACCGGCCTCGTCAGAGGCAGAGGTGCGTCAGCACCTCTTGTCAACCAGCAACCGTCTTCCGGGGCAGCTGTCAAGGACGCC
>CAMOJW010000184.1 GCA_946617225.1 uncultured Lachnospiraceae bacterium
GGAACGGCGGTCTATGTCTCACGCTGTGACTACGAGCACAGCGGCGAAACGGCCCCCGATGAAGAGGACGCCGGGAAGATCACTGCCCACCGCTCTCTCCTGCAGATCGGCCTGAATGACAGTGTCTCCGAAAAACTGCTGGATTCCACCGACGTGGGCAACATCCTCTCCACCAATATCCTCAGCGGCGGCTTCATCGTCATGTTCGACGCCACAGAGGACCACCTGTGCGTCTATTCCCCCAATGAGCCCAGCATCGGCCTGAAAGCTGTGGATCTGGGGGTCTCCGACAAAGCGTTTTCCGGCGACGATTATTACGGGTTCGTCGGGATCAACGGGACCGACTATTTCTCAAATTTCCGCTATCTGAACGGATATTTTATCGGCACGGCACTCCCCTTGGCCGTCATGTATACGACGCGGCTGCCCATCGCTCTGGTGACCTCCCTGATCAGTTTTCTCCTGATCCTGGTCCTCTCCTTCACCGTGACGCTCACCAACAAGGAGGAGGAGTACCTCTACCAGGTCATGAGCGAGGAGCAGTCTGAGAAGGGGCTCAACTCCGTGATCTTCAATATCATCCTTCCCTCCGGGCGCAACGTCTCTACCGTGCGGGCCGCCGCCAGATGGGACAACCGGCGGGTGCCCTGGAGCGAACGCAGTCCCGAGCAGAAACTGTGGACGATGATCGGCGCGATGCTCTCCGTCATCGTGCTGTATGTCCTCCTCACGATCCTCGGCGCGGACCGCTACTTCAGCGACGGTTCCATCGTCCACTACATCCTGAACGGGTCCTGGGACAAAGGAACGAACATTTTTGCCGTCAGTTCCTGCGCCGTCGTCATGCTGGCCACCGCCATCGGGATCTATCTGTTCCGGATCCCCGTCCGGCTCCTCACGTCGCTCCTCGGCGCCAGGGGCGAAACGGTCGGCCATCTGCTCCTGTCCGTGGTGAAATACGGCGGTGTTCTGGGCGCTTTCTTCTACTGCCTGTACCTGCTGGGCATCGACTCATCCAGCTTGCTGGCCAGTGCCGGTATCCTGTCCCTGGTCATCGGTCTCGGAGCCCAGAGCCTGATCAAGGATATCCTCGCCGGTATCTTTATAGTCTTTGAGGGCGAGTACCGCGTCGGCGACATCGTCACCATCAGCGGCTACCGCGGGACGGTCATGGACATCGGCCTGCGCACGACCAAGATCATGGGCACGGACGGCAACATCAAGATCTTCAACAACAGTGAGATCTCCGGTATCCTGAACATGACGCAGGAGGTCTCCGTCGCCGGATGCCACATCTCCATCGAATACGGACAGGACATCGACTATGTGGAGGAAGTGCTGAAACGCGAGCTTCCCGAGCTACGCAGGCGGAACGACAAGATCCTGAGCGGTCCCGATTATCTCGGTGTCTCGGAGCTGGGCGACAGCGGTGTCGATCTGCTCATCATCTGCAAGTGCAGTGAGAAGGATATCAAGGGCGTGATCCGTTACCTGAACAAGGAGGTCCTGAAGATCTTCTACCGGAACGAGATCAATGTCCCGTTCCCCAATATCACTGTGTCCCAGCTGGATATGACCGGCCGCAGGACACTGGAAGATCTGGATGCGCCGGAAGTGCCGCAGAAGGACGTCTGATGTACATAGTAGGAGGATTACAGAGATGAAGTTTAAGATCCGCACTGCTGCCGCACTGGTGTGCCTGATCCTTGCCGCCGCGGTACTGCCTGCCTGCGGAGGGAACACCGCCGCGTCCGAAGGATCGGCTGTCCGGGAGGACACTGCACCGGAGACGACCACCGTACGGCTCGCCCTGAATTCCGGCGGCCATATCCTGAACGCCATCGCCGACAAACAGGGTTATCTGGCGGACGAGGGCATCAAAGTCGTCTATGTGCCCGTCGATACAGATGCCGATGCCTTCCGCGGCCTTGCCGACGGCACCATCGACGTGGCCTCCAATTCCGGCACCAACCTGCCCCTGCAGATGATCTCCGAAGGAATGGACATCACCATCTTCGGGGGCTACCTGCTGACGGGCTGTATGCCCATTTTTGCGAGAGTGGAGACCGAGTGGAACGGCATCGAGAGCCTCATCGGCAAGACCGTGGCCTTTGAGCCCAACCTGTACGCCATCACAGGCCCTCTCCTGGACATGGGCTATGACCCTCTGCACGATATCAACTGGTATCAGCCGGAATCCCAGGAGGCCCGGATCAAAGCCGTGGAGAACGGCGAGGCCGATTTCGGCCTCGTGGGCACTGCCCTGAACTACAGCATCGACCAGAATCCCGATCTCAAGATCGTCACCTATGCCTGCGACGTCCTGCCCGGCTACTCCTGCTGCCGGGCCGAAGCCCGCACCGACTGGATCAACGAGAATCCGAACACCGTCAAAGCGCTCCTGAAGGCCTGGATCCGCGCCATGGCCTACTACGACACCCATCACGACGAGACCGTCGCCATGGTGTCCGGTATGACCGGTCACAGCGAAGAATATACCCGCGCTTACATGGACAACGCCCGCTGCGATCTGAACACCGATCCCATGAAGAAATCCGTCGTGAGAGCCTGGAACTACATGGAGCGGCTGGGCCTCCTGGACGATCAGGCGCAGCAGATCGAGATCGAAGACCACATCAATACGGACATCTACAAAGCCGCCCTGGACGAGTGCCAGGAACAGTACGGCAGCGAGAACCCCAAGTTTTACGAGAAGCTGCAGGCGCAGTATGCGAAGAATAACGAGTGAGGTCCGCACAGTCGAGCGGAGGGGGCGGAGAAAGTTGATATCCCAGCGGACGTAAATGTGTCGAATATTCGAGAGAAGTACAAAATACATTGCGGAAGCATTGTCTTTTGTACTTCTCTTTTCTATTTGGTACAAAAAAGGTCATCTCATGTCTTGTAACCATCTTCCGGGGCGGCTGTCAAGGAACCGGTATACCTCGCCTGAGGCGTCCTTGACAGCCGCCCCGGAAGACGGTAGAGGGTTGACAAGAGGTGCTTCCGCACCTCTGCCTCTGACGAGGCCGGTGAACGTTATAGGAGTGGTGATATAAGGGACATTTCACCGCGGCAACAACGACATGGTTGGAGAACGTTTTAGCCGCGGTGATATTTGCGAAATTTCACCACGGCAACAACGATAACAGAAATCATGAGTTGTGATAACGATCAGAGGACTCGATATATCACACGCGGAGCCTATGGCCTTCTTGTGATGATAGGCCCTGTGGGCGGGAAATATCTTGCCAGGCCTACGGCTCTTTCGTGATGGTAGGCCCAGAGGCGAGATATTACGTGCGAGGCCTACGCCCTTTTCGTGATGGTAGGCCCTGAGACGAGAACTTACTTGCTAGGCCTACGGCCCTCTCATGATGGTAGGCCCCGAGATGGCAACAGGCCTTACAGGCCTATGGGCATATAGGCCTCAAGTTGTTAGCGGCATTTGCAGGCCTATTCTTACTTGAGATGAATAGGCCTGCGTAGAGATTATCAGGATCCGGGCCTACGTTGTTGAAAAGACGATAGGCCCGGACAGGGGATAGAAGGGATGAGGCCTACACTGGTGAAAAGACGATAGGCCTGGGACAGGCACTCAAAAGGTTGGGGCCTACATCGCCGGAAGGGATATGAGTATGAGAGACCGCCAAAAAGTGGAGCTGTCATGCGACCAATGTCATTAAGTTAAGAATGTCTGTACATCGCCAAAAGATGATTTCCTGTTCTTGTGATGATCTTGTGATGACCTCCAAGCCGCTGAAGGACTCTGATTTGTCACTATAACTGGTAGTTTTTCTGTTCTCGTAGTGACTTCCCGGCCTTCACAGACCCATGGTTTGCACTACAGCTGATGGTTTTTCTGCTTCCGTAGTGACTTCCTGGCCTTCACAG
>CAMOJW010000185.1 GCA_946617225.1 uncultured Lachnospiraceae bacterium
ACTGTCCACATGGCTCATAATGAGTTCTCAGTAGATGCGTCCCTCCCCCGGACGAAGGAAAGGATCGTAGTAAAACTCCGCGAATTCCTCCCGCCTGTCCGGCAGGTATTATTCTTTTTATACATATGGAATCCAAGTCGACGATTCAGGTCGATTCCATAATGACTATGTTAAAAAAGACCGCACCGGGAATACTCCCAGTGCGGTTGTTAATTGTGCTGTCCATGCGGTATCTAGCTCAGTGCGGCAGCTTTTTACGAATTCTTCTGCTCCCTTGCCGCCTCCATCAGGTCGTCGATGGTCTTGCGCCCCGTCATGTCCAGCTGAGAAACGGTGATGTTCGGGAACGGTACGTTGATCTGGTTGCGGTAGAAGATCTTCAGGAGCGCTTTGTTCAGGTAGCGGTTGACGCCCTTGATATCCTGTTCGTTGCACTTGGCGATGATCAGGATATCTACGCCGCTCTCGCCGAGGTTGGAGATGCCGAGATAGTCGGGACCGTCCAGGATGGCGGGGTTCTCATCCCGAAGCAGGGGAAGTTCCTTTTTGAGCACTGCTTCGACGTAGTCGATGTCCTGGCCGTATTCGATGCTGATGGTGGCGGCGGCGATCGAAGCCTCTTTGGTCATGTTCAGGATGCCGGAGATCTCGCTGTTGTTGTAGATCTTGATGTTGCCGTCGGGGCTCAGGATCTTGGTGGTCCGCAGACCGATATCCATGACGGTGCCGCGGGTACCGCTGATGGTGACGATATCTCCCACGCGGAACTCACCCTCGAAGACGATGAAGATACCGGCCAGGATGTCCTTGATCAGACTCTGGGCTCCGAGACCAATGACCAGGGACAGGACACCGGCACTGGCCAGGAGGTTGCGGGAATCCATGCCCACCAGATGCAGGCAGTAGAAGAACGCGCCCAGTGTACCGCCATATTTCAGGACGGACAGGAGAAGGTGGGAGATAGTCTCACCTCTGGCCCCCAGCAGGGCGGATATGAGCATGACCGGAATGCGGAACAGGGCGATCATCACAGCGAATCCGATCATCACTATGGCACATGCACTGAGAGCAAAGATGTTCAGGCCTCTGTCCCAGTTGCCGCTTGCGATGTAACGGATCACGGAGCCGCTGTCATCCAGGATCCGCATGGTGGTAAAGAGCGTGATGATCACGTAGAGGATCAACAGGCCGGCCACTGCGCTGATCAGGACCAGCAGTTTCTGTTCGGGACTCCTTTCACCCCATGGTATATGGCGGTTGTCCCAGCGCGCGGCGGCCTTCACGGTGGAGGAGCGTCTACCGGAGGGGAGTATGATGTTGAAGATCGCGGAATCAAGACCCTTTTCAGCCTGCTCCTCGCTCATGGTGGCGTACAGTTCCTCCTCTTCACGGGTCGTCAGAGTGACAGTTCCGGAGAGGAACAGGATGAGGATGAGACTGGTCAGCGCCGTCAGCAATGCAATGATCATGCGCGACGTGTACATCTCTGATCTGGGGATGGCCGTCCCGATGAAATAATCGTCCCTGAAGCGGAAATACTGGAAGTATTCCCGGCCGTTCACCCGCATGAAGCCATAATAGTCGGTGCCGGAGAAGGCTCTGTCGGAGACGCCCATTTCGGAGGCTGTTTTGCCTATGCTGGCCTCGACGGGGGAATAGAGGCAGATATGGTCGGGGCTGTTGTCGAACAGGACCATGAACCCGCCGCTGAGCATGTCGGAGGACAGGATGCTGCCGATCTCCGTGGAAGCGAGGACTCTTGCGGAGAGATCCTCATTCATGCCGATCTGGAACAGGGAGCGGTGCTCCGTGACCCGCTCGTAGGTGGGCCGGCCGCCGTTTTCTGGCACCTCGATGGTGCCTTTGGCTGCCTCATTGTCGAAGTGGGACAGATAGACCGTATTGCCGTCCGCGTCAAGCGCCGTGTAGTAGTGGAAAACGACGCCGAAATACTGGCTCTCGATGCCCACGTCGCTCATCATGGAGTCCTGGATCAGATAATCGGTCCTGCCGTCCAGGATCTGCTGGAAGGGATAGGACTGGTCCTCCTCATTGTGGCTGACGGTAAAAAACCAGTTTTCCGTACTGGTGGCGATAGTCCTGCCATCCTCATCGAATATGTAGATGGAATCTATATCGTTCTCCTCGCATAACTGAAGGAGTTTTTTGGAGCGGCTCACGGAGCGGAGGAGGTTCCCCTCGTCATCCGTCAGAAATGACCGGTTCCCGTCCTCGTCCAGGATCGAGTAGAAGCGGTCGGTCTCCTCGTTCAGGACAGAAGGGTCCTCCTCTATGAGATAGGCCAGAAGTTTCGCCTTGGAGAGGAAGCGGTTGTTGTAGTAGGTCTTGATCGTCTCACGGTTGCGGGCGCTCTCTTCGTAGCGGCTGGTGACCTCGTCCAGGGCGACGACGGAGTCTTCGATGCTCTCCGAGATCTCCAGGAGCGTCTGTGCGTAGAAGGAGATGCAGAAGATCATGATCACGCCTGCGGTCATGAGGGGAAAGACTTTCTTGAAGATGGAGATGTCAAAGATCAGGTCGCTGCGGGTCCCGCGCCGGAAGATCTTCTGTTCCGTCTCAACAGCATTGCGGACAAAGTCATTGCGCACGATCACGGCATAGGCCAGGCACAGGAACATGACCACGATGAAACCGGTGATGGACCAGAAGAGGACGTAGCGGTCATTGGTGTAGATCTGCGCTGTCTCCGCGACGGCGCAGATGAACGTGCTGTTCCCGAAAGTCCGGGACACACAGTGATACTGGACACCGTTTATGGTCTGCAGTCCGGCGTAGCCGTCCCGAAGGGCGTCTCTGGAGAGACCTGCTTCCAGTGCATTCTGACCGGTCAGGTCGACGGTGTCGTTCCGGAAATACAGGAAGGTGTCGTTCTGTCCGTTCACGGCGAACATGAAGCCGCCGTTGCCGACAGGCGCGCGGCTGAGCACCACGGAGACATCTTTCAGCGACTCTATCTGGAGATCCAGAACGGCGGCGTTTGTTCCGAGCACCAGCACATACGGATAGCCTTCATAAGAACCGGGAAGGGAGTAGAAATAGAACCGGCCGTAGTGATTGTTCTCCATGACCGGAGAGATGCTGCCGTCCTCCCGGACGGTACCTTGCAGAAGCTGCGCGACGTTATCTTTGGACAGCAGGCCTCTCTCTATAAGGGAACTGCCCTGCAGCTCCGCATAGGGGGACATGAGCACCCTGCCGTCCTGTCCCATGATGTAAAGATAATCGACACCGGAACGCTCCACCATGTCCTGCATGACGTAGGAGCGCTCCTCCGCATCCGTACCTGCCATGGAGCTGAACAGGCCACTGCTCATCAGCTTGTAGAGGTCGTTCAGCATGTCCTGGTTGGAGTCATGGAAGATGGCCGCCAGGTCAACGGCAGCAGCTTGGTTGGTCTCAAGAGCGCTCAGCGCTTCGGAGAGGGCCTTCTCGCTGTTCTGCTGCTGCTTGTACAGGGCAGTCCGGTGCTGTATGCGCCGGAGAAAACCGGTGATGACACACGCACCGATCACGATCAGGATCAGATTGAAGACGACCTTGGAGAAGAAATATGTATTGGCCCGTTTCCGGACATCTCTGTTCTGTTCAGTCATACTGCCTCCGGGGCACTTTCACGTTCCGCGGGTATCAGTCGTCCTGTCTGTCAGCCACATAGACGGTGCGTTTTCTGGCTTCTGCGTTGTTCTCCAGGTAATCGTCGTACGTGGTGACCTTGTCGATGATGCTGCCGCCGGGAAGGATCTCGATGATCCGGTTGGCGGTCGTCTGCACGATCTGGTGGTCGCGGCAGGCGAATAGCTCGACGCCGGGGAATTTGATCATGCCTTCGTTGAGGGCGGAGATCGATTCCATATCCA
>CAMOJW010000186.1 GCA_946617225.1 uncultured Lachnospiraceae bacterium
GATTCCGGGTCCGGATGAAGAAACAGACTACGATGCTGACCAGCACGACGAACATCAGGAAGCTGCTGCCGCAGCGCTTGTGGAAACGGGAACTGGCGCGCACGTTCTCTCTGGTCAGCGCCTTTCCGGACTCCAGGCAGTTGATGCACTTGTGCTCCGCCCCGTGATACTGGTACAGTCTGCCGATGTCCTCCATCAGGCTGATGGCTGCCACGTATCCGATGAACAGCCCCATCCTGAGCAGACCTTCCAGGATCACTGCGACAAGGTGACTGCCGGTGAGACGTTCGACCTGTGAAGACAGGAAATAGGGGAGCAGCATGAACAGTCCGATGGCGATGACAAAAGCCAGGATCATGATCACGGCCGTCATGATACCGTTCCCCTCACTGCCGTCCTTGCTGTTACTTCCGTCCTTGCTGTCACCGCTCTCGCCGGCATCCTCCTCCATGTAGGCGTCTGCCGATTCGTTGGTGCAGCGGAGGCCCAGCCGCAGGGAATCGATAAAGACCAGCGTCCCCCTGACGAGGGGGATCCTGCGCAGCGGAGAATCCGCCAGAAGGCCCTCGTATTGCTGCTTGTGGGCGGTGATGCTTCCGTCCTGTCTGCGGAGCGCCACGGCATAATCGCCGCCGCTCCTCATCATAACACCTTCCAGGACGGCCTGACCGCCGATCCCCGAATAGATGGTCCCGCATTTGCTCTCTGCCACAGAGTCACCTCTTCCTATGCCGCTTCCGGACGCCTGTCACTCACAGGGGTCCGTATAACAAAACAAGGCAGAGGATACCCTGCCTTGTCCATCTCTGTACTGCCTTATGATCAGTTGTTGGTAAAACCATACTTCTTATTGAAGCGGTCGATACGGCCCTTGGCAGCTGCAGTCTTCTGGGTGCCGGTGTAGAAAGAGTGGCACTTGGAGCAGACTTCAACGTGGATCTCGGGGGTCGTGGAACCGGTCACGAACGTGTTCCCGCAGTTGCAGGTGACGGTTGCCTGGTAGTACTTGGGGTGGATTCCTTCCTTCATCTTGTCCTCCTTACCTGGACGCCCGGGACCTGCGTCCTCTGGGATTGCGGCGTCCTGTATGATGATCTATTGCCGCTGTGTCACACAGCTTGTCAATTATAGCATGCGGTCAGGGAAGACGCAAGAGAGATTTTTGGTCTCTGAGGCATATTTCCTGTCATCTTCCCAGCAGGTCCGCGGCCTCTCCTATCCCGGAGACGCCTATGAGACGGATCCCTTCCGGCGCTTTGATGCGGGAGGCGTTACCTTTGGGGAGCAGGCAGGAAGTGAAGCCCAGTTTGGCGGCCTCCTGCACTCTCTGCTCCGCCATGTTCACGCTGCGGATCTCGCCGCTGAGTCCCACCTCGCCAAAGGCCATGAGGCGGTCATCCATGGGGATGTTTCTGTAACTGGACATGATCGCCAGCACGATCCCCAGATCCAGCGCGGGCTCCGTCTGGCGGATCCCTCCGGCCAGATTGATATAGGCATCGAACTGCGACAGAGGGATGCCGAGCCTTTTCTCCAGGACAGCCATGAGGACGCTCACACGACCCCCGTCCGTTCCCGTGGCCTGCCGCTTCGGATAGCCGAAATTGGTGCGGCAGACGAGAGCCTGCACTTCTGTCAGCATGGGGCGGGTCCCCTCCATGGAGCAGGTCACCACGGATCCGCTGGTGCCCACCGGCCTGCCGCTGAGCATGAATTCAGAGGGATTCTCCACCTCTGTGAGTCCCTTGCTGCGCATCTCAAAGATGCCGATCTCATTGGTGGATCCGAAACGGTTCTTCACACACCGCAGGATCCTGTAGGAGGCGTAGCGGTCACCCTCGAAGTAGAGGACCGCATCCACCATGTGTTCCAGGACGCGGGGGCCTGCCACGGTCCCCTCCTTGGTGACATGGCCGATGATGAGAAAAGTGATCCCGTTCTCCTTGGCCAGGCGCAGCAGCAGTCCCGTGGCCTCGCGGACCTGGGAGACACTGCCGGGCGCCGCCTGCACGGAACCCAGGAACATGGTCTGGATGGAGTCGATGATGACCAGTTCGGGGCGCTCCTTCAGCAGGAGGTCCGAGACCTCCTCCAGGTCCGTCTCGCACAGGAACCGCAGTGTCTCCGCATCCTTGCCCAGACGGACCGCGCGCATCTTGATCTGCCGCAGCGACTCCTCGCCGGAGATATACAGGACGCGGCGCCCCGCAGTGGCTGTGTTGCCCGCGACCTGCAGCAGCAGGGTGGATTTGCCGATCCCGGGGTCACCGCCCACGAGGACCAGGGAGCCCTCCACGATCCCGCCTCCGAGGACGCGGTCCAGTTCCGGAAGGCCGGTCTGCATGCGCTCTTCCCGGGTATCGTCCACTTCCGACAGACGGACGGGCCGCATGGGCGTCATCCTGCCGGATGTCCTCCCTGCGGCTCCTTTACTGCCGGCGGCGGAGATCTTTACGGGCTCCTCCACCATAGTGTTCCATTCCCTGCAGGACGGGCACTGACCCGTCCATTTGGCGGATTCATACCCGCACGACTGGCAGAAGAATGCTGTCTTTTTCCGATTTGAGGGCATCGGGCCTCCTTCTTGCAAATGTCACTTCTCCGCCGCGGAATCCCGCCGTGATCCGGTCGCCGGGCACGGGCTCCAGGGACAGGAGCTGCTCCGCCAGCGGGTCCTCGATGACCTTCTGGATGGCTCTCTTGAGGGGCCTGGCACCCATCTTCTCGTCGCCGTATTTGTCCACTATATGGTGCTTCAGGGCCGGAGAGATCCGGAGCGTGATGCCCATCTGGTCGTTCGCCCGGCGGATCAGGTCCTCGCACAGCAGCCCGCAGATCTCGTACATCTCGCTCTCGGAGAGCATGTGGAACACCTGGATCTCGTCGATACGGTTGATGAATTCGGGCCGGAATATCCTGCGCACCTCCTCCATCACGCCGTCCCGCATCTTCTCGTAGCTCTGCTGGCGGGTGGGCTTGTCCGAAAATCCCAGAGATTTGGGCTGCGTGATCTTCATGGCGCCCACGTTGGAGGTCATGATGATGACAGTGTTTTTGAAGTTCACCTTGTTCCCGCGGGAATCGGTGATATGTCCCTCATCCAGGATCTGGAGAAGGACATTGAAGACATCGTGATGCGCCTTCTCTATCTCGTCAAAAAGAACGACGCTGTAGGGGTGGCTGCGGACCTTCTCGGACAGCTGGCCTCCCTCCTCATAGCCCACGTATCCCGGGGCACTGCCGATGATCTTGGAGACGGCATACTGCTCCATGTATTCGGACATGTCCACGCGGATCAGGTCCTGGTCGGAGCCGAAGAGCACCTCGGCAAGGGCTTTGCTCAGTTCGGTCTTGCCGACGCCCGTGGGACCCAGGAACAGGAAAGAGCCGATAGGCCTCTTCGGATCCTGCAGGCCGGTCCTGCCGCGGCGGATAGCCCTTGCCACAGCCTTGACCGCGTCCTCCTGTCCTATGACACGTTTGTGCAGTTCCTCCTCCAGATGCAGCAGCCGCTCGCTCTCGCGCTCCGAGAGGCGGGTGACCGGCACATGCGTCCAGGTGGAGATCACGTCGGCGATATCCGACTCCCTGACCTCGGCAGGGGCTGCGTCGCGGCGTCTGTCCTGTCTGTTTTCCGCGTTTTTCTGTCTGCGTCTGAGCCTGACCTGCTCGTCGCGGCTCTGCCGCGCAGCCTCCAGATCTCCCGCCCGCAGCGCCTCGGCCAGCCTGTCGTCCGCGGCGCGGATCTCCTTCTCCAG
>CAMOJW010000187.1 GCA_946617225.1 uncultured Lachnospiraceae bacterium
ACGGCGCCTGCACCACCGCCGACCCGGGCAAGGACATGTGGGAGCCGGTGAACCTGACCTTCGCCAAGATCGCGGACACGCTGGGCATGGACATCACGGACGTCATCATGAAGAACGTCATCATCACCCAGCCCTCGCTGGAAGCCTGCATGGAGGCCGGCAAGAAGGCATTCCACTGGGATGAAAAGTGGCACCTGGCCGGCAAGAAGGTGCTTCCGGACGGACGCCTGCACGGCGTAGCGGCACGTGCCTGCTGGTCCATGACCTGGGGTATGATTTCGTATAACATCAACCTCCGCCTGAACACCGACGGCAAGGTTTACATGCCGTATTCCGAAGCCCTGATCGGCACCTACTGGCCGGACGCGGTCCAGCTGGTCATCGCCGAGGAGATGGGCATGAAACCGGAGGACGTCATCGTCTACTATGCGGCGAATTATCCGAACTGGCAGAAGGGCGACGCGGCCGACCGCGCCTCGACCTGCACCTGGGCGGCCAAGGAAGCGGCGATCCTGCTGAAAAACCGCGTGCTCAGCGCAATCTACATGTATGTCGGCGCGGCGTCACCCGAAGAGGCGGACATCGTCGATTCCATGCTGACGCTGAAGGCCGATCCCTCTGTTCAGATCCCGCTGGTGGGCCTCGGCCAGTTCGGCGAGGGCTTCTGCGGGAAACCCAGCGTCCCCTTCCAGAGCGATGTGGTGCGCACGATGAACGTGGACTTCTGTGAGGTGGCGGTGGACCCGGAGACCGGATTGGTCGAGATCCTCGATTATACCGCCGCCCACGACTTCGGCAAGGTGATCCGTCCGGCTTCGGCCATGGGTCAGCTGGAGATGGCGCTGACGATGGCCTCGGGACGCGCGCTGCGTGAGGAGATCATCTGGGATCCCAACACGGGCGTCCTGCTCAACGGCAACATGTACGACTATAAGGTGCCGACCGCGCTCGACCAGCCGCCCATGGACAACGTGGCGGTGGAGACCCGCTGCGGCGGCGGCGCCTACGGCTCCACCGGCGTGGCGCATGCACATACCAACGCCGGTCTGGTGGGCTGCGCGATCCAGAACGCCATCGGCGGAGACTTCATCACCATGCAGCCGTTCACACCTGACCGTGTGCTGGCGGCGCTGGGCAAGATCAAGAAGGAGGGTTGAGATGAGACCGTTCAAACATATCCAGGCTTCGACGATAGAAGAAGCGGCTGCGCTGGCCGCACATGAGGACGTCATGGTCATCGCGGGCGGAACGGATCTGCTCGGTACGCTCAAGGACGAATGCCTCCCGTATTACCCGAACTATCTTGTCGATCTCAAGACCGTTCCCGGTCTGGATACCATCGAAGAGACGGACACGGAACTCGTGATCGGTGCCCTGGTCAAGCTGCAGGACATCGCCGACAGCGAGCTTGTGAAGACACACGCTCAGGCACTGGCCGAGGCCTGCGGCAGAGCGGCCTCCCCGACCATCCGCAACATGGGCACCATCGGCGGAAACATCTGCCAGATGCACCGCTGCTGGTACTTCCGCTGCCCGGACAACCGCTTTGTCTGCGCAAGGAAAGGCGGCAAGGAGTGCTATGCCTACAAGGGCGACAACCGCTACCATTCCATCCTCGGGATCGAGGGCAACTGCCTCGCGGCGAGTTCCCACGACAGCGCCCCGGCGCTCGCGGCTCTGGGGGCGACGATTGTCACCACCGCCCGGGAGATCCCGGCGGAGGAGTTCTTCCACGCAAACGGCCTGCGTTCCAATGTGCTGGAAGACGGCGAGCTGGTGAAGGAGATCCGCGTACCGAAGACGGAGAAAAGCCGTTTTGAGAAGTTTGCCCTGCGCAAATCCATCGACTTTCCTCTGGTCAACTGTGCCGTGGCGGAGGATGCGGACGGACAGATCCACATCGTGCTGGGCGCTTGCTATCCTTCCCCCAAGCGGATGACGGACGCGGAGGAATGCGTCAAAGCCGGCGTGACCGAAGAGAGCGCACAGGCTGCCGGGGACGCGGCCGTCTCGAAGGTCATGGTCCTCTCCCATAATGAATATAAGGTGGAGATCGCCCGCACGCTGGTCAAGCGGACCCTGCTCCGCCTGGTGAACGAATAAACAATGAGCCTGAGAAACGAGAATACAGAGAGCGCCTGGCGGGAGGCATATGCCGGACTCACAGAGTATGTCCGGCAGAACCCGGAGATCCGGATCACGCCTCAGAGCATGCGGATTCCAAAGCCGCTGCGGGAAGCCTTCTACGGGCATATCGATGCCGTCACGAAAGCCCTGGCCGCGGATCTCGCCGGAGTGCGGCTGGAGGAGATCAGAAGGCTCGCACAGCGCATCGAAGAAGTGCGGCAGCAGCTCTATGCCGGGAGCAGTCTGAAGCGATATCGCCTTCCTGCTTCCGTCGAAAACCTGATCACCGATCCGGAGCGGGCGGTTTCAGCTCCCCTGTTTGAACTGGTGATGGACAGCCTGCAGCACCATCTGGAGCCGGAGGAGACAGAGGACCGGGCGGAACAGCTGCTGAGGCCTTTTCTTAAGGATCTGCAGCGGGGCGCTTATGAAGCCTGGGCCTATCTGAACATCATTGCGGCCTGGAAGCCGGTCCGGTTTTACGGGATCGTCACCAGCGATTTTTCCCGTCTGACGGCGGCGGAGACCGATGAAGTGATCATGGGGCATCAGATGAGCTCTCCGGACAAGCGCCTGCCGGAAACGGTCTTCGAGACAGCGGATGGCAGAACCCTGGCGGTCAAGTGCGAGGTCGGGCTGGAACTCGACTATTACGGGGAAAAGGTCTCCCGGGAAAAGGGCTACTCCTCCGGCGGGGATACGACCGACGAACTCTCGCATCGGGTGCTGCTGGTATACCGCTTCCCGACGCCGCAGGAGGTCGCACTGACCGCGGACGCGGAAAAAGCCTTTGTCCGGCCGACTGAGCTGACCTGCAGCTTCCTGCTGCCGAGCGAAATGGAGAACGAGTATCTCTTTTCCTCTTTCGTGCGGCACATCCGTACCGTCCGTTCTCTGCGTCCGGTTCAGGTTCTGAGCTTTGACGACAGCGGGGCGTTTCCCTCGGCATACGCGGATGATCCGCGTGTGCCGAAGTGGGAACGTGTCACAGTCGGATATGACACGGAACAACTGGTAAAAATTGCGTCCAAACTCACACAATACAGACAGGAGGAAACATGAACACAAGAGTAAAAAAACTGCTGATGATTTTCCTGGCGATTCTGATCCTGTGCTCGTTGACGGTCTGCATCGCGGCACAGGCGGATGAGACGCCGGAAGCCAGAGAGGAAGAAGTCTATGCTCCGCTCCCCCTGACCACAGTCCCCTATGTGGACAACGATACCGCGGTACGCGGAGAGTATACGCCGTTTGAGCCCAAAGAGGACGCGGAGGCCTTCGCCGGAACCGCCATCGAGGGCAATGAGGAAGAAGAGCTCCAGCAGGAGCGCATTGCCGGCGGAGCGGTCGGCGAAGCCAGATCTGTCCTGGAGCCGCTGCACGGCGTCACGGACTACTCCGAGGGCGAGTATGTCCCCGTTTACGGTATTGACTGACCCGTCATTCTGATCCTGAATATTCCGAAAAAACAGTAAACAGCATGGCCGCGGGAATTCCCGCGGCCATGCTGTATAAGAGGATACGAATCAGAGAA
>CAMOJW010000188.1 GCA_946617225.1 uncultured Lachnospiraceae bacterium
GTATATTTTATACCATGGCGCAGTGCTTGCTCAATCCGCTTTTATGATCTTTCCGTTTTCCGTGCGCTTTCTAAAGCAATCTGATCAGGATCCCTCCGAGAGTGAGCATCAGGGCCCCGCAGGAGCGGGTCACGATCTGGGCAAAAGGCAGCAGTTCCATGCGGCCGGCGCTGCTGAGAACGGCGACGTTCCCGGAGCCGCCCATGTTGGTGGTGCACATGCCCGCCGCGATGGCCGCCTCCAGAGGGTAGAATCCCATGATCTTCCCTCCCACGAGCGCTGCGGTCAGAGTGATGGTGAGGACTCCTGCCACGACGGTCACGAAATAAAACAGCGTCATGCCCGACAGGATCGTCTTCAGGTCGATCAGCGTGATCCCGATGCCGGTCAGAGCGGCGGCGGTCCAGGTGTGGATCGCGAGGTCTCCCCATGACCGGGCGCCCGCTTCCAGCTCCTCCGGGAGGATCCGCAGGGTCTTGGCGACGATGGCCAGGATGATCATCCATGCGTATGTCGGGATAACGGCGACGAAATGGTGCAGCAGCTCACCGGTCTGATAGAAGGCCAGGGAGACGAGCAGGCCGGTCCCCAGAGAGACGAGCGTAAGGGCGGCGGGGGGCCTTCTGTCCACTTTCCTGCCGTCGTTGATGAGCTGACCGTTCCCGGTAAGGCCGGGATATCTCTCCTGATACTGCTCCCCTATCCTCGATGCCAGCGCAGCCAGGACGATCGCGATCACGTTGCCCAGCACTGTCGCCGGCGCGATCCTGGTCAGGATCTCCCCCGCGTTCTGCCCCAGGACCTCCGCGTAGATGGAGGAGAGCGGCACCGCTCCCGCCGTCATCCCGCCGCTGGTCATGGGGATCGCGATCATCAGGATCCCCTCCAGGAAGGAGAATCCCATCACCATGGACAGCAGTCCCACCACCGTGCAGCCGGCCAGCAGTCCCAGGATCGCCGTCGGCAGGATCCGCACCGTCGCCCGCAGCAGCAGGTCCCGGTCGATATTGAACAGGCTCCCGCAGATCAGGGCCGCGATATAGAAGACCAGGAACCCCTGCTCGTTCACGAACGCGTCCGCGGTGTGCAGTGCGCCTTCCGGGATCCATCCCAGCGCCGCGATCGCCGCGCCTCCCAGGATGCAGGCCACCGATCCGCCCAGGTAGGTGCGCACGACCGGCAGTGTCTTCCCGAGCTTATTCAGTCCCTCACCGATCACGATCAGCAGGAAAAAGCCCCCGACCATCCCGTCAGGGACACACCCCAAAAACATGCATAGATACAGGATCGCGAGGATCCCCAGATACAGCGGCAGTGGGAAGCCCGCGATCCTGATGGAATTCAGTCTGTTCATGCCTTTTCCCGTCCGTTTCCTGCAGTTTGTGAATATTGTACCGCACTGCGCTTCCCCGTGTAAACGTGTTTGACAGAGGGTTTTCACTCTGTTATGCTGTGTATACTCCTATGGGAGTACTTCCGGAAAGGAGAACTGTATAATGATACAACTCTATCATGGATCCGTGCGGATCCTGGAACGGCCTTTTTTCGGAGGCAGTAAAGATCACAATGATTACGGGAACGGATTCTACTGTTCGGAAAATGCGGATCTGGCCAGAGAATGGAGCGTCGATGACGGAAGGGACGGTTTTCTGAACTCCTACAGACTGGATGAGGCCGGATTGTCCATCCTGCGGCTGAATGGCGGTGATTATACGATTCTCCACTGGCTGGCCATCCTGTTGGAGAACCGACGGTTTCCGCTCACGTCCGGTCTTGCGAAGGAAGGCAGAAGATACCTTCTGGCCATCTTTTCCGTCCCTTACCGCGAGGCGGATGTGCTCGTAGGTTATCGGGCGGATGACAGCTATTTCGCTTTTGCGGGCGATTTTCTGAACGGGACGATCTCTCTGAGACAGCTGGAAGAGGCCATGTATCTGGGCAAGCTCGGGGAACAGATCGTCCTGAAGAGCAGAGAGAGTTATGCGCACCTAGAGTTCTGCGGATACGAGGCTGTCGATGCCTCTCTCTGGTATCCGCGGAAGGCCGCAAGGGATCGATCTGCAAGAGAGCAGTACTTCCGCCAGGACAGAGAAGGCTGGCAGCGCGGTGAACTGTATATGCCGCGCATTCTGGATGAGGAGATCAGACCGGATGACACACGCATACAGCGAATACTATATTGAAAATGCACAGCGGGTACTGGCGCAGATGCTCCACTATGCCGTCTACGATCTGAAGATGGATTATGACCCGTATATCCTCCTGTTCCTGCAGTCCGGTGTCGCCGATCAGTTCGAGAAGGGCAATCCGCGCTATGTAGTCGGTATGTCCGGACCTGAACTGGCGGACGAGGTGATCCGGCGCGTCACGGGACACGGCTGTCCGTCAGCGGGGGAACCTTATTACGACAGGTCTGACGCCTACTGGACGGGATACACGCTCGCCTGGTACCAGTGGAACTGCGGCTGTTCCTTCCGCTCGCTCTTCTCGGAAGTTCCCTGCTCCGTCATCGCAGATATGTATTCCAAATATCACGAGATGGACCTGCTGCACGCCGCCGATGAGATCGACCGCCTGCGCAGACTCTCCGCATATGGGGACCGTCTCGGGCTGAAACGAAGGAGAGAACTGGCCGGCCTGAGTCAGCGGGGGCTTGCGGAGGCCTCCGGCGTTCCGCTGAGGACCATCCAGCAATATGAGCAGGGACAGAAAGACATCCGGCGGGCTGCCTTCGAGACAGTCTGCCGGATGGCTGCGGCACTCCATTGCCGCCCTGAGGAGTGCGTGGAAACTGTTCACTATTCGGGATCTTCTGCCGGATCCTCTACGACATAGCCGGCATCTCGCAGCGCCTCCAATGCTCTCCCAAAGTCCTTCTCGTGGGTCAGCACATAGTCGGTATTGTAGGTGGAGATCGCGAAGATGCCTATCCTCTGCTCCGCCAGCACCCCGGAGATCGCACTGAGGATCCCGATCAGGGAGAAATCCAACTCCCCGCAGATCCGAAACGCCCTCCAGCCGTCATCCCGCGCCGTCGCATTCGCCGGCACGAGCGTCGACGGGCAGACGAGCGACTTCTCCTCGTCCGTCCTGCCGGTGAAGACCAGCGGCCGGTCGATCTCGATGCCCGTGTAGTCCGCGACCTTGCAGACGGAGAGGGGGGTGGAGATGGGGTGCAGGCGGATGGTGGATGCTGTGTTCTGTTCTTTCATGATGATTCCTTCCCTCCTGTCTTGCCGGTTCTGCCAGTATACCATTGTCTTCGCTGGCCTTGTTTTCACTCTGCGTCCGGCTCCTGCGTCTCCAGCAGTCTTCGCAGCAGCTGCTCCCGGCTGTTGATGAACAGCTCCGTCACCTGATAGCTGTCCGTCTCCTCATATGTGCAGGAATGGATCGGCCCGTCGTCGAAGGTCAGGATCTCCGCGCCGGGCAGACCGAGCAGGATCGGCGAGTGGGTCGCGATCAGGAACTGCGCACCGCCCTTCGCGCAGCGGTCGATCTCCACCAGGAGGGTCAGCTGCCTCTGCGGCGACAGGGCCGCCTCCGGCTCGTCGAGCAGGTACAGGCCGCCCGG
>CAMOJW010000189.1 GCA_946617225.1 uncultured Lachnospiraceae bacterium
AGATCCTGATCCACCAGCCTCTGGGCGGCACAGAGGGACAGGCCTCCGATATCGCCATCCAGGCGGCGCACATGGCGCGGATCAAGAAACAGATGAACGAGCTCCTCGCCCAGAACACGGGGCAGTCCATCGAGCAGATCGAGCGCGACACCGACCGTGACAACTGGATGACCCCTCAGCAGGCACTGGAGTACGGTCTCATCGACCACATTTTCACCACCCGCAAGGAGAGCGAATCGCTCTGAGCGGACGATCCCCACACGAATAGAGGTCATAATGTCAGACAAGAGAATGCAGCCGCCCATGAGACGTTGTTCGTTCTGCGGGCGCGGAGAGAATATCGTCAACAAGCTGGTGGCAGGCCCGGACGGTGTCTACATCTGTGAAGAGTGTGTCCTGATCTGCAACGATATCCTCGAAGAGAGCATGGAAGAAGAGGAAATGCTCGCAGCCAGGGAGTCCGTCCGGAGGCGCACGAATCCCGTGCCCGATCAGGACAGTGCCCCGACCAGCGCCGTGGATACCATTCGTCTCCACAAGCCGGCTGAGATCAAGACATTTCTGGATGAGTACGTCATCGGGCAGGAGGATGCCAAGAAGACACTGTCCGTGGCGGTCTACAATCACTACAAGAGAGTGATCGCCCAGGCCCATGAGAGCAGACAGAAGGAGCAGGACGGCGTAGAGCTTCAGAAGAGCAACATCCTGATGCTGGGGCCCACCGGCAGCGGCAAGACCTATCTGGCCCAGACGCTCGCCAAGATCATTGGCGTACCCTTTGCCATTGCGGATGCCACCACGCTGACGGAAGCCGGTTACGTGGGCGAGGACGTCGAGAACATCCTGCTCAAGCTGATCCAGGCCGCCGACTACGACATCGAGAAGGCTGAGATCGGGATCGTCTACATCGACGAGATCGACAAGATCTCCAAAAAGGGCGAGAACGTCTCCATCACCAGGGACGTCTCCGGAGAAGGTGTCCAGCAGGCCCTCCTGAAGATCGTCGAGGGGACCGTTGCCAGCGTCCCGCCGCAGGGCGGCCGCAAGCACCCCCAGCAGGAGCTGATCCAGATCGATACCAATAACATTCTTTTCATCGTCGGAGGTGCCTTCGACGGACTCGAGAGGATCATCAATACCCGCATCGGCCGCAAGTCCATGGGCTTCCACGCGGAAGTCAGCGAGAAGAAAGAGCGCGAGATCGGCGAGGTCCTGCGGGACGTGGTGCCCCAGGATCTGATCAAATTCGGCCTGATCCCCGAGTTCATCGGCCGCGTGCCGGTAGTGACCACTCTGGAAGGTCTGGACAGGGACGCCCTGATCGCCATCCTCCAGAAACCCAGAAACGCCCTGGTCAAGCAGTACCGCAAGCTCTTCTCCTACGACGGGGTCCAGCTCGATTTTGACCAGGATGCCCTGGAGACCATAGCCGATCTGGCCGTAGAGAGGGGGACCGGCGCCAGAGGTCTGCGCTCCATCATGGAGAAAGTCATGATGGATATCATGTACACCATCCCTTCGGATCCCTCCATCCGCAGGTGCATCATCACCAAAGCGGCCGTGGACGGGACCGGCAGGCCGACGGTCCTGAGAGAAGATCCCATCAAAACCATCGCATAATATCGCTGTCAGGAGACGATCCATGGTCATCAAAACAGTTCTTCTGGAGACCGTCTGCGGCGTGACAAGTACGATTCCGGCAGGCCGCCTGCCGGAATTCGCCTTTGCCGGCAGGAGCAATGTGGGCAAAAGCACCCTCATCAACGGGCTCATGAACCGCAAGTCCTACGCGAGGACGAGCGCACAGCCCGGCAAGACGCAGACGATCAACTATTACAATATCAACGACGCCTTCCACCTGGTGGACCTGCCGGGATACGGCTATACCAAAGCCAACGTCAATGTCCGCAGACAGTGGGGCAAAATGATAGAACGCTACCTGCACACCAGCCAGATGCTGCAGGCGGTCTTTCTCCTGGTGGATATCCGCCACGAGCCCACGGCGGACGACATCAGGATGTTCGACTGGATGCTGGAGGCGGGCTGGGCTCCTGTTGTGATCGCCACCAAGGCGGACAAGATCAAGCGGAGCCAGCTGCAGAAACAGACCGCCATGATCACCCGCACCCTGAAGGAGAAGAGCGAACGCGGCAGGGACGTTACTCTCCGCGTGATCCCCTATTCCGGCGTCAGCCAGGCGGGCCGCGACGAGATCTACGCGCTGCTGGATTCGTTCCTGGAGGGACCGGAGACAGAGGCGCAGGAGCCTGAGACAGCCGGGACTGAGATAACAGAAGTCTGAGATAGGACAGTCCGGGAGCAGAAGATCTGAGAGAGGAGATTTCCATGAGAGCCTACAAGGTCAACCGCGTGTTTTATTCGCTGGGCGTCATCGTACTGGGCACGTTCCTGCTGCTGAGACCGGAGATGAGCCTGACCCTGGTCGCCCGATGCATTGGTGTGTTCATGCTGGCAGGCGGTGTTCTGACGATGGCCTCCACACTGAAGAACAGGACCATCTTCACGGGCGTGTTCATCGTCCTCTCCGTTCTCACCATCCTCATCGGCATCTGGATCCTAAGCAATCCCTACCGCCTGGCTTCCCTGATCCCCACCGTGATCGGCGTCTTCGTCTTTCTGAGCGGCGCCCTCAACGTGGGCGAGTCCGTGCTGGTGGGAAGGCGAGGCGGCAAGTGGATCTCCTCCCTGATCATGGGCCTGATCACCGTGGGCCTGGGTGTCCTGCTGATCACCCGCGCCTTTGGCATCGCTTCCTTTATCACGAGGCTGGGCGGCGCCGCTTTCCTCTACGACGGCCTGACCGACCTGCTGATCACCTGGCGGATGAAACCGGCCCCCAACCTGCAGGAGCCCATCGACGTCGAAAGCCACGAAGTCATCCCGCCTTCCCCTGACGCCCCGGCAGAAGGGGAGACACCGCTGCTGGAGCATGCCGCAGTTCCCGCAGAGTCAGCCGCGGCTGCCGCATCAGCCGCGTCAGGAGCGGAGACCGGGCCGGAGCCGGAAGCTGTACCTGTTACGGAAACTGCCGCACGGGAAGAGGAGCCTGTCAGGGACCAGGAAGCCTGACAGAGAGACTGCGGCCTCGCTGTATTTCAGCGACCTGACGGAAGTCGTACAAAGCATCGTACAAAAAGACTCGCCGATGTACTATAATATGTACATAACCGAAAGGCTGCACATATTTTAGAAAGGAGATACACCATGGCATCTGTAGAAGAACTTGTGAAACAGTATCAGACCGACAAAGCGCTCCAGAAGGAAGTCGCCGACATTCTCGCCGATGGCAAGATCTCCTTCCAGGAGTTCGTCACGTTTGCGAAGAAACACAACGTAGATGTCTCTCTCGCAGACCTCCCGAAGTACAGCGCTCTCGCCAAGGAGATGGGGTTCTTAAAGTAACTTGACAATACATACCAGTGCTCTTCAAACTGCCGCGCAGAGTTGGTTCTCGGTGCGGCAGTTTTGCTTTGATAGGGAGGTGAATGAGGCACAGCGGACAGGCGGGGGAACTCGCGAAGTTTTACTACGATTCTTTCCT
>CAMOJW010000190.1 GCA_946617225.1 uncultured Lachnospiraceae bacterium
CTGACTGTCACTACGGCTGATGATTTCCTGTTTCTGTAGTGACTTCCCGGCCTCTAACAGCCTCTGGCCGTCACTACGGCTAATGCTTTCTTGTTGTTGTAATGACTTCCCGGTCTCCTTGGAGACAGAGCTGCGTCAGCAAGACATCTGTTCTTCTATGTAGCTTACCGGATCTTACCGATCCTCTCCGCCGCCGCCTTCATCCCCGCCTCGCAGCACTCCCGGAGATCCTTACCCTCCAGCAGGGCGTCGATATAGCCGGCAGCCAGGCTGTCCCCTGCGCCGGTGGTGTCCACGACCCGCACGGGCACGGCAGGCAGCGCAAGACGCTGGCTGCCCCGGGCTGCGAAACAGCCCTTTTCTCCCCGCTTGATCACCGCGGTACCGATCCCTGTGTTCAACAGCGCCTCGGCCGCCTCCTCCACAGTATCCCTGCCTGTGTAATAGAGCGCCTCCTCCTCGTTGGGGAAGAAACAGTCGACGAGCGGCAGTACGTCCGCCAGCTCCTCCAGCGTCGTCTTCCGGAAGGTGGGCAGTTTGGCGTCCGCGCAGACCAGCGCACCGGCCTCGTGCGCCTCTCTGATGAGCCGGGCTATGACTGCGGGATCGTCCAGAGGGGCCCGGAACAGGCTGGCCAGAGAGACGACGCGCACATCTCCCGCGCTGCGGAGCAGCTCCGCGATCGAGGGTACGTAACCCGGCAGAAGGGTCGCGCGGCTGCTGATCGAGCTCCGGCTGCCGTCCTCCTCGACGAAGATGTCCGCCACCGGGGTCTGCAGGCCGGGCAGAACAGATACGCCGGAGACGTCCACGCCTCCGGCCTGTGCCTGCCCCAGGATAAGCTGCCCCGCGGCATCCTCCCCGATGCCGCAGACCAGTCCGACGCGCCGGCCCATCCCCGCCAGGGCGAGGGCTTCATTGACGGCGTCGCCGCCCACGCGGAGGGAGATGCCGGAGGCGAGTCTTTTGCCCGCGCCATGGGCGTCCTGTGTGATCCCCCTGGTGACGCAGTCCACCACAGCCTGGCCTGCGCACAGGATCCCGGGACTGTTCCTCTTCTCTGTCAACGATCTCCCTCCCCGCACTCTCTTATCTTTTCTGTGAGCGCCTCATTTATCCTCTCAGCCTTTTCGTGAGCGCCGCCTTCAGTCCCTCAGACATTCCGTGAGCGCCGTCTGCAGCCTCTCCGCCATGAGGCGGTGACCCTCTTCCGACAGGTGGACCCGGTCAAAAGACATGGGCAGCTCCCACGCCGCCGTGTCGATGAACAGCGCGCCTGCCTCCTCCGCGACGGCCCGGTAGGCGTCCGTCAGCCGCACCGGCGGGATCCACGGCCGCTCCCCGAAGATCGCACCTCCGAACTCCACCGTCGGCGGCGCGAGGATCAGGAGCCGGCAGAGCGCGGCTTCCCGAAACACCGCCGGCTCCTCCTCCCGCAGCAGGCGGACCATGACGCGCAGCCTTTCCGCAGCGGCTTCCGCGGAGGGCGTCCGCATCTGCAGACAGTCGTTCGTGCCCAGCATGACTGCCAGGAGATCGGCCTCCGTCTCCCGCAGGCGTCTCACGAGCCACCGGAGTTCTCCCCGCGACTGCGGGATGGACCTGCCGTTCATCCCCTCCGCAATGATCTCCGCTTCTCCCCGCATGGCCTCCTGCAGCCTGTCGGTCCAGCGGATCTCCCGGAGATACCGACCGCCGAAAGCGCCGCGCGGATCATAGCCGTAAGTATTGGAATCTCCGAAAAACAGGATCTTCATGCCGTGTCCTTCATAAGCCTGCGCATGGCCGTTCTCAGGTAAAATGGTACGTGCCCGTCAGATATCCGAGGAGAAAAGCCTCCGCCAGAGACCTCTTCCGGATATTCTCCTTCGCTTCCTCCACCGTGAACCACCGGTAGGAATCGATCTCCTCGTTGGGGTGCACGTCCTCGTCCTCCACGATGACCGTGAAGTTCAGCATCAGCGTGTTGGAGGGCTTGAAATAATGGCTGCGGTTGAAGTGCAGCTCCACCACCCTGAGGCCGGTCTCCTCCGCGACTTCCCTCCGGACGGTGTTCTCCGCGTCCTCGCCCTTGTTGACGTAACCTGCCACCAGGATGTAGGAATCCCGCCCGTACTGTTTGATCAGGAGGATCCTGTCCCTGCACCGGTTCATGACGATCATGCTCACCGCCGTACTGAAGACGGGGAACCGAAATTCCCCGCACTTCTCACAATAGGGGACCATCCCCTCGTTCTTCAGTTCCCTGGGGACCAGCTGCGTCCCACAGAATCTGCAGTATTCCATCTGTGCCTGTCTCCATAGAAGTGCCGGCAGCCTGCCCCGCAGGCTGCGTCAATGGGCTCACAGTGATGAACTGGCCCGGGCGCCCATTGATTTTACCCCTGCACAAAGTCGATGAACTCTTCCGTCTCCTCCAGGGTCTTGAACTTCGCGGTGTACATCACCCGGCCCATCTGCGGCCAGTTCACGGGAGGCATCTCCTCCTGCATGACGATGGCGCTGCCGTAGCGCTCCATGATCTCTTCATGGGTGTGCGTGTAGACATGGGCGGGGCCGTCCTTGCGGCCGGCGTAGACGCAGTAGTACTGGTCCTTCGATTCCGGGAACCGCCGCTCATTGAAAGCCACCATGTCCGCGTAGATCTGGTAGACGTCCGTGGAGTGGGCGTAGTTCATCATATCCGGGGTGTAGCCGCCCGGCGGGCGCATGTTGACTTCGAGGCCGGCGTACTGGCCCTTTTTGCCGAGGCCCTTGCGCGTCTTGCGGAGGCGGAAGAATTCCAGGTGCACGTACCGTCTGTCCACGCCAAAAGCCTTGCATGTCCTGCGGCCGGCCTCCCGGAGCTCTTCCGGCACGTCGGGGGCCACATAGTATTTCAGGTTCAGGTCGTCGTTGACGATGTCCATGACGGGCACCGGCCAGACGGTCATATTCTCGAACAGAGGCTCGCACTCTTTATTCAGGATCGCCTCGTAGGAGATGAGATCGCCGTCGATGAACTCCTCCATGACGTACGGGACCGCGGGGAGGTGCGCGTAGAAGCGCTCCAGATCCGCGTCATCGTTCAGTTTCCAGGTGTCCGCCGCACCGACGCCGATGTCGGGCTTGACGATGACGGGGTAGTCCACGGTCTTCAGGAACTCGCGGGCTGCCTCGATGGTCGTGACCTTGCTCTGGCGGGCAGTCGGGATACCGCCCTCGATGTAGAGCTGCTTCATGAGGGATTTGTTCTTGATGAAACCGATCCGGTCGCTCTGGATGCCCGTCGTGACGTTGAAATCCGTCCGCAGCCGCGCATCCTGCTCCAGCCAGTACTCGTTCAGGGACTCGATCCAGTCGATCTTGCCGTACTTGAACGAGAAGAAAGCCACTGCCCGGAACACCTGGTCGTAGTTCTCCAGGGAATCCACCTTATAGTACTCGGTGAGGGCGCCCTTCAGACCGTCCTCGAGGCCGTCGTACGGCGCGTCGCCGATGCCGAGGACGTTCACGCCGTTCCTCTTCAGGCGGTCGCAGAAGTTCCAGTAGGTGTGGGG
>CAMOJW010000191.1 GCA_946617225.1 uncultured Lachnospiraceae bacterium
TTCTTCCAGGTGAAGATAGAGATGCCCATGGAGGCGAGAGTGCTGCGGGGATGGGCGGGCTTCTCTTCGAAGTCCACGATGTTGTCGTTGGAATCCGTGATCATGATGCCGAAGCGGGTGGCTTCTTCCAGGGAGACGGGCATGACGGCGATGGTGCAGGCGGCGTCCTTCTCCTTGTGGTAGGCGAGCATCTTGTCGTAGTTCATCTTGTAGATGTGGTCGCCGGACAGCACGAGCAGATATTCGGGATCATAGGAGTCGATGAAATCTATGTTCTGGGAGATAGCATCAGCTGTGCCGCGGTACACATCCAGACCTGCGTCAGCTTTCTCGCGGGGAGTCAGGACGAACACACCGCTGTCGCGGGTGTCCAGGCCCCAGCGGCCGCCGAAAGCGACATAGCTGTTAAGAAGGACGGACTCATACTGCGTCAGGACGCCCACCACATCCACGCCGCTGTTGGCGCAGTTGCTGAGGGGAAAATCGATGATCCTGTACTTGCCGCCGTAGGATACGGCAGGTTTGGCGACCTTGTTGGTCAGATCGTGCAGACGGCTCCCCCGGCCGCCGGCAAGGATCATTGCAAGCATCTCGTTTTGTTTCATGTTTACCTCCAGCTCATGTAAAATTGACCGAAACACCACCTCAGAGCAGTGCTCATTTGGTTATATTGTAGTATTTTTTTCTTCATATGTAAATGCTGTTCTAATTAAGGTTTTTACTCTTTCAATATCGGAAGGATTTGGTATACTGTAACGGAGAAAAAATCCAAATCTTGTACAGGAGAGGAGATATTATGGCAGATCTGGAGAAGATCCTCAGGAACAATTCTTACCCCGGCAGAGGGATCATGATCGGCCGTTCGGCGGACGGCGAGAAGGCGGTGACTGCGTATTTCATCATGGGCAGGAGCGCCAACAGCCGCAACAGGATCTTTGTTACGGAAGGCGAGGGGATCCGCACGCAGGCTTTTGACCCCTCCAAGATGGTGGACCCCAGCCTGATCATCTACGCCCCGGTCCGTGTCCTCGGAAACAAGACGATCGTCACCAACGGCGATCAGACCGATACCATCTATGACGGACTGGACAGACAGTGCACTTTCGAGCAGTCCCTCAGGAGCAGGGAATTCGAGCCCGACGGCCCCAACTACACCCCCAGGATCAGCGGCGTGATGCACATCGAGAGCGGAAGGTACAACTACGCTCTCTCCATCCTGAAGAGCGATGAGGGAGATCCGGAGAGCTGCCTTCGTTATACGTTCGCTTATGAGAAGCCGCTGCCGGGAAAAGGACGTTTCCTGTCCACCTACCGCGAGGACGGATCCCCGCTTCCGAGTTTCACCGGCGAACCGACCGCCGTGGAGCTTCCCGCGGATCTGACCGACAGCATCGATACGTGTGCTGCGCGGATCTGGGACGCTCTCAATGAGGACAATAAAGTCTCCCTGTTCGTGCGTTTCATCAATATCGCGGACGGCACCTACGAGACCAGGATCATCAACAAGAATCAGTAAAGGAGAGCAGGATGAACAGACTGGAACTCAAATATGGCTGCAACCCCAATCAGAAGCCCTCTTCCGTCTACATGGAAGACGGCTCCGCCCTTCCCTTTGAGGTCCTGAACGGGAGACCGGGCTACATCAATCTGCTGGACGCGCTGAACGGCTGGCAGCTGGTCAGTGAGCTCAAGGCCGCCACGGGCAAGGCTGCCGCCACCTCCTTCAAGCACGTCTCCCCCGCCGGCGCGGCCCTAGGCCTGCCGCTGAGCGAAGTGGAAGCCAGGATCTACTGGGTGGACGAGCCGGATTCCCTGAGCCCTCTCGCCTGTGCCTATGCCAGGGCCAGAGGCGCGGACCGCATGTCCTCCTTCGGCGATTTCATCTCTCTGTCCGACGTCTGCGACGTGAGCTGCGCCAGACTGATCGCCCCGGAGGTCTCCGATGGCGTGATCGCTCCCGGTTATGAGCCGGAGGCGCTGGAGATCCTGAAAAAGAAGAAAAAAGGCAACTACTGCATCCTGCAGATCGACCCCTCTTACCGCCCTGATCCCGTGGAGCACAAGCAGGTTTACGGCGTGACCTTCGAGCAGGGACGCAACGAGCTCAAGGTGGACGATGCGCTGTTCGCCAACATCGTCACCGAGAACAAGGAACTGCCCGCCGCGGCAAGAGACGACATGGCCCTTGCGCTGATCACCCTTAAATATACCCAGTCCAACTCGGTCTGTTTTGTCAAGGGCGGCCAGGCCATCGGCATCGGCGCCGGACAGCAGTCCCGCATCCACTGCACGAGGCTCGCCGGCTCCAAGGCGGACAACTGGTATCTGCGTCAGTCCCCGATGGTACTGGATCTTCCTTTCAGGGACGATGTCAGACGCGCCGACAGGGACAACGCCATCGACCTGTACATGGGCGAGGACTACATGGATGTCCTGGCTGACGGCAAGTGGGAAGCCCTGTTCACGGAGAAACCGCCCGTCCTCACCGCAGAGCAGAAGCGCGCGTGGCTGGACGGCAACACGGATGTCACTCTGGGAAGCGACGCGTTCTTCCCCTTCGGCGACAATATCGAGAGAGCCTTCCGCAGCGGCGTGAAATATGTGGCGCAGCCCGGCGGCAGCATCCGCGACCAGAATGTGATCGATGCCTGCAACGCGCACGGCATGGTCATGTGCTTCACCGGCATCCGTCTGTTCCATCATTGAGAACGGCAGATACGGAGGCATGCGATGCGGATCGGAACAGGATATGATGTACACCGTCTGACGGAGGGCAGGAAGCTGATCCTCGGAGGTGTGGAGATCCCTTATGAAAAGGGCCTGCTGGGGCACTCCGATGCGGATGTGCTGCTGCACGCGATCATGGATGCCCTGCTCGGCGCTGCGGCGCTGGGAGATATCGGACTCCATTTTCCCGACACGGACGAGAAGTGGAAGGGAGCGTCTTCCCTGATGCTGCTGGAACGTGTCAGGGAGATCCTGGAGGAGCACTGCTTCCTGGTGGTCAACGTGGATTCCACGATCATCGCCCAGGCGCCCAAACTGCGCCCCTACATCGATGAGATGCGCCGGAACATAGCGGATGCCCTGCAGATAGATCTGTCCCAGGTGAGCGTCAAGGCCACCACGGAGGAGCATCTGGGCTTTACCGGGCGCGGCGAAGGCATCTCCGCACAGGCGGCGGCGCTGATCTCGTCCCCCATGGACCTGGAGGCGGCTCCCGTTTACAGGGACTGCAGCAGCTGCGGCGGCTGTCCGGCGGTGCAAGGCTGACAGACGGAGAACACAGAAACGGAAGGAAAGATGGAAAGCACGATCAGGATCTACAACACGATGACCAAGACCAAGCAGGATTTTGTCCCCCTTGTGGACGGACAGGTCAGCATGTACGTCTGCGGTCCCACAGTCTATAACCTCATCCATATCGGCAATGCGCGTCCGATGATCGTTTTTGACACGGTGCGCCGTTACTTTGAATACAAGGGCTTCAAGGTCAACTATGTCTCCAACTTCACG
>CAMOJW010000192.1 GCA_946617225.1 uncultured Lachnospiraceae bacterium
GCTCAGCAGGAAATTGCCGGCGGCCGCCCCGGCCTGTCCGGCATTTCGGGCGAGTCTGGATGCGATCTCTCTGATGTCAGCCAACTCTATGCCTCCCGCAAGGTCCCTCTCTCACGCCGGTCTCTTCCAGATCCACCAGGAATCTGGGTTCGCGCGGGTCACGGGTCAGATAGCGGTGGTAATACGGGTCGCCGCTGCAGATCCAGGGGTGCAGTTTCCGCAGCTTCTCCAGCTCCGAGGGCCTGTGCGCCAGCCGCTCTTCCCTGGTGCGCTCATTCTCTTCCGATCCGCGCTCATAGTAATACAGGGACTTGTCGTTGCGGACAACATTGTAATAGCCCGCCTCGAACAGTCTCAGACAGAAATCCACGTCACACAGGCACTCCGGGAAATTCACCTCATCGAACCCGTCCATCTCCTCAAAGACTTCCCGCCGCACCATCATGCAGGCCCCGCTCACGGCCAGGACGTTGCGGACGCCCCTGTTCTGGTCAAAATAATGGGACTCCGCGTTCTGCCGCAGCCGCAGCTTATTGACGGGCTCTCCGCCCACCATGCTGACTCCCGCGTGCTGGATGATATTGGAACTGGGATAGAGGAGTTTGATCCCGGTCGCGCCGACGTAGGGGAGTTTCGTCTTTTCCGACAGGTAGGAAAGCCATCTGTCGGAAGCGACTTCGATGTCGTCGTGCAGGAACAGGAGCATCTCTCCTCCCGCTGCCGCCGCACCGATATTGTAGAACCGGGCCATGTTGAAGGGGCCTTCTTTGTATATGTAGAGGGCGCGGCCGTTCTCACAGAGCTCCTCCGTCAGTGCCTCCGCTTTCCGGCGGTTCTCCGGACTGCTGCCGTTGTCCACGATGATGATCTCCAGCGGCATGCGCGTATGATTGATCACCGAATAGATGCAGCTTCTCAGCATCTCCGGATTGTCACGGCTGGGAAGGATGATGCTCACCGGCCGCGTGGCAGCGCTCTCTCTGCTGTAGCGGCCTGTCAGGGAGTCCTCGATCAGGGTGCTGGGCCACAGCACCGGTCTCGACGCCGCGTGGAACAGGATCTCCGGGATATGACCCACGGGGAAACTCCCCTCCGCGGTCATCCGGCGGGGTCTGCGCAGGAATCCGCCGTCCGCCTGGGCCAGTTTCAGGAACAGCTTGCCGTAGATCCACGCGCGCATGGGGTCGTCATCTTCGTTGGACCTTGCCTTCTCCTCGTCCATGCTGTCCTGCCGCCTGGTGGAGGCGTCCTCGATGTCCTCCGCCCTGCGCAGGCCGGGATTGATGGTCAGCAGCGCTTCCGAGCGGAAGGCGATCACATTGCCGGGATAGAAGGTGGAGAGGAACGAATCAGGTGCCCAGTCCGATTTCATCCAGGGGGACGTGTATGTCCCGTCCTCCCGCACGCGGTCCTCGTCCCCGTACAGGATATTCACGTCCGGATGCGCGGCAAAAAACGCCAGGATCAGCGGCACGGCAGGTTCTGACAGTCGGCCGTCGTCATCGCAGGCGATAATGATCCCGGGCAGTTCCTGTCCCGAGAGCAGATAATTCTTCAGATGGGAATAGCGCACGACCTCAAAAGAGGGCGCGCTGTCGCTCTGACCCGCCTGCGCTGTCCGCTGCAGCAGGTCTCTCTCGTGTTCCGAATACCACTCGTGGTAATTCCTGATCATGTCTGCCTCTGCCTCTGTGGATTTGTACCATGACTGTCTGTATGATTTTACTCTAGCATTTTTTACCTCTTTGCACAATGCCCGCTCCGGCCGCGGAAAGGGTGTTTTTATTGACACGGCCGCGGAAAAAAACTATAGTATTTTTAGATAGTGTGCGCAAAAGCACCGGTGTCGGGGACCGGCTTTTTGTTATTTATTTCCTGTCTCCCGCCCCGGAGCCGCAACGCAGATCGTCACTTAGTCGCTCAAATCATCCAATAAGAAAGCAGGTGTTGACATGTACATGGAAGAATACAAGCGCTGGCTGGCAGCCGACCTGGAAGACTGTGATCTGCATCCCGAACTGGCCTCGATCGAGGGAGATGAGGATGCCATCAAGGAGCGTTTTGCCGTGGCACTGCAGTTCGGTACCGCCGGTCTGCGCGGCACGCTGGGTGCGGGCACGAACCGCATGAACATCTGGGTCGTCAGGCAGGCCACGCAGGGCGTCGCCAGCTGGGTCAAGACCCAGGGCGGCACACAGACCGTCGCCATCAGCTACGACAGCCGCCTGAAGGGGTGGAACTTTGCGCGTGATGCGGCAGGCGTTCTGGCTGCAAACGGCATCAACGTCCGCATCTACGACGAGCTGATGCCCGTTCCTGCGCTTAGCTTCGCTACCCGCTACTACAACTGCAACGCCGGCATCATGATCACGGCCTCCCACAACCCGGCCAAATATAACGGCTTCAAGGCCTACGGCCCTGACGGCTGCCAGATGACCGACGACGCCGCTGCTATCGTCTATGACGCCATCCAGAAGACGGATGTCCTCACGGGCGCCAACTACATCTCCTTCGCGGAAGGTGTGGAGAGAGGCCTCATCAAATTTGTCGGCGACGACTGCAAGAATGCCCTCTACGAAGCCATCGAAGCCAGACAGGTGCGTCCCGGTCTCTGCAAGACGGCCGGCCTGAAACTGGTCTACTCCCCTCTCAACGGCACAGGCCTCGTCCCCGTGACCCACGTCCTGAAGGATATGGGCATCACAGACATCACCATCGTGCCCGAGCAGGAGTATCCGAACGGCTACTTCACCACCTGCCCGTATCCGAACCCCGAGATCTTCGAGGCTCTGAAGAAAGGCCTGGAACTCGCCAAGGAGGTCGGCGCGGACCTGATGCTCGCCACCGACCCCGATGCGGACCGCGTCGGCATCGCCATGAAGTGCCCGGACGGCTCCTATGAGCTGGTCAGCGGCAATGAGATGGGCGCGCTCCTTCTGGACTACATCTGCGCCAGCCGCATCGAGAAGGGCACGATGCCCAAAGATCCCGTCGCCGTCATGTCCATCGTCTCCACGCCTCTGGCCGAGAAGATCGCCGAGCACTACGGCGTGGAGCTCCGCCAGACCCTGACCGGCTTCAAGTGGATCGGCGACCAGATCGCGCAGCTGGAATCCGCCGGCGAGGTGGACCGCTTCATCTTCGGTTTCGAGGAGAGCTACGGCTATCTGGCAGGCCCTTATGTCCGCGACAAGGACGCCATCATCGGCTCCACGCTGATCTGTGAGATGGCCGCCTACTATCGCAGCATCGGCTCCAGCATCAAGCAGCGCCTGGAAGAGATCTACGCCCAGTACGGCCGCTATCTCAACAAGATCGACACCGTCGAATTCCCCGGTCTCTCCGGCATGGAGAAGATGGCGGGCATTATGTCCGGTCTCCGCGAGAACCCTCCGAAGGAACTCGGCGGCAAGAAGGTCGTCTCCGTCACCGATTACACCAAACCCGAAGAGACCGGCCTTCCCAAGGCC
>CAMOJW010000193.1 GCA_946617225.1 uncultured Lachnospiraceae bacterium
CCGTTGCAGCGAGGACTAAGCGAAAGCGGGCCCCTCGGAACTGTTTATGTATGAATAAAGTATAATGCGACGCCCCCGGAAGACGCCTCATGGCACATGCAGGCGTTTATGAGAAGAGCCTGGCCTTCACTTCCTGCACCGGCATGTCATGGCCGGTGAACAGTTTGAAGGCGGCGGCACCCTGCCAGAGGAGCATGGCGAGGCCGTCGACGGTCGTGCAGCCGGCGGACTCCGCGTCGCGCAGGAGGCGTGTCTGTACGGGATCATAGACGGCGTCGGTGACGATCAGGTCCGGCCGCAGTACGGAGCGGGGATCGATCCCCTCCGTCACTCCGTCCAGGATGCTGGCGTCCTCATGCGGGCGCATGCCGACGCTGGTCGCGTTGGAGAAGATGTCGCAGTCCGAAAGGGCCGCGCGGATCTGAGGGGCATCGGCGATGTCGAGAAGCGAGAGTGCGCAGGAGGGACAGACGGCGCGGATCTTACGGGAGAGCACATCGGCGCGGGTCCAGGACGGACCTCGGCGCAGAAGGAACGTCACAGAGCGGGCACCGTCGAGTGCGCACTGCGCGGCAATGGCGGAGGCTGCTCCGCCGGCACCGGCGAGAAGGATCTTCCGGCCGCGGATGTCGATACCGCGGTCGCGCAGGGCGGCGACATAACCCTCGCCGTCCGTGGTGTAGCCGGTGAGGACCCCGTCGTCATTGACGATCGTGTTGCAGGCGCCGATGAGCGAGGCGGCGGGGGATAAGCGGTCCGCGTAGAGAGCGGCGGCGGTCTTGCAGGGCATGGTCACATTCGTGCCGCGGATCCCGAGCGAGCGGATCGCCTGAAGGGCATCGGCCGTCTGTTCCCCATCCACTTCGAAGGCGACATAGACATAGTCCAGCCCCAGGCGCTGCGCCGCGTAATTGTGCATGGCCGGGGAGCCGGAGTGACTCACCGGTGAGCCGATGAGGCTGAGGAGTCTGGTGGTCCCTGTGATCTGCTGCATGTCTGTTTCCGTTCCTTTCGAGGCCTGCAGGCCTCCCGTCAAGTCAGTCGGATATCGTGACCATCATAGCATGGTCATCGTCCGCCGAACAAGCCCGGCGGCAGGGAATATGTGTGAAGATTACTGTTTTCTTTTGCCTGCGGATGGGATAAAATGGTTTTTGTATGAGTGTATCTTCTGACGGATACTTCGAGAAAAGAGCAAGGATAGAAGCGGAAATGGACTTTAACGATCTGTATGACGCGGGAGGAGAGATCCTCAACGCGGTCACTGATGCCATCAATACAGGCGATTTCGGAGGCCTGAGCGAGGAGATCCGGCGGACGGTCAACGACGTGACCGACAGCGTGCGCAGCAGCATGTATGCGGGCACCGGGGACAGCACCCTCCGCGGGAACAGAGGGGCCGGGAATTACAATCCCTACCGCACGGGCGGGCAGGGGACACGCAGCACTTCCTCCCGGGCAGGCTATGGCGCTGCCGGGACGGGGCGCTGGGACGTCCGGGAAGCGCGTGAACAGGGGGACAACCCCTACCGGCGCAATTCTCCTTATGCGCGCCAGCACGCCTCTTTTGCCAGCAGGCTGTCGCCCTTCCTGCAGAGGAAGATCTCCAAACTCACCGGAGTCGGGGGCATGGTCACCGGCGCCATAGGTACGGCGTTCGGGGCGGCCGTCCTTGGGATCGGCGGACTGGCCCTGCTGCTGGGGGCGGGTTCCGGTGCAGTACCGGGGCTGCTCTTCGGAGCTGCCGTCACAGGTGTCTCCATCTTCGGGTTCCTCAGAAGCAAGAAGAAAAAAGACCTCATCAAGCGCTACTATGAGTATGGCGCGATCGCAGGGGATTCCGAATACATCGAGCTGAAGAAACTGGCCCGCGCCGCCGGCCGTACAGAGAAGGAAGTCCGCGACGACATCGAGAAGATGATCAGCGAGAACATGCTCCCGCAGGCGTGGATGGACAGGAGCGGGACGACGCTCATGCTCACCGAGGAGATGTACAGCCATTATCTGGCTGCCGAGGAGTCCAGGAAACAGCGGGAAGCGCAGGAAGCCCAGGCGATGCAGGCCGATGCCGCGGACGGCATGAGCGCCGAGGTGCGGGAGATCCTGGAGGAGGGCCGCAAATACAGCCAGACGATCCGCGAGTGCAACGACGTGATCCCGGACGAGACCATGTCGGAGAAACTGTTCCGCCTGGAAGGGACTATGAACAGGATCCTGGAGCAGGTCCGCAAGCAGCCCGGCAGTGCCAGGGAACTGCGCAAGGTCATGAGCTACTACCTCCCCACCACGGTCAAACTGCTCCGCGCCTACATGGAACTGGACCGGCAGCAGCACGGCGGTGAGAACATCACCCGCACGAAAAAAGAGATCGAAGACGCCCTCGATACCATCAATCAGGCCTTCGAACAGCTGCTGGACAGCCTTTTTGCCGACCTGGCATGGGACGTGTCCACGGACATCAGCGTGATGAAGACGATGTTCGCCCAGGACGGACTCTCCAAGGATGAGCTGCAGGAGCACATCGAAAAGGAGAAGCAGCGCCGCGCAGCCGCGGAGGCCATGGCAGCCCGCGAGGCGGTGGAGAGGCCGAGGGAAGAGACGGAGACCGCGCCGCAGAAACAGGAACAGGCGGTCATGACCGCCGGCGGCGGAGTGTCCTCCGAAGGAAGCCAGGGAAGCGGCAAGGCCGGCAGCGGCTGGAACACTTACGACACGGGATACTCCTCCGGAGGCGGGGCAGCCTATCAGACAGCGCCCGAGAGCGAGGAGGAGAAGGAAAAGAAAGAACTGGAAAAGGGCCCGGTGCTCCACTGGGATCCCTGAGCAGGATAAACAGCCGGTGAAGGCGTGAAAAGCAGCAGACCACAATCAGGTGTTCCGGAGGCGGTCCGGGAATGGAGGCAGACATGGCAGATGAGATGAACAACCAGGCACAGGCGGATATGTTCGCGGAATTCAGCAACAGCGTACCCACCCTTTCGTTCGGCGAGGCGGCACAGGTACAGGAGGCACCCGCTCCGGCACCCGCCGCGCAGACGGTCGTGGAGCCGGAAGCCAACCTTCTCTCCGAGGAGGAGATGAGGCAGGTGGACGCTTTTGTGGATCAGATCGACGTGACCAATTCCAAAGCGATCCTGAACTACGGCGTCGGCACCCAGAAGAAGATGGCCGATTTTTCCGAGAAGGCGCTGGACAACGTCCGTTCCAAGGACATGGGCGAGGTCGGCAATATGATCAGCGGCCTCGTGACCGAGCTGAAGAACTTCGACGTCGACGAGAACGAGAAGGGCTTCAAGGCGCTCTTTAAAAAGAACGTCAACAAGGTCCAGGACATGAAGAACAAATACGCCAAGGTAGAGACCAATGTGCAGGCGATCTCCGACGAGCTCGAGAGGCACCAGATCCAGCTCCTGAAGGATG
>CAMOJW010000194.1 GCA_946617225.1 uncultured Lachnospiraceae bacterium
CTCTCTTCAGAGCCTCTGTATTGTCCGGAGCATCTCCCTCGGGATCGTCCGCGTCACATACAGATTCCTTCATGGTCTCGTCAAGATAGAAATACACCGTGGCTGCTGTGAGCCCGGCCAACGCGCTGCCTAAGATCAGCTTGCTCAGTTTGCCCATCACTATTCTCCACTTCTGTAGAATGTAAACCATTACCATTAAAGATACTACCCCATTTTCGTATAAAAGAAAAGGTAAAAGTAAAGACAGAATCTGTTTTTTGTCAGGCGGCATGCCTCCCTGTTCCGTTTTATTGAAAAAGCCCCCTGCCCGTGCTATATTGAAGACATGAATACGAAATTCTTTGACCTTCATAAAGAAAAGCAGGACCGCATCATCAACGGCTCTCTGAAGATCATCTGCCGCTACGGCTACCGTCACGCCAGCACCGACGAGATTGTGGCGGAGGCAGGGATCAGCAAAGGGCTTCTGTTCCATTACTTCATCAGCAAGAAGGGACTCGTGCGGTTCCTCTATGATTACAGCGCCCACTATGTCCTGGACGAGCTGAGGCGCTGTCCTCTGTCATCCGCCGAGGATTACATGGGGGTCCAGGAGCTGCTGCTGCGCATGGAAGCGGGGATCATGGAGATCTACCCCTGCATGCTGCTCTTTCTCCGCCAGGCAGACGGTTCCGACGACCCGGAGGTCCGCGAGGCTCTGGAAGACCTGCCTCTTCTGGGTGCCGTCGCCTCCCGCTATGAACAGGCTCTCGCCTCGGCCCCCCGCCCTGAGGGCGGACGCTCCGTGCTGACGGAGGAGGATCTGCCGCGCATGACTTCTCTCCTCACTTATATGCGCACCGGTATCGTCCGGGATATGCTCCGCACAGAGGACCCGCGTTCTTCCGTCTACCTCTCGGAGTGTACCGCATCCCTGAATATGCTCCGCAGACTGAATGAGACGTGATCGTCCTTCGGGAGCAACGCAGGAGAAAGATCGATCGCCGCATAAACAAGACACCGGCCTCTGCACAGGCCGGTGTCTTTTTATGCACACAAATATGTCGTGTCAGCTACTCCGTGCCGGTCACTCCGTGTCGGTCATTCCCTGCCGCTCCAGCAGTAAGTGCACAGTTTGCAGGGATCCAGATCGATGGCTTCGATCATATCATCGAGGCGGTGATAATGAAGCGAGGTGAAATGGAGCTCTCTGCGGATCTGCTCCAGCATCGCGTGGTACTGATCGGAGTCGGGGTCCGTATATTTCTCCAGCATCTCGTCCGTGATCGCGGAAGTCTTCTCGAGTCTCTGCATCATCCTGCGGGTGATCAGTTCCTCCTCGGAGTCGGAACGGGAGAAATTGAGGTACTTACAGCCGAACACAAGGGGCGGGCAGGCAGGGCGGATATGCACTTCGCTGGCGCCGCTGCGGTACAGGTACTCCGTGGTCTCCCTGAGCTGAGTGCCGCGGACGATGGAATCGTCGATGAGAAGGAGTTTCTTCCCGTCGATCAGCTCGTGGATGGGGATGAGCTTCATCTTGGCGATCAGGTCTCTCCTGCTCTGGATGGTGGGCATGAAGGACCTGGGCCAGGTGGGCGTGTATTTCACGAAAGGTCTGGCGTAGGGAACTTTGGACCGGTTGGAATAACCTATGGCGTGGGCGACGCCTGAATCAGGGATGCCGGCCACCATATCCGGATGGATGTCCCCCCGCTTCAGATCCCTCTCTGCAAGCTTGATGCCGCACCCGTAGCGGGTCTCCTCCACATTGAGTCCCTCATACGTAGAGGCAGGGAAGCCGTAGTAGATCCACAGAAACGTGCAGATCCGCATCTGGTCCATGGGAGGCATCACCTGTTCGAAGCCGTCCGGTTCGATGAACACGATCTCCCCGGGTCCCAGCTCGCCGACGTTCCGGTAGCCGAGATTCAGATAGGAGAAACTCTCGAAGCAGGCGCAGAAGGCACGCTCTTTTCTCCCTATGGAGACCGGGGTCCGTCCGTATCTGTCACGGGCGGCATAGATGCCTTCCGGAGTCATCAGGAGGAGCGTCAGGCTCCCCTTCACTGTCATCTGCGCGTATCGGATCCCCTCCGGGATCGTGTCCTTCTGGTTGATAAGAGCTGCCACCAGCTCGGTGGGATTGATATCCCCTCCGCTCATCTCCAGGAAATGCGAATGGCTCTTGGAAAACAGTCTCTCCGTGATCTCCGCCGCATTGTTGATGCGGCCCACGGTCGTGATGGCATAAGTGCCGTGATGGGAGCGCACGATCAGCGGCTGCGGCTCAAAATCGGAGATACAGCCGATGCCCAGCTGACCGTTCATCTTTAAGATATCTCTGTCGAATTTGGGTCTGAAATTCGTCGTCTCGATATTGTGGATAGCCCGGTCAAAACCCTTTCTGGCATCATACACAGCGAGACCCGCCCTGCGTGTCCCGAGATGAGAATGATAGTCTGTACCGTAAAAAAGATCGAAAACGCAGTCACCTTTTGATGCTACACCGAAAAAACCGCCCATGCCACGTTTCTCCTTCCTGATCCGCCTCAGTCTCCGCCGCCTGCCCCGTCATGGTCACAGGATCGTTTCCATGCAGGTGTACTGGACCTTCATTCCGCAGTGATCATAGAATTTTCTGGCTGTGTCGTTGCCCTCCCAAACATGAAGCGTGATATTATAACATCCCTCGCTGACGGCCACATCTCTGACATACGCATAGAGCGCGGTCCCGATCTTCTGTCCCCTGCACCGGTCCAGCACGCTCAGGTCATCGATGTAGAGCGTTTTGATCGCCGTGCGCAGCGGTGACTCTTCCGTGAACTCATAGATACAGAAACAGTGCCCCAGAACTGTCTCCACACCATTCTGCTCCTCCACCGCCACGTAGACAGGTCTGCCGTCGTCCTTCAGGATCTCCAGCAGCTGCCCCCTGTCATACTTGGTAGCCGGCCCGTTGAACAGATCCGGTCTCGCCACATGATGTACCATGTTGACCTGCACCAGCAGTTCCAGGATCCCCGGAATGTCCTTCTCTTCAGCTCTGCGTATGATCATGAAGCCCTCTTTTCTTAATACTAATGGAAAAAACATTCGACCTGCAAGTCATTATATGGATTATGCCCGATTCTGTAAATAAAAAAATCCGGCACCCGGTGCGCAGCACCTCTGGACGGGTCTCATGCTCTGCAGGACGATCCATCCACTTATTGAGTACTGACTTCCGCAATAGTACTTGTCACAGTATGGCATTCTTCTTGGATTTGTCACTACAACAGGTGATTTCCTGTTTTTGTGATGACCTCCCGGCTTCACCAAGTCTCTGTTTTTCACTACAGCTGATGGATTTCTACTGTCGTAGATAATATGAAGTGACCCCACATTTGTAGCACCGTGGATTTACCTGTATAC
>CAMOJW010000195.1 GCA_946617225.1 uncultured Lachnospiraceae bacterium
GACGCAGGTCTTTCTGGCACCGGACGGAGATCACTACAGGACGCGCCTGACTCATACGCTGGAAGTCTCGCAGAACGCGAGGACGATAGCCAGGGCGCTGCGCCTGAACGAGGATCTGACGGAGGCGATCGCCCTGGGCCATGATCTGGGACACACGCCCTTCGGACATGCGGGCGAGCGCGCCCTGAACCGGCTGTGTCCGGGAGGCTTCCGCCACAATGAGCAGAGCCTGCGCACAGTGGATGTTTTGGAGAAATACGGCTCCGGCCTGAATCTGACCATGGAGGTGCGCGACGGGATCCTGAATCACCAGACGAGCCTGATGCCCTCGACGCTCGAGGGGCAGATCGTGAGGCTCTCCGACAAGATAGCGTACTGCCATCACGATATGGACGACGCCATCAGGGGCGGGATCCTGACCGAGGACGATGTGCCCGGGGAGATCCGCGCTGTAGCCGGCGATACCAACGGCAAGCGGCTCGATCATTTCATCCATGACATCATCATTTCCAGCCGCGGCACGGGCGAGATCCGCATGTCGGAAGAGACGTTCCGCTGCCTGAAGGACCTCCGGAGATTCATGTTCGAGAGAGTGTACACGAACCCGAAGGCCAAGAGCGAAGAAAAGAAAGCGGAATCCCTCGTGGCTTCCCTTTACGACTATTATCTCGGACATCCGGAAGCGCTGCCCGACCATTTGAAGGAACTTCTGCAGCGGGGAGAGTCCCCGGAGCAGATCGTCTGTGACCATATCAGCAGCATGTCTGACCGCTACGCCATCGCCCGCTACGAGGAACTGTTCGTCCCCGGGGCCTGGACGGTCCTGTGACCTGCGGGATGGGAGGTTATGTATTATTCTGACGATATCGTGGAGGAGGTCCTCCGCAGCAACAATATCGTGGATGTAGTGGGCACCTACGTGCATCTCACCAAGCGGGGCGCGAACCATTTTGGCCTGTGCCCGTTTCACAGCGAGAAGACCGCTTCATTTTCCGTATCGGAGAGAAAACAGATCTTCTATTGTTTCGGCTGTCATGCGGGGGGCAATGCGGCTACTTTTCTCATGAAATATGAGAACTGCAGTTTTCAGGAGGCACTCCAGAGGCTGGCCGAGAGGGCGGGGATGAAACTCCCTGAACCTTCCTACGACGAGGAACAGCAGAAGAAGCGGGACAGAAGGGCGAGGCTCCTGGAGATCAACAAGGAGACAGCCGTCTACTACTATAAACTCCTCCGGTCCCCGACGGGCCGCAAGGGTATGGCTTACCTGACGGAGCGGGGACTGTCCCCGGACACCATCAAACAGTTCGGACTGGGGTACGCGGACGGCGCCAGGAGCGATCTGGTCGCCCACCTGCGCAGCTGCGGCTACACCGACGAGGAGATCCTGGATGCCGGCGTGGCCGCCCACGATGAGAAAAGGGGCCTCCACGACAAGTTCTGGAACCGGGTGATCTTTCCCATTCAGGACATCAACCGGCGCGTCATCGGATTCGGCGGCCGCGTCATGGGGGACGGCAAGCCCAAATATCTGAATTCTCCTGAGACCGACATCTTTAACAAGAGACGCAACCTGTACGGCCTGCACCTGGCGAGAAGGAGCCGGAAGGACCGCTTTATCCTGTGTGAAGGCTACATGGACGTGATCGCCATGCATCAGGCCGGTTTCTCCGAGGCCGTAGCCTCGCTGGGCACCGCCTTCACCTCCGAACAGGCCGTCCTTCTCAAACGATACGCCTCGGACATCCTGCTGGCCTACGACAGCGACGGAGCGGGCACACAGGCGGCGCTGCGGAACATCCGCATCCTGGACGAGGCGGGCATGCAGGCCAGAGTCATCCGCATGGATCCCTGCAAGGATCCGGATGAGTTCATACGGAAATTCGGCGCGGAGGCCTTTGAGGAGAGGATCCGGGAGGCGAGGAACAGCTTTTTCTTCGCGCTGGATATCGAGCGGGACAGATACGACATGAGCGATCCTGCACGGAAGACACAGTTCGAACAGGAGGCGGCCAGAAGGCTCACGGGCTTCGAGGACGAGATTGAGCGCGAGAACTACATCCGGGCGACAGCGGACCGCTACCACATCTCCTACGACGTCCTGAGGGCTGCCGTGGCAGGATACGGGAGGATCCGCAGACCCGAGGCCTCCAGTCGCAGCGGCGGCAGGGAGGACCAGCCGGAGCCACAGCCGGTCCCCGCACAGCCGGGAACCGCAGCGGAGAGACCGCCGGAGCGCAGAGGGACCGCCGCCCAGAGGCGGGAGGCGGCGCTCGAGAGAAATGAACAGCTGCTGCTGACAGCTCTGTCCGATGAACCGTCCCTCCTGCAGCGTGCGGAGCGGTACATCGGACCGGAGGATTTCCGGGAGGGCATCGGGAGACAGTGCGCGGAGAGGCTCTGGGAGCGCCTCAGGCAGGGCAGAGGTGAACAGGCTGCCGCTGCCGTGATAGCCTCCTTTGAAGAGGAAAGCAGCCAGGAGACGGCTGCCGCCATGTTCAGCCGCCACCTGGGAGAAGAACTGGACCAGCGGGAGCGCGAGAGAGCTCTTGCCGACATCATGACAGCCGTGCTGACGGCTTCCGTGGAGCGGGAGCGCACTGCCATGACGGAGGGGAGGGGCTCCCTCATGAAACTAACGACACAGAAGAAACGCCTCGACGATCTGAAAAAACAGGCGGGAAACCGCAGATCATAGGCCGCGCAGACGGCATACAGAGTCATCGACCACGCTTATAGGAGTGACGAAAACATGCAAAAGGATCTGGATGAGAAGCAAAAGGAACTGTTTCTGAGACAGCTGGAGGACCTGATCAGGAAAGGCAAGGAGAATAAGGGAGTTCTGGAGTACCAGGAAATCGAGGCCGCCTTCCATGACATGAAGCTGGACGCGGAGCAGTACGACGGCATCATGGCACACCTGGAGCAGAACAATATCGACGTGCTGCGGGTGACCGACAACATCGAGGATGATATCGATATCCCCGATGAGAGTCTGGAAGCCATCGAGGAGGAGAATGAGGAGGCCGAACTGGATCTTCTGGACCTCTCCATCCCCGAGAACATCAATATCGAAGACCCTGTCCGCATGTATCTCAAGGAGATCGGCAAGGTGCCGCTGCTCACCGCCGAGGAGGAGATCGAGCTTGCCAAGAGGATGGAGAACGGCGACGAGGATGCCAAAAAGCGCCTCGCCGAAGCCAACCTGCGCCTGGTCGTCAGTATCGCCAAAAGATATGTCGGCCGCGGCATGCTGTTCCTGGACCTGATCCAGGAGGGCAATCTCGGCCTGATCAAAGCGGTCGAGAAATTTGATTACCGGAAGGGCTTCAAGTTCTCCACTTATGCCACCTGGTGGATCCGTCAGGCCATACCCC
>CAMOJW010000196.1 GCA_946617225.1 uncultured Lachnospiraceae bacterium
GGCCGAGGGTCATCAGCCAGTTCCAGCAGAAATCCTTCCAGTAGGCGAACCACTCCAGATCGGTGTCGGGCTCACAGAAGAACTCCATCTCCATCTGCTCGAATTCTCTCGTGCGGAAGGTGAAGTTGCCGGGCGTGATCTCGTTGCGGAAGGACTTGCCGATCTGGCAGATGCCGAACGGGATCTTCTTGCGGGACGTTCTCTGCACGTTCTTGAAGTTGACAAAGATGCCCTGCGCAGTCTCGGGGCGCAGATACACCGTCGCGCTGGAGTCCTCGGTGACGCCCTGGAAGGTCTTGAACATCAGGTTGAACTGACGGATGTCCGTCCAGCGGTGCTTGCCGCAGCTCGGGCAGGGGACTTCGAACTTGTTGATGAAGCTCATCATCTCGTCGTTGGTCCAGCCGTCCACGCTGCCGTCGAGGGTCATCCCGTGCTCAGCCGCGTAGTCTTCGATCAGTTTGTCAGCGCGGAAGCGCTCGCCGCAGCTCTTGCAGTCCATCAGCGGATCGGAGAAACTCTTCAGATGGCCGCTCGCCACCCAGGTCCTGGGGTTCATGAGGATCGCGCAGTCAACACCTACGTTCTCGGGGCTCTCCTGGACGAATTTCTGCCACCAGGCCTTCTTGACATTGTTCTTGAGCTCCACGCCCAGGTTGCCGTAGTCCCATGTGTTGGCCAGACCGCCGTAGATCTGGGAGCCGGGATAGATAAAGCCTCTGGCATTGGCCAGGGCAACGATTTTGTCCATAGTCTTTTCCATGACGTGTGCTCCTTTTCCTTATATTGTCCTGCATGCAGGTCCTGAACAGACAATCAAACATTATAAAGCAGACTGTTGTTTTTTTCAACTGTCCGCGCCGGTCATATCATCATTTCCAGTACTTCCAGGCTGGCAAAACTGTGTTCCAGGGATCGCCTTATGACACTGTGGGACCAGTTTTCCAGATCCTGAAGGGCTTCATCGGCCAGCGCGATGCTGAAGAGGCCTCTGTTGGGCGACGTCTCTATGTGCGACAGCGCCATCCTGGCGGCGGGATGCATCGCATCCCCCGGCGGCAGCCCGGGGTACTCGCCCTGAAGGATGACGGTGCGGATCTCAAACACGCAGCGCGTCAGTCTGGCCGACAGCTGCGGCGTGCGCAGCGCCTGCAGCGCCTGGTACAGCAGCAGGAGCTGGGCGGAGCCGTCCTGGTTCTCCCTGCTCACGTAGTCCGAGACCTCCGTGAAATAGGAGGCGTAGCAGGCGGCCACGACATCGGCCCGCAGTTCCCGGAAATACTCGTCGATCCTCGCCTCCAGCAGCAGGTAGGAGCTCCTTCCCGCATATACGCGGAAAGTGCCGAAAGCAAAGGGGGACGCCGGTCCCATCAGAGGGCTGCCCGGTTTCCTGGCTCCGCGGGCAAACGCACTGATCTTGCCCCTCTCCCTGGTCAACAGCACGACGCGGCGGTCATACTCCCCCGCAGGCGTGCTGCGCAGGACCATCCCCGTCAACTCTTCATAGCTGTTTCCGCTCTCTCCGCTCAACGCAGCTCCTTCATGTCATAGCCGAAGCTCTTCAGCTGCAGGTCGTTGTCTTTCCAGTCTTTTCTCACTTTGACGAAAAGCTTCAGATTCACCTGCGTCTGCAGGAGATCCTCGATCTCCGCGCGCGCGGCGGATCCGATCCTGCCGAGCATGGCGCCTCCCCTGCCGATGATGATCCCCTTGTGGGAATTCTTCTCGCAGATCACGGAGGCCTCGATGTCGCAGATCTCCCTGCCGTCCTTCCGGGTCCTGTATTTGAACTGTTCGATGGTCACCGCGATGCCGTGGGGCACCTCCTCCTGCAGGAGGCGCAGCGCCTTCTCCCGGATCAGTTCAGCCGCGATCTCCCTCTCAGTCTCCGTGGTGACAGTGTCCTCGTCATAAAAGGGCTGCCCCTCGGGAAGGTGCCTGAACACACAGTCCAGCAGCTCCCCGACGCCGTCGCCGGTGCGGGCACTTACGGGCAGGATGTCCAGAAAACGCTCCTCTCCGTTCTCCTCTCCCCCCAGACCGCTGTAGGCGGCGATCACGGGGAGGATGGCCTCTTTTTTGACCGTATCGGTCTTGTTGATCACGAGAAGGACGGGCGTCTTCACCTCCGTCAGAAGCCGGGCGATAGCTCTGTCCTCCTCACTGACGGATGCCGAGGGCGTCACGAGCCAGAGGACCAGGTCCACCTCATTCAGGGTGCCCAGGGCGGCCCTGTACATGTACTCTCCCAGTCGATTGGCGCCCCTGTAGATCCCGGGGGTGTCCAGAAAGACGATCTGCCCCCTGTCCTCTGTGAAGACGGTGCGGATCCTCTTGCGCGTAGTCTGGGGCTTGTAGGAAGTGATGGCGATCTTCTGTCCGATGAGCCTGTTCATGAGGGTCGATTTGCCCACGTTGGGCCGCCCTATGATAGTGACGAATCCCGCCTTGTTCCCGGCCCCGCCGGGGACTTCCGTTATTCTTTCCGTATCCTGCAATGTTCTCTCCTGTTTTCTTTAGAATAGCTTCTCCACGCTGTCGAACAGATCCGCGTTCTCACGGATGCTGCTCTCGGTACCCACGACACTGAAGGCTCCCGTCTGCATGATGGCATCCAGGTAATCCGCCAGCCTGCGGATATCCTCCGCAGAGCACGCGAGGATCTCGTCCCTCTCTCTCTGAAGATCCTCCTCCGTATCGCCCAACAGCCAGGCATACATGGAGTACGCGCCCAGGAGGGCGGGGTTGATGGGCTGGTCGAGATCCGAGACGGCACCGATGATCAGCCTGGTCAATTCTGCCTCATCCAGGGCAGTCTCACGGACAAAAGCTGCCGCGTTCTCATACACCTGCTCCGTGGAGCGCAGGTTGGGATCTCTGTAAGAGACCATATAGCCGCTGCCATTCTTGCTGTAACCGTTCATACAGCCATAGGCGCCGCCCTTTTCGCGGACCTGCGGCCACAGATAATTGTAAGCCAGGTGGACGCGGAGCACTTTCAGGGCACCCGTGTAGGGCCTCTCCGGGCTCAGGAAAGAGCCTGCGCGGCAGACATACTGCACCTGTCCGGGCGTGATGTAGGCTTCCTTCCTGCCGGTCACGGCCGGACGGAACAGACCGGTCTCCACGGGTCCTGTGATCAGCGCCTCTGTCCAGGCGGGCATGAGTGCGCGGACCCTCTCCGTGTCCTCGGCCGAAGCGGTGCAGTCCAGCAGCAGGTTTTCCTTCCGGAAGAGGCAGCTGACGGTCTCATCGAGTCCATGCTGCAGTTCTTCCATGGCGGCTGTGCTGACAGCCTCATC
>CAMOJW010000197.1 GCA_946617225.1 uncultured Lachnospiraceae bacterium
TGGCCCTGTCCCTCGGCATCCTCGACACCTACAACATGAGCATCCCGGAGGTCAAGGACCGTCTGGAGCTCCTGTTCGCCAAGTGCAAGGAGAAGGGCATCCCGGTCATGAGCCCCATCGCCCCTCCCACTGCGGAGAAGGCCAAGGAGCTGGCCGACAAGGGCTGCAAGCTCCTCATCTGCAGGAACGACGTCAGCCATTTCGGCAACATCCTCAAGAACTTCCAGAGCACCGTCTACAAGCCCCTCAAGGAGTACTGGGCGGAGCAGCAGGCCAAGTAAGCAAGCAGCACACGATGATCACGGGGCGCGGCTCACCGAGCCGCACCCCTTTTTTCAGGAAAGAGAGGACACGGATATGAAGATCGCACTGATCATGGAGAACTCGCAGGCAGCCAAGAACAGCATCGTCGAGGCGTCCCTGAAGAAGGTGGCCGAGCCGCTGGGCCACACCGTCCGCAATTACGGCATGTACGGCAAGGAGGGCGAGCCGCAGCTCACCTACGTGCAGAACGGCATCCTGGCCGCGGTGCTCCTGAACAGCGGCGCGGCGGATTTTGTCGTGACCGGCTGCGGGACGGGCGAAGGCGCCATGCTGGCCCTCAACTCCTTCCCGGGCGTGATCTGCGGACATGTGGCGACGCCGCTCGACGCGTACACCTTTGCCCAGATCAACGACGGGAACGCCATCTCCATCCCCTACGCGCTGGGCTTCGGCTGGGGCGGAGATCTGAACCTTCAGTATATCTTCGAGAAGCTCTTCAGTGAGCCTTTCGGCGGCGGCTATCCGAAGGAGCGGGCCGTGCCGGAGCAGGCCAACAAGAAGATCCTGGACGGGGTCCGCGCCGCCGCGCTGAAGCCCCTGACAGAGATCCTCCCCGCGCTCGACAGGGAACTGGTCAGGGGAGCGCTGGCCGGCGAGCATTTCGACGCGTATTTCGCGGAGGACTGCAGGAGCGAGGAGATCGCCGCGCTTGTGAAAGCGATGAAGGGATAAAAACAGGCCCGTCAACGGACCGGACCGGCGGGAAAAAGGACTGCTGCACTGCGGTGCGGCAGTCCCTTTTTGTTCCGAATATGTTTGAATATGTTACAGAAATATCAAGTTCCTTTTTGCCCTGACTTATACTATATTTTATAGGGGAACGTATGCCCTTCCGGTGCGAAGGTTATCATACAGAGAGGTTGCAGACATGCTGGTAAGCCACGACAAATTCCACTCCAGTAACGGCAAACGTCTGATCCTGATCGTGGATGATGAGATGATCAACAGGGAGATGCTCAGTGCAGCTCTGGAAGACGAGTACGAGGTGCTCACGGCCGCGGACGGCCTGGAGGCGCTCGCGCTGACCAGGGAACACGCCGGACAGCTGTCCCTCATCCTGCTGGACATCATGATGCCGGGCATGTCGGGGACGGAGCTTTTGAAGGTGCTGAAAGCGGAGAAGGAGCTCTCCTATATTCCGGTCATCGTGCTGACGGCGGACCAGAACATGGAGATCGAATGCCTCTCCCTCGGGGCCTCTGACTTCATCCCCAAACCGTATCCGCAGAGAGATATCATCCTCGCCAGGATCCGGCGCACCATAGAGCTGTCGGAGGACCGGCAGATCATCCAGGTCACGGAGCGCGACGAGCTGACGGGACTCTACAACCGCGAGTTCTTCTACCGCTACGCGGAGCAGTTCGACCAGCACCACACGGGGATGGCCATGGACGCCGTGGTCATCGACGTCAATCACTTCCATCTGATCAACGAGCGCTACGGCAAGGAATACGGGGACCAGGTCCTCCGCAGGATAGGACAGATGGTGCGGGAGATGGTCCAGGAGTCCGGCGGCATAGTATCCCGCAGGGAGGCGGACACTTTTCTGGTGTACTGCCCGCACAGAGACGATTACGATATGATCCTGGAGGAGGCCTCCCGGAGCCTGGCGGAAGAGGACGTTTCCGCGGGAAGAGTCCGTCTGCGCATGGGCATCTATGAGTCCGTCGACAAGGGGATAGACATCGAAAGGCGCTTCGACCGGGCCAAAATGGCCGCCGATACGGTCCGTGACAACTATTCCCGGACCATCGCTCTCTACGATGAGAAGCTGCATGAGACCGAGCTCTACGCCGAGCAGATCTCGGAAGATTTCCACACGGCCATCGAAGAGCGTCAGTTCAAGGTATACTATCAGCCCAAATTTGACGTGCGCGGGGAGATCCCCGATCTGACCAGCGCGGAGGCCCTCGTCCGCTGGGAGCACCCGAAACTGGGGCTGGTGAGTCCCGGCGCCTTCATCCCGGTCTTCGAATCCAACGGCATGATCCGCACGCTGGACCGCTACGTGTGGAGGGAGTCGGCACGCCAGATCCGGGCGTGGAAGGACAGCTACGGGATTTCTGTCCCTGTGTCCGTGAACATCTCCCGCGTGGACATGTTCGACCCGGACCTGGTCCAGTATCTCAGCGGACTGCTCGCGGAGTTCGGGCTGGAGCCCGAGGAGCTGTTCCTGGAGATCACGGAATCCGCCTACACCAGCGACTCCGAACTCATCATCACCCGTGTGCGGGAGCTCCGCCAGTTGGGCTTCAAGATCGAGATGGACGATTTCGGGACGGGGTACTCGTCCCTGGGCATGCTCTCGCACCTGCCCATCGACATCCTGAAGCTGGACATGATGTTCGTCCGGAACGCGTTCAACGAACACCGGGATATCCGCATGCTGGAGCTGATCCTGGATATCGCGGACTATCTGCATGTGCCCGTGGTGGCCGAGGGCGTGGAGACCAGGGAGCAGATGGTGGCCCTGAAGGCCATGGGCTGCGACATCGTACAGGGGTACTATTTCTCGAGACCTGTCCCGGCGGCGGATTTTGTCCGCTTCCTGGAGGAAAAGCGCTACGCGGAACGCGAGGCCGGCACCGAGAACAGCGAGACCCCGGCGGGCAGCGATTCCTTCAGCATCTCCGAGGCCATGGAGATCGGTTTCGACAGCCTCTACTACGTGGACATGAACACCGGGTACTACATGGAATTCGGCACGCGGTCGTGGCATGAGAGCCTGAAGCTGCAGCGCGGCGGCTCCGATTTCTTCACCGACCTGAAGCAGGACATCATGCAGGTGGTATTTCCGGAGGACCGTCCTATGGTGACGGAGGCCATGGAGCCCTCGGTGATCATGGGCCAGATCCAGAGAAACGGGATCTTCACCCTCCGCTACAGGCTGATGATCGACGGGGAGGAGAAGTCCTGCCGGCTGCAAGCGGTGCGCTCCAAGGGCAGCGATGACCCCCACATCATCATCGGCGT
>CAMOJW010000198.1 GCA_946617225.1 uncultured Lachnospiraceae bacterium
TCTCACCGCGGCGTAGAGTTTGCGTTCCACGCACAGAGCGGCAAAAGTCCTGAACCTGGCGTCCCGTCCGCTGTCATAGTCCCTCACGGCCTGAAACAGGCCGATCATGCCCTCCTGGATCAGGTCCTGCTCGTCGCCGCCCAGCATGTACATGGAGCGCGCGCGCCGGCGCACCGTCTCCTTGTACCGCTCCATGAGCTGGTCCGTGGCCCGGCCGTCGCCGTCCCTGCTCTCCGCGGCGAGCTCCTCGTCCGTCAGCAGTTCATAGCGGCTGCCGGTCCCGCCGCCTGTCGTTTCATACATGATCCCGTCCTCTCTGCGCCTCCGTCCTGATGCGCCTGCGGCCTGCGTACCGCCAGGATGCCTGTCACGCCCTCGTCAGCCCATCCTCTGGCGCAGGATCTCATAAGCCAGTACGCCGGCGGCCACAGAAGCGTTGAGGGAATCGATCTCCCCCTTCTGAGGGATGGAAGCCACCATATCGCAGTTCTCTCTCACGAGCCTGCTGACACCGCTTCCTTCCGCGCCGATCACGAGACCGATGGGGCCTCTCATGTTCAGCTGCGTCATGGTCGTGCCATCCATATCCGCGCACACGAACCAGAGCCCCTTCTGCTTGAGCTGCTCGATGGTGCGGACCATGTTGGTCACCTTGACCACGGGGGTATAGTGCACCGCACCGGCCGAAGCCTTGACGACGGTGGCGGTGATGCCCACCGCGCGGTTCTCGGGAATGATGACGCCGTGGGCTCCCACCAGGTTGGCTGTGCGGATGATGGCCCCGAGGTTATGGGGGTCCTCGATGCCGTCCAGAAGGATCAGAAAGGGCTCCTCGCCCCTGTCGGCCGCCCTGGCCAGCACATCCTCCATCTCCGCGTAGTGATAGGCGGCCAGGATCGCCACGACGCCCTGGTGACGGCCGGTCTCCGACATGAGGTCCAGCTTCTCCTTGGGCAGGTAACGGACACTGGTGCCATGCTTCTCGGCCTCTCTGAGCACCGTGTTCATGGCGCCTTCCCGGGGACCGGACTGCACGTACAGCCTCTCCACCGTCCTGCCGGAGCGGAAGGCCTCGATCACGGCGTTGCGCCCCTCGACCATCCTCTCGCGATCTACCGTTCTCTCACGGTCCTGTTCGTCCTGTCTCCTGCTCTGTCTCCTGTCCTGCTTTTCGACGGCGCGTCCTTCCCGCCTGCCGGCAGAGTATTCTTTGCGCCTGTCGCCGCGTCTGTCGCCGTATCTCTCGTTCTGTCTCTCGTCTCTCATATCCGTCCCGTCGTCCTCTCCAGTCCTGTTCCGATCAGTTCCAGAAGCCTCTCCGTGCGGTCCTGCAGCCACAGCCAGCCGCAGAGGCACTCCAGTGCCGTCGCTTTCCGATAGTCCGCTGCCGACGCGCTCCTCGCATAGTGGAACGGGTTGGCGTTGCGCCCTCTGCGGTAAACGGCCGCTTCCTCCTCCGTCAGGAGGTCTGCCAGTGAATCCGCCAGCGCAGCCTGGGCGGCCGCGCAGACGTAATAAGTGCTCTCGTTGTGGAGTTTCTCCGCCTGCCTGTTTCCCCTGTCCAGCAGCGCCGTGCGCACGATCAGGGAGTACACCGCATCCCCGAGAAAAGCCAGCGCCAGCGGGGAATAGCTGCGGATGTCCGTCTCCCCGTGGGGAAAAGCCGCCGCGATCTGCTCCCGGAAAGAAGCCGATGCAGGGATCCGGATCTGTGCCGCTGCCCTGCTGCCTTCCGCAGACGGATCGTCTCCCGCGGATATCTCAACAGACGCCTCCCCCGAAGGGGAGGCGTTCTCCTGCGCAGGGACAGCGTCCTCTGTCTGTTGTTCTTTCAGTCCGTAATAGTTCAGACTTTCTTCCATTTGACGCCCTCTCTGGTGTCCTCCAGAAGTATGCCCTTCTCCTTCAGCTCGTCACGGATGGCATCCGCCAGAGCGAAGTTGCGCGCCTTTTTGGCGGCTTTTCTCTCTTCGATCTTAGATTCCACGTAAGCCGCCAGATCCTCCTCCAGAGCGTCGTCACGCTCGGTCACGAGGCCCAGGATGCCCGCCAGCTCCTCATAGAGGTACTGCACCTGCTCCAGAAATGCCTGCGAGGACTCTCCGCTGACATGGCTGTTGATCCATCTCGCCAGCTCCAGGAGCGCCGTGATGGCATCCGCGGTGTTGAAGTCGTCGTCCATCGCCTCTTCGAAGCTGCGGCGGTACTGCTCCATCTCCTCGAGGAGCGCCTTCTCCTCCCCGGTGACCGGCCCCTTCGCAGTCTTCAGCAGGAACTTCAGGTTGTCGCCGCAGTTCAGGAGCTTCTCATAAGCCACCTGCGCCGCCGCCACGAACTCCTCCGCCCAGTTGAGCGGCCTCCTGTAATGGACGCTGAGCATGAAATATCGGATGACCTGGGGATCATACTGTGCCACGACGTCCCGCACGAGGAAGAAGTTGCCGGCCGATTTGGACATCTTGGCCCCGTCGATGTTCAGGAACGCGTTGTGCATCCAATAGCGGGCGAACGGCACTCCGTTGGCAGCCTCGGACTGGGCGATCTCGTTCTCGTGGTGCGGGAAGATCAGGTCCTCGCCGCCGGCGTGGATGTCGATCTGCTGTCCCAGATACCTCCTGGACATGACCGAGCACTCGATGTGCCAGCCGGGACGGCCCTTGCACCAGGGGGACTCCCAGTAGGGCTCTCCCTCTTTCTTGGGTTTCCAGAGGACAAAATCCAGCGAATCTTCCTTCTGGTCGGCACCCGTCACCTGCAGCTCGCGGAAACCGCTGCGCATGTTGGTGAGATCCTTGTGGGAGAGCTTGCCGTATTCCCGGAACTTGAGGGTCCTGTAATAGACGGTGCCGTCAGCGGCCACGTAGGCATAACCCTTGTCGATCAGCGTTTGGATCATCTCGATCATGCCGTCGATCTCTTTGGTCGCCTGAGGGTGTGTGGTGGCCTCGCGCACGGAGAGGCTCTTCATGTCCTTCCGGCACTCGGCGATATATCTCTCCGAGATCACCTCGGAATCCACGTTCTCCTCCTGAGCCCTGCGGATGATCTTGTCGTCCACGTCCG
>CAMOJW010000199.1 GCA_946617225.1 uncultured Lachnospiraceae bacterium
GGTGACCGGCAGGATGACCAGGAGGAGCACTTTGAAGATGCTGTTGCTGATCAGAAGGTTCAGCCGGGCACCTGCCCATGATCCGAGCAGTGCGAACGGGACGGCCCAGACAGCCGTCTGCAGATGGACGTATCCCGACCGGATGAAGCGGAAGGTGGATACGCTCGTTCCCATGGCGGAACTGAGTTTATTGGTGCCGATCGCCTGGTGCGGAGGCAGACCGACGAGCATGTAGGCGGGGAGAGAGATCAGCCCGCCGCCGCCGGCGATGGCGTCGACCAGCCCTGCGGCGAACACGAGCGGAAAGAGGACCCAGTAACGGGTCAGTAATGAAAGCATGCGGAGTTACTCCTGTTGAGATCAAGTCCGGTTTGAAGTGATAGTACTCCCGGCCGCCGGGGAATGTCAACGGCGGGGCACAGCGCCGCGCGGGAGGATATCCGCTGAAGGCCGTGATGTTTTTTCTCCGGCAGAGAGCGGGTCTGCCCCGCCGCTGTGATATAATGGACACAGTGCATGCAGACGCTGCACGGCATCGAACAGAGGATTCGGAAACGGAGCACAGTATGACGATCAATACGCTGACAGTGTTTCTTACCGTCGTGGAGGAAATGAGCTTCACGCGGGCAGCGCAGAGACTGTTTATCACGCAGCAGAGCCTGTCCGGCCATATCCGCCGGCTGGAGGAAGAGTACGGCGTGACGCTCTTTGAGAGGAAACCGAAACTGCGCCTGACGGCGGACGGGGAGAACATGGCCTTCTACGCGGCCCAGATCCTGCGGACGCAGAATGAGATGATCAGCGAGTTCGCTGATCTCTCCTCACAGAGAAAAGCCGACCTCGGGCTGGGGATCTCCTATATGCGGAGCACGGTCTTCTCCCCTGGGATCTGGAACAGGTTCCACAGGGACCATCCCAATATCCAGGTGCGGCTCACGGAGGGGAACACGAATACCCTCCTGGAGCAGCTGCAGCGCGGGGAGATCACGCTCATGATCGGCGTGGATATCCGCCCCCTGCCGGGACTCCGGGTGATCCCGCTGATCCGGGAGAGCCTGTGCTGTCTCGTCGACCGGCGGATGTACGAGACCTGCTGCGGCAAGGACAGCCCTGCGCCGGGGCCCGCAGCTCCCATTACGCTGAGAGAGCTCGGGACGATGCCGCTCCTGCTGCCCCCGCGCGGCAATCGCCTGCGGACTGCCATGGAGAGAATGATCCGGAAGACCGGGACCAGGCCCAGAGTCCTTCTGGAGAGCGACAGGCAGGATGTACTGTACCGGCTCGTCTGCGAGGGGGAGGGCGCCGGCATCCTGAGCCCGATGGTACTGTATGACGCTGAGGAGCAACGGGTGTCCATCCCGGAGAACTGCTGCCTCTTCCGGATCCGTGACGCGGGCGTGAGCACGGTCTCCGCCGCCCTGCTCGCTGACACGCAGCTGCCGCGCTACGCGGAAGAGATGATCGATGTGATCCGGACGGTCTTTGCGGAGTATGAAACGACGCTCAGAGCACTGTTTCTGCAGGAGACCGATGACATATAACAGCCTCGGAACTGCAAAAAACAGACCTCTTTTCTGTTAGAAAGCTTTGACACACTGTGTTATCTTAGAACAGAGAGTGTGTGACCGGTTTTGATCAGACAATGCGTTATACATTGACCGGAGAGTGAATACGATGACGCTGAATTCTTTCACGATCTTCCTTACAGTTGTAGAGGAGATGAATTTTACCAGGGCAGCGCACAGGCTGTTTATCACACAGCAGAGCCTCTCCGGCCATATCCGGCGTCTGGAAGAGGAATACGGAGTGACTCTGTTTGAGCGCAAGCCCGTTCTCAAACTGACCCCGGAAGGGGAGAACATGGTGTTTTATGCCAGGCAGATCCTGCAGGCGGAGAATGCCATGGTGAGCGGTTTTGCTGATATCTCCCGCAACAATGCGGCCTATCTGACCGTGGGCATCTCCTATATGCGGAGCGGCGTTTTCGGCAGCGGCATCTGGCGCAGGTTCCACGCCGAGTATCCGCATATCGAAGTCCGCTTTATGGAGAAAAACACCGACCACCTCCTCGAAGCCCTGCAGCAGGGCGACATCAGCATGATGATCGGTATCGATGTGCGCAAGGGGACGGGACTGAAGGTGATCCCTCTGGTGGACGAGCAGTTCCGCTGTGTCGTGAGCCGTCATCTCCTGGAGAGCGTCTACGGGGACAGTACGGGGGAGATGATCCGCGAATTCCAGACAGAGGGATTCCGCCTCGGAAAGATCCGCGAGATCCCCATGCTGTTCCCTCCGCGGGGAAACCGGCTGCGCATACCGCTGGAGCAGGCCTTCCGCCAGGCGGGCATCCTGCCCAGGATCATTTTCGAGAGCGATCTGCCGGAGGTCCTGTTCCGGCTCGCCGTCGACGGTGACGGCGCGGCGATCGTCAGCACCATGACGCTCTACGACCATATCCGCCAGGGGATCGCCCTGCCGGAGGATATCTGCAGTTTCCGCGTGGAAGAGACGGGATCGAACAGGATCACGCTGGTGTATCCCTCCGATGTGCCGATGCCCAAATACGCGGAAGGCATGATCAGGGCCATCCGGGAGGAGTTCGACGAGTATTGTCAGATGATCGATGATGACAGGATCTGACGCGGACATATAACAACCATTTGCCTGTCAAAGGCATAGTAAACTAACTGTTAGAAAGCTTTGAGGTGACATGTTAGCATATTAACAGAC
>CAMOJW010000200.1 GCA_946617225.1 uncultured Lachnospiraceae bacterium
GCCTCTGGCTGTCACTACAACTGATGATTTCCTGTTTCTGTAGTGACTTCCCGGCCTCTTATAGCCTCTGGCTGTCACTACAACTGATGATTTCCTGTTCTCGTGATGACTTCGGGTCTCCTTGGAGGCAGAGGTGCGTCAGCACCTCTTGCCAATCAACCACCGTCTTCCGGTCAGGCTGGAACGAGTAACATTCCTGGCCTTATTCGGGTCCATTTCAGCTCTGGCAGACCACTTAACTGAAAAACGCCCTGCATCCGTGCCTCGCACAGATGCAGGGGGTTTTTTCTGTGTCCGAAGACGAATATCAGTCGCCTTCCTCTGTGACGATGATGCCGAGGATCTTCTTCTCGTCGTAGCGGGACAGCACCAGCGCGCCGGAGAGGCAGATCAGGGCAGCCACGATGGCCGCCAGCCGGTAGCCGAATCCGGTCCCGGCACCAATGCTGGCAAACGCCGTGAACAGGAGCATGGAGATGCTCTGGCCCATCTTGAAGGCAAACGTCCTCGCCGCGAAGAACATGCCCTCGCGGTTCTCGCCCGTCGTTCTGGCATCCGCTTCGGCGATGTCGGCGACGATGGCCTGCGGCAGGATCCCCAGGATCGCCATGGGGAAGGCCGCCGCACAGACGATCACGATGCCGTAGACCAGGCCGGAGATGCCCAGGAGACCCGAGATCGACGTGATCGCGTAGACCGCAGCCAGTCCGCAGAAGCCGATCAGCACGAGTTTCTTTTTGTTCATGCGGTGGGCGAGGATGTTCACCGGCATGTAGCATACGAACGAGAGCAGCGTCATGGCCACGTACAGGATGGTGGTGTAGGTCTCCGGCAGTTTCATCAGGGTCGTGATGAAGAAGGGAAGACCCGTCTGGAAGATGGTCAGCGCGATGAAATACAGCACATCGCTTCCCACGAACACGCGGAAATCGCCGTTTCGGAACGTCTTGGTCAGCGAGGTGAAGGCGTCGTCATTGGAAGGGACGGTGGTCACATAGTCCTTCTCGTTGATGGTAAAGGTAGGGACCAGCAGGGCCGCGAACCCGATCACCGCCAGCACCAGGAAGGTGATGCGCACTGCCATGATGCGGCCCATGGAGGGCTCGAGCGCTCCCCAGATAAAAGGCGCCGCATAGCCCACCGCGCTGCCCAGAAGGAAGGTCACGCTGATATAGGTGGAGATGCTGATGCGCGTGTCCTGCGTGGTGCCCAGCTCGGAGATCAGCGCATTATAAGGCGTGCAGTAGGTGGTCATGAACAGGTAGAACAGCAGGAGCGTCACCAGCAGCCAGACGCTGTTCACGGCGGAGATCCCGTTCACGGGCGCCCAGAACACCAGGACCGTCACCAACGCGAAGGGCAGCGCGATCCTCTGCATGAAAGGGATCCTGCGCCCCCTGGGGTTCCTGGAGCGGTCGGACAGGTTGGCGATGAGCGGGTCGGTCACGGCGTCGAAGATCCTGCCGAGCGCCGCAATCCCGCCGATGATGGTGGCGATCCCCAGGATCACCCGCCCCTGCGGGATAAAAAGGACCTGTCCCTGGGCGATCTGCTCCGTGTCCGGCTGATAGAAATACACCAGCCAGTTCGTGATCAGCGCGCTCAGCAGGGACCAGCCGAACTGGCCGATCGCAAAGCACCACATTTTTCCTTTAGTCAGTTTCTTCATTTCCGATGCCCCCTGTCGTTATCCCTGTAATTCTCTCAGTTTCTGGCCTTGATCCCGTCGATCAGGATATCCACCACCTGCTTCAGGCCTTCCTGGTAGCTGAGCTGCGCTTCCGTCAGGAGATTCTCCTGGAAGAATCGCTCGAGCGTCGCTTCAAACATGGCTTTGACGAGCGGAATGCTGCAGGGCCGTATACTGCCCTCTTCCATTCCCCTGCGCAGAAGGGCAATGGTGGATTCCCAGTCGTTCTCCAGCCGCTCCTGCACCCTGGCGTACACCCGGGGGTGCCGCTCCCCGAGCTCGTAGAGCCTGCGCATGTCCACGCTCTGATAGATCTCCGGCATGGCGCCCATCAGTGAGCGGAGCTTCTCCACTGTATCCTCGGGCCCGGATTCCATCACTTCCTGTTCGGCGCGCTTGATGACGTCAAAACAGTAGTCCGCGACCTGCATCAGCAGGTCCTCCTTGTCCGAGAAGAGACGGTAGATCGTCTTCTTGCTCATCTTCACTTCCGCGGCCAGATCGCTCATGGTGAAGCGGAGGCCTTTTTTCTTATAGGCTTCTATCGCTGCCTCGAGGACCTGTTTCCTGGCTCCTTCGATATCCATTTCCTCACCTCCCGGAAATGTACAGTGTATCCCTCCTCTTTGGGAGGGATCTTCTCTCCCGGCGGGATCCTGTCCTCTGTGATCGCGGAAACCGCAGGGTGCCTGCTGGTTTCCTTAATCGTACCGCATCCGCTCCCCGCGGACAAGAAACCTTTTCGACAAATCGAGTTTTTTTCTTTGTGCAAGTATCACAATCGCTCTGCGGACTTTACACTCTGTTCCGTATTTGTTAAATTATTATTATACATCACCCTGCGCTCTGCGATGCCGGGGCGATGTCAGGAAACACGCAACTGATCCATGGGACATGTGTGTCAGAAGATCCGCCCGTGTCCCGATCACTCTAACGAGGATCCAGAGAAGGAGGAATTCCGTACTATGATGAAACTGGTTCTGATCAGACACGGCGAGAGCGAATGGAACAAACTGAAT
>CAMOJW010000201.1 GCA_946617225.1 uncultured Lachnospiraceae bacterium
GTTGATCACAGGCGCGGAGATCTCCTGATATTCGTGCAGGTCCTGCACGTCGCGGGAGTACTGCATCAGGGCCTGGTACAGCTTCCAGCCGCGGGGCAGCCAGTAGGGCATTCCCTGTGCGGTCTCGTTGAACATGAAGAGCTCGAGCTGCGGGCCGAGCTTCTTGTGGTCGCGCTCCATGGCCTCCTGGATCATCTTCAGGTGCTCTTTGAGCTGCTTCTGGTCCGGGAAAGCATAGACATAGACTCTCTGCATCTGGTCCCTGTGCTCGTCCCCTCTCCAGTAGGCGCCGGAGACCGACTTGATCTGGAAGGCCACACTCATCAGCAGCTGGGAGTTGTCGATGTGCGGTCCGCGGCAGAGGTCCACGAAGTCATCGCCCGTATAGTAGACAGTGATCACTTCCTCATCCGGAAGATCCTGGATCAGCTCTGTCTTGAATCTCTGCTCACGGAAGATCTCCAGGGCTCTCTCCTTGGAGACCTCTTCGACTCTCCAGTCCTCTCTTCTCTTGATGATCTCGCGCATCTTGTTCTCGATGGCCGGGAAATCCCCTTCCGTGATCGCGGTGGGGAGCACGAAGTCATAGTAGCAGCCGTCCGCGATCTGCGGGCCGATGGCGTACTGCACTTCCTTGCCGTAGATCTCAATGACCGCCTTCGCCAGAATGTGCGCGAGGGAATGGCGATAAACCTCCAGGAACTGTTCTCTGTCCATAATCTGTCTCTCTCCTGTGTCTGTATAGTTAACGTTTCTGCATGTTCTGCAAAAGATATCCGCACTATTATAGCTTACTTTGCCGATAAGCTCAATGATATTGGCACTTTGTATCAGAAGGAATCGACCGTCAGGTCACTCCGGCAGCTTCATCCGGATATCAGAAAACGAGGCTCCGCAGCCGTCTGCGAACACGGCGATGTGCGCGCCGTCAACAGAATGCATGATGCGGGAGCTGAGCGCTTTGGTGTCGTCGATGTAGAGGATGACGATCTCGTTCTCGCACACGAGCTTCACGTGATGGACCTCCGACCCGGAAAAATCAAATCGGGTGCTGATGATCGGTTCGTCTGCGGCCAGGTCCGCGATCTCAAAGCCTTCATAGTGAAGCAGACCGCGCCCCGCATCGAGGCAGAGAGCCGTGTAGCTCTCATCTTCCTGGCTGCCGCCGAACGCGAACCCGGCACGGCCGTCAGGATCCAGAGTCACGTCGCACTCCAGCATCATGGTCGGCGGCCTGGTTCCCATATCTGCCAGGGCCGCGCTGCCTTCCTCCGCCGAAAGGGTGATGCTGCTGTCTTTGATCCTGACCTTGCCATCCTTTTTGACGGCCCGGAACGGTTTCTCCTTTGTAAAATAATTCGAGAATGTCCCGGGTTCCCGCACGCCGAGCGTTCCGTCCTCCCTGCGCAGGAGCTGGTGGTTGAGAACATTGCCTGCCCACAGGTAGGCCCCGGCGTCCGTGATCCAGCCCGGGCGTCCCAGCCAGCCGCAGAGGTAGCGCACACCGTTCAGTTCCGCCGTCTTGGCGGCATAGAAAACGAAGCCGCTGCCGTCCAGCACATTGTCGTCAGGCGCTTTGAACGGACCGTACATGGAGTCACTCATCGCATAGTAGGTCACACAGTCCCAGCTGTAAGTGAGATACCAGGTGTCCCCCATCTGAAACAGGTCCGGGCACTCCAGCATATACTGTGCGTGCGGCTCATAGATCGGACCCTGAAACTCCCAGTTCTTCAGGTCGGTGGACGTGTATCTGGCGACGACGCCTCCCTTGACATCTTCCCTGGCTGCGATCAGCATCCAGTAGCACTGCTCTTCTTCGACCCAGAAGACCTCCGGATCCCGGAAGTCATCCTTGGAGTAATGCTCGGGACTGAAGAAAGTGTCCTCCGGGACCTTGGTCCAGTTCTCCCGGTCCGTGCTCGTCGCGTGCATCACGCACTCCTTGCCCTTGCCGCCGTTTCCGGTGTCATTGTGGCCGGTATAGAAGAGGTGATACAGGCCGTCCCTGTCCTGCATGACAGAGCCCGTACCGAGCGCCGGATCCGGATCCGACATCAGTCCGAAGTCCAGGACCTTTCCGTGGTCCTCATAAGAGCACAGGTCTTTCGTCGTATATTTATAGAACGGATGGTACCCCTGCCCGTTGTGGTCCGTGTCATACAGGTAATAGAGTTCCAGCGTCCCGTCCTCCGTGACAAAGGGCATGGTGTCGCCGACATAAGCGTCCTCCGGCGCCGGGTAGAGGTTGTAACTGACCGCCTCATAGGGTTCGTCCGGGAGGTCCTTGCTCCCGCAGGCAGCCAGACCGCAGGAAAGAATCATCGTTGTCAGCAGCAGGCAAATCGTTCTACGCATTTCGGGTCCTTTCTGCTTCAAGAGCACTTCTATACAATCAGCAGCCTCACTAAACCGTTCGTTCCATATCTGTCATGCCGTTCACAGATCCGCTTCCAGCAGGATCGGCGCGTGATCCTGGCGCGGGCCGGAGTCGAGCATCTCGGATCTCTTCACTCTGTCCCGGATCCTCTCGCTGACCAGGAAATAGTCGATCCTCCAGCCGGTGTTGTTGATCTTGCTGGTCCTGACCCTCTGGGCCCACCAGGAGTAGGCGCCCCGCACGTCTCCGTGCACAGACCGGAAGGTGTCGACGAATCCTCTGTTCAGAAGATTTGTGAATCCTTCCCGCT